>JAVBQS010000047.1:0-14618 GCA_031548835.1 Spirochaetia bacterium
TATACAATAGCTGTTTTTTCCGCCGCAGCAGTATTATTTATCTACTACCTGATTACAAAAATAAAAAAAGAAAAACAATTTGCAAAAAAATTTATAAAATCTGTATCAAAAATATTTTTTATTTTACTTGCAGCATTTCTGTTATTCTCAGCAATTATGCTGGCGAATAACGGTTTTTATATCCATTCAATATTTATTATTATTTTAATATTTTTAATATCAGGCTTAATACGTTTTTATTTTTTTAAAAAAGAATAACAGGCAAAAACTAATAGTAATTTCAACCTGTTTTTATTTGCTATATCAGATTATTTTCTGACTCTTTAAGAAAATATATTAAAATTGTATAGATTAGATATAAATTGTATAGAAATAATAAAATTATGATAAAATTAACACTTAGCCGGATAATAATATTAAATAAATATAAATTTATCTCTCTTATTTTTTTGATAATATTATTATCTCATGTCTATTCAGATAATTCTTCCTATATAAATTATCCGCAAATTAAAGCGCTTAATGAAACAGATATTTTTTTTAAACAAATTACAGCAGATATTACACTTTCATATAGAATAACTTCATCAGGAAAACAGCAGATTCCAGTTTCAATATATAGATATATGCCTCAAAAAGGAGATACTCTTTTTACAATAGCATCAAGACTAAACATACCTTATGAATCTATCAGCACATTAAATAGAATATCATCTATAAATGATTTTTACCCTGACAGGGAAATAATAATTCCAAATCAGATAATATTATTTATTCCTGAAAATCCGTCATCTGATATAGAATATATTCTTAAGTCCAGAAATGACCAGGAAATTAATGAAATTTTTATAACTAAAACAAATGGAACAAAAGAAAAATTTAACTATATTATTGACGGCAGATTTAGCAGTACTGAAAGAGCTTTTTTCTTAAGCACATTTTTCAGGTTTCCAATTGAAAAAGGAAGAATTACATCACATTATGGACTCAGGGTAAGCCCGGTAAGCGGTAATACAAATTTTCATTCAGGAATTGATATTGCAGCTCCAGCAGGAACTCCTGTTTTTGCAGCAGGAAAAGGCACTGTTGCAGCAAATGGATATAATGAAGTATTTGGCAAATATATAATTATAAAACACCCTGGCTTATACCATACTTTATATGGACACCTTAAAGAATCTTTTGTAATATTGAATAATCAGATAAATGCAGGTACAATCATAGGGGAAGTAGGCAGCACAGGTTATTCAACAGGACCACACCTACATTTTGAAGTAAGAAGCGGAGATAAAGCAGAAGACCCGCTTATTCTATTCAACAGGAAAAAGTAATAACTATGAAAACCAAAGTATTATCATTATTATTTTCGCTCATAGTGCTGCAACTATCTTTTTCTGATAACATCCGCGGACAAATAAAAGGCATATCTGTAATTGATTCAGAACAAGGCAAAACTGATGAAATTATATTATCTTCCGAAAATATTTTTGCAATTGTTATGGAAAAAAATGAGTTTGAACCTGTTAAAATACAACTTGAAATAAGGCTTTCAGAAACTTTAAAAGAATATCCTAATACATTTGCGCTTTTTTTCTATAATAATATTTTGCCTCTTCCCACAGAAGATGTATCAAGCTATAAAGGCGATCTTGTAAAATATATTGTTTTACCTGAAAAAAGCAGACATTTTATTGATATATATTTTACAAAAAAACCGGCCCGCGGCGAAGTTATTCCAGGCACAGATATTATTGTTCCTGATGATTTTAAAAAATCTTTTTTTCCAATGCTTGTGGTATTGCTTCCTGTAATGAAAGGAATACCTGATAAACTTTTAACTGAAAATATTAAAGTTAAAGTTTCTCCATTTTTTTCTGAAAATGGAAATCTTTCAATAAATGTTTTTGAAAAAAACAACTCATCGTCTGATAGTAATTCAAATAAAATTACAGATTATACCTTATATATAGATAATAAATCTTATAAAAATAGTGAAAATATTGTATTGCCTTTGGGAATAAAAAAGCTAAAAATTGAAAAAGAAGGATATCTTGCTTTTGAACAGTCAGTTGTAATAAAAAGCAATGAGAAAAACAGTATAACAGCTTATTTAACAAGGGAATTGCCATATGTTGTAATCCAGGCGCCTCCTGAAGCAGAAATTTTTATAGACGGCACCCATTTTAAACAAAGAGAATTCTCAAATCTAAAAATAGGAGAACATACCCTTGTTTTTAAGCTTGGCGAATATAGCATAAGCAAAAAAATCAAACTGGAAAAAAGTAAAAGATATTTAATAGATCTTCTGCTTGATATTGATATAACAGAATATTAGACCTGTTAGATGACCCCTGTCAAAAGTTATTTTGTATAAACATCAAATAAATAGTAATTTAGACACCTGTATGATTTTTTTATGAGTAGCTTAATAATCTTGAAGGTTTTGTTAGATCATCTTTTAGGTTATCGAAGGTCTATTAATAAGCTTTTTTAATTATATGATAAAAAAGAAAGCAAATTTTTATAAATCTGCTGTTTTATACATTAATTATGTATTTAAATTGTAAAATAACATATTTTAATGTGGGTATTTGTATTTTTTTTAATAATTTTGTATAAATTTTAAATTCTCTGCTATAAAAAACTATTATGCTTTTTTCTATATTACCGATATTATAAATGTCGTGATAATATAGTTCCCCTCCCAGTTAACTATATTAGGAGCGATATTTTGACAGGACATTCCCGCAAGGGAATGTCCTGTTTTGTCTTGACAAAGCTTCTTTCAATAATTTAACCTTAACTATGATATTTACCAGAAAACAAAAAGTTCTGCTTGAAATATTTCTTGCATTTGTAATATTTTTAGTTTTTATAGTTGGAATAACATTCGGCGTTATATTTGCCTTATCAAAAAATATATCTGAAACAAATCAAATAGGGGAATACCACCCTGCCCTTCCTTCACAAATAGTTGATATAAATGGAAAGCTTATAACTGAATTTTTTTCTGATGAAAAAAGGGAGATTATACCAATTGATGAACTTCCCAAACATCTTATACAGGCGCTTATAACAAGGGAAGACAGGGATTTTTTTCATCATAATGGATTTAGTATAAAAGGTATTGGCAGAGCTGTCTGGAATATAATAAGACGCAGTTATGTATCAGGAGGCAGCACAATAACCCAGCAGGTTGCAGGAAGGCAATTTGCTGATAGAAAAGAAAAAACTATAAAGCGCAAAGTAATAGAATTATGGTGGGCGCTTCAGCTGGAAAAGCGTCTAAGTAAATATGAAATACTTGAATTATATTTAAATGAGTCATATTTTGGCCATAATGTATATGGAATTGAAGCTGCATCACAATTTTATTTCCGCCACTCTGCAAGAGAATTGACAGTTGCAGAATCAGCAATTCTGGTTATACAGCTTGCAAATCCTGCGAGATATTCACCGATAAAATACCCTGCAAGAGCGCGTGTTATCCAGCGCGAAGTATTAAATCAAATGGTTGAGCTTAATTATATAACAAAAGAAGATGCTGATTTATCATTTGCAGAATACTGGAATGAGACATATGACCCGCTAAGATCTGCATCAGAGACTGCCTATCTTGTAAAAGATGATAAAGCTCCATATTTTAGCGAATATATAAGGCAGGAACTTGAAAACATATTATATGGATCACACGATTATTTCAGGGATGGGCTTATTGTCCATACAACACTTGATCTAAGGTATCAGGAAAAAGCAGACAAATATATGCAGGAAGGTTTTGAAACAATGAATAAAACCTACCTGAGAGAAGCTGGGGAACGGACAGGATTTGCAGATAAAGAATTTATACCAATAGTTGAAGGATTGTCTCTTATTTTTAATATACCGCCTATAAGAACAGCAGGCACACAGCAAAGAAGGCATGCGACTGAAGATTATTATAATATAGTCAATCCTACTCTTAATACAATGTCCCTGCTTTTTGGATGCCAGGATCTGCGGTTTATTACAAGAATGGGATATGCAAATCAATCAGGAAAATTAAAGCGCAATATTATAGAAGGAGCGCTTATTACACTTGATAATGATACCGGTTATATAAAAGCAATGATAGGTGGCAGCGATTTTGAGACAAAAAAGCTAAATAGAGCTGTTCAGGCAAAAGTTATGCCTGGATCTTCTTTTAAACCGCTATATTATTCTGCAGCTATATCTTCCAAAACAATAACTCCTGCAACAATGCTTTATGATAAGCCTATTATGTTCCGCAATGATGATGGAACTCCATATGCTCCAAATAACTTTTTGGGAGAATGGAAAGGAGCTGTTTCTGTAAGATATGCGCTTGCCCACTCCATGAATATTCCTTCAATACAGGTACTTGATATGATAGGTTTTGATGCTGCAATAAATAGAGCTGCAAGACTGTTGGGAATAAAAGATCCTGCTGAAATATCAAGAACTTTTCCAAGAAAATATCCGCTTGCTCTTGGAATTATTTCTGTTGCTCCAATAAGAATGGCGCAGGCTTTTGCTGTATTTCCAAACCAGGGCAAAGAAGTTACACCAATTGGTATTAGATATATCGAAGATAGAAACGGCAAGATTATACTTGAGCCTGAAAGAGAATTAAGGACAAATCAGAAGAGGGAGGGAGAAAGGCTTCAAATTATGACTCCCCAGTCTGCTTATGTTATGGTTGATATGCTTAAAAGTACTGTTGAATTCGGTTCTCTTGCAAATAGACGCAGAAATGTAGGAGGCTTTCCAATGCCTTTTGCAGGCAAGACAGGTACAACACAAAACTGGTCAGACGCCTGGACTGTTGGATTTTCTCCATATATGACAACAGCAGTATGGCTTGGCTTTGATATGCCTGGAAACTCGCTGGGGCTTAACCAGACAGGAGCAATGGCTGCAGGACCTGTATGGGCTAAATATATGAAAGATATACATGAAAATAACCAGCAGCTTCCCCCTGTTGATTTTAAAAAACCTGGAGGGCTTGTTGAATTATCAGTTTGTTCTGTATCAGGCATGCTTCCGACTGAGTATTGTAATGAAGGCACAAAAACAGAACTTTTTATTGCAGGAACAGAACCAAGAAAATTCTGTAATTTACATGAATTTAAATCAGCAAGAGATGCAGAACTTATAAGAAAACTGCAGGATAACTATTTAATAACTCCAATACAAAATAATAATACAATATATGAAGATGACTCAGATGAAAAACTAGAACTTCCAAGTATAGATTCTTTAAGATCAATGAATGAAAAGTCTGTATATACAGCAGGTGAAACTATTGATAGAGACCTGTTAGATTAACCAAGGAACTGCTATGAAAGTAAAGATTAAAGATATTATTGTAAAAAACCGCATAAGAAAAGAAATTGGAAATCTTGAGTCTTTAATGGAAAGCATGAATAAGTTTGGGCAATTACATCCTATAATCTTAAATTCAAAATTACAGCTTATAACAGGAAATAGGCGCCTTGAAGCAGCAAAACGTCTCGGGTGGATAAGAATAGATGAAAATATTATAGAGGTTAGTAATAAGTTAGAGCTACTTGAGATTGAGATTGAAGAAAATATACAAAGAAAAGATTTTACTGAAGATGATATTGCAGAAGCTTATAAAAAACTTTCAAAATTAAAAAAGAAAAATATTTTCAGAAGATTTTTTGATTTTTTTACCAAATTTTTTAAGAGAATATTTGGTAAAAAATAACTTGGCTTGGCTTACCAAATCCAATATAATAATAAAATATAGATAATCTTTTATCTGTATTTTTTAAACTCTTCAATAATATCCATTTTTTTTAATTTATAAAAAGCTTTTTCCTGTATCTGTCTTACCCTTTCTCTTGTAATGCCAAGTATTTCACCTGTTTCCTGAAGAGTATGAGGGCCATCGCCAAGAAGGCCATATCGTAAGATTAGTATTTTTTTCTCCCTCTCGGAAAGCTGTTCAAGTATTTTAAATATTGTATCTTTAAGAGTTGACTGGAAAACTGTTTCAAGAGGAGTTTCTGTTTTTTCATCTTTAAAAAAGTCTCCAAGTTTTGAATTGCTTCCATCATCAATTATGGTATCTAGAGAACATGTTTCATTGGAATATTGCATTACCTCTTCAACTTTTTCCGGAGTCATATTAACATATTTGCTTATTTCTTCATAATCAGGCTCTTTTCCATTTTCTTTGGTTAACTGTTTTGCAACCAGATAACACTTTTTTATTGTATTAAGCATATGGATAGGAAGCCTTATTGTTCTTCCTTTATTTGCTATAGCTTTTATTATTGCCTGCTTTATCCACCATGTGCCATAAGTTGAAAATCTGCATCCTTTATTATAGTCAAATCTATCAACTGCTTCGATAAGCCCTATATTGCCTTCATCAATAAGGTCAAGCAATGCCAAGCCTCTGTATTGGTATTTTTTTGCTATTGATACAACAAGCCGCAAATTAGACTGTATCATATGGGCTTTTGCTTCTTTAAGCCTTTTTTCAAGCATTGAGTTTTTTTCAGAACTTTTTTTAGAGAGCTTATCAATTTCAGCCTTTAGGTCATACATCTCTTTTGCAAGTTCATATTCTTCATTAACAGTTAAAAGTTTTATTGAGGCTAATTGTCTTAAGTATAAAAAAAGAGGATCAGGAGCTTTTGAATTCTCTTTTCCGGGATCATTCCCGTATTTAGCATTAACTAACCCTAAATCATTATTTTTTTTCATAAAATCCCTCTATGAAAAATTATAATCTGGGCGCTTTCTCAACATCAATAGGTTTTCCATCTTTATATACCGCAAAAAACATAGTTGGCTTATTTTCATGCACATTTAGACCTATTTTTCCTAATTCAGACCCTGGTTCAACAGAATCACCAACAATAACATTTGTCCTGTCATTGCCGCCATAAACATAAACATAACCAGAAATTGACTCAATAAAGATTACTCTTCCAAATCCTCTATATGGTCCTTCCCATACAACTTTTCCCGATGAAACAGAGTAAACTGCATCTCCATAATTTGCTGAAATTTTAGAGCCTTGAAGCTTACCAGATAATTTTTCCATTTCTCCTTTTACAGGCCAATAATATTGGGCATAGCTATTTCCAGTATCTGGAAAAGATATTCTTTTGTCAATAACTGCAATTTGTGTATCCAGATTTTGGGGTTGTATTGGTATTTTTATTATTTGACCAACTTTAATAATTGTATCCTTGTCAAAATTATTTTCACTAAGCAGATCATTAATACTTACATTATGCTTTTTGGCAACACCATATAAGGTATCTCCTTTTTCAACCTTATATTCTTTACTCTCTACTATAGTCTTAGATGGTATTGTCAGATTATATCCTGCTTTTATTTTTGACGGGTCTTCAATTTTGTTGGCAACAAGTATATCATCCAGTGATACATTATATAATCTTGATATGCTGTAAAGTGTTTCACCTTTCTTTACCAAATGCATCATTTCTTTTGCCATAATTACATTATTAAGTATTAAAATATAAATTAAAGCAAAAATAGTTTTCTGCACTTAAATATCCTTATAACTTTCAATAATATAAACATAATATCCCAGTTATAGATTCGGTAAGAAATGTGTAAAACTATAGTTTATATCCCTATAAAACTTACAGTACATAATTTATCACTAATATTACAAAAAAGACAAGTTTTTTTTGTAAAAAAATTATAAATTTAAAAAAAAGAAGAATTTATTTATTCTTGTTTGCATAATTCCTGATTTATAAATAAAAAATTATGTTATTTATCTTTTATTACAGCAAAATAGGAATAAATTACCTATTTATTATTTTAAATATAACAATAAAAATTTTAGATTATTTTAGATAGAAAATTAAATCTAATATTCCTAGCTTTAGAAATATTTATAAGCTAGGAATATTTTTTTACAAATTCAATATATTCATCTCCGGAAAGAGGTTTGCTTATAAAATATCCCTGAATTTCCTCACATTTAAGATCTTTTAAAAAATTATATTGCAGTTTTGTTTCTACACCTTCTGCTGTTACAACCATACGTAAACTTTTTGCCATAGCAATAATTGCGCTAATAATAGCTTTATTTTCATCTGTTTCACTAATTCTGGTAATAAATGAACGGTCAATTTTAATTCTATCTACAGAAAGTTTGTTTAAATAACTTAAAGAAGAATATCCTGTGCCAAAATCATCTACAGATATTTCAATTCCAAGTTCATGTAATTTATGTAAAATAATATTTACCTTTTTTATATCATCCAATAAGGTTGATTCAGTTATTTCAATATCAAGATTTTTAATATCTATTCCTGTTTCTTTGACAGCATCATTAATGACTAAAAGAAAATCTTCATGAAGAAGAACCTGTGCTGATACATTTATTGCAATTGATCCTGGGATTCCTTCTTTTTTAATTTTTGCTCCAAAACTGCAGCATTCTTTAATTACCCACCAGCTTAAAGGAACTATAAGGCCTGATTCCTCTGCCCTGGGAATAAATTCAAGAGGGCTTATTGTTCCTTCCGGAGAAAGCCATCTTATTAAAGCTTCACAGCCTATAATTTTTCCTGTTTCAGTTGAAAATTTAGGCTGAAAAAGAACCTTAAACTCTTTACAACCATCATTTATAGCTGTTCTTATTTTATTTTCAATATAGATTCTTTTTTGAAGCTCAATATGGAACTCTTTTTTATAAGAAATATAGAGGTTTTTCCCAACTTCTTTTGCTTTGTACATGGCAACTTCAGCATTTTTTATTAATGTTTCAGCATCCTGTCCATCATCAGGATAAGTGCTTGAACCGACCGATGCGTTAACTGCTATTTCTCTCTCTTTTACAAAAAAAGGAGCTTTAAATATATCAAATATAGTTTCAATATAGTTATTAATTTTTATTTTATCGCCAAGATTTTCAACAACAATAAGAAACTCATCTCCGCCCATGCGCGCAATCATAGAATTATTTCCCAGATGTTCAATAATCTTATTTGCAATATTAATAATTAAATTATTTCCGGAACGGTGGCCTAGTGTATCATTGATAAATTTAAAATGATCTAAATCAATAAAGAAAACAGATATTTTAGTTAAATCTTCTTTTGCTTTTACAATAGCATCTTCCAGCGCTTTTTCAATATTAAATCTGTTGCGAAGCCCTGTTAGTATATCATGGTTAGCATTATAGTAAAGTTTATTATTATTTGCTTCTATAATATCACGGTCCATCTTTATCCTGTAGAGCATGTCATTAATAGCAGCAGTTAACTTTTCAAGTTCCTTATTTTTACTTTTTATATCAAGAGGTTTGCTCACAGTATCTATATTAATTTCATTAACTTCTTTTACTAAAAGACCAAACGGTTTTATAACAATACGGTTTAATGTAATTATTGTAGATATAAGAACTAACGCACAGCATATTGCAACTATTATCAGGATAATACGTATAAAACTGTTGCCCTGTTCATACAATACTCTTGGATTTGTAATAGAAATTAATAAATTAGAACTGCCTAAAATATCTGCAAAAGGATCATAAGCTGTAATTTTATCTTTTTCAGCAAGAACCAATCCTTCGTTTTTTAAAAGCATACTCTTTTGTTTTTTATCAATTTTAAATTCATCTTGCGATAATAACGAAAAATTAAGCAGCGAATAATCAATTGTTAAATAATCAATTTCTTCTTTATCAATAATTCTGCCGAAAATAAATGAGCCGACAGCCGGGCCTGTTTCATCTGAATGAATTATAGGATATGAACTCATATAATAACTTTCGTTTTTATAACTGACAAATCCGACTGCTCCAATCTCTGTTGTATTTGTCAAATCAAGAGATATATCACCTTTAAATGAAGAAATAGTTTTAGCGCCTATTTTTTTATATAAATCTTTAAGATCAGGTTTATTATCTATAAATCTGGAATTTCTAAAATCATAAAATTTTTCATAAACAATATTTGATTCTTCATCCAAAATAGTTAAAAAATTAAGACGGAATAGCTGGAAAGGATATTCTGTAAGATAATTATCCAGAAATTCATCATATTTGCCTAATACAAAATCATATGTATTGTCCCAGCTTGACCAGTCCCTTGTTGTACTCGGAAGGTGGCTAACGGAAGACATTAATATATTTTTAGCTAATTTAACCTGGTTTAGCATATTTGAATATTCTTTTTCTATTAACATTTTTTGCATGCTTGTGTAGAAAACAATATATAAAACAGCAAACATAAGAAAAAAACAAATACTCATAGCTATTATAATTTTTGTTCTTATAGATGTTTGATATTTTTTTTTACTTTCTATCAATTGTTTCCTCCTCTAAGAAAAAACAGACAGGCTATATTACAACAACATTTTTAGTACTATTTTTACCTTCATATAATTTTTTATCACATAAATAGATACTATCAACAATATTATTTTTATCTAAAACAGATACTCCTGCTGTAGCAGTAAGAGTTATAATTCTATTATTATCTACTTTAATTTGTGCCTCGGATAAATTAATTCTTATTTTTTCCAAAACATTATAAGCTGCATTTAAATCAGCAACTTCCAGGATAATAAGAAACTCTTCCCCGCCCCATCTGAAAACTATATCAGTTTTTCTTACATTATTTTTTATAATTTCAGAAACTACTTTTAAAGCTATATCTCCAGAAGCATGGCCGTATTTATCATTTACTATTTTAAAATCATCAATATCTAAAATAGCAACACAATAAGATTTATCTTCCTGTGATATTTTTTCAAAAAAAATCTCTGCATATCTGCGGTTATAAAGAGTTGTTAGATGATCTATATATGCCTGGGTCTTAAACTCTTCCATTTTCTGCTGATTAAACCGTGTAATTATTTCTTTAAGAATATTACCTATTGTAAGCTCTATAACAGTACCTATAAATCCTACATGAATATTATATATTGATAAAACAATATTTGCTGTTCTATCAAGTTCAAGTAATGGTTTAAAATAAATATAAATTATTATAGAAGTTATTATGCTAATCCATAAAATAATTATAATAATTCCTCTTACAAATGATTTTGCATAAGGAATAATAAGCTGCATAATAAGAATAATAAAAAAATAAAAAATTACATAGTTTTTTACACCTATTAGAAAAATAGAAATAAAAGAATATGCGATAGCAGAAAAAGCAATAATAAGGCCGGCTATTGTATATTTTCTTTTGTTAATAAAAATAAAACCTGACATATGTATAAAAAAACTTAAAATATTAATAGCAAACAATAGTTTTACACCAAAAATAAAATATATTATTAAAAGAAAAACATGTACTAATACTGCAAAACCTGTTGCTGCCATCATAATCATATGCAAATAGAGCTGATCATCACTATAAAATGTTTTTCCATAAAGCTGGGAACAAATAAAATCTTCTATTTTTTTAGGCAAAAAAAATTTTTTTTCAGCTTTACTGCTTATCATATTTTCAGACAATTTTTATATTCCTTTATTTTTTATATATTATTTATTTATGAAATTTTATTTTTATTAAATCAGTATTAAACATAGGTTAATTACCGGATTTACAAAAACTTGGCAAGCAGCCTAATTTTATTAAAAATCAAAATTTATTATTGAAGCAATATTTAACAATTTATATATACAAAATAATATGATACTGTTTATTATGCTAAATACCTATTAGAATTTACCAAAAGACATTTTGCTTTATTTTAAATAGATTATCAATACTCTTTTTATTATCTTTTATCTTTGCATAAATGTGTATTCTTTTTATAAAAAATAAAATAATATCTCTTATAAAAGAGTTATAAAAATAGTGAAGCAATAGTTTATTTTGTTATAATTATATAAAATAAAGCCTATAATTTCTATAAGATTAATCTTTGATAATGTTAGATTGTTCGGCATTTATTAACAATAATGTATAATCAGTCGACACTAATATAAAAATAAATATTAAATTTTTATTTAAGGAAAGATCAGATGAAAAGTTTAAAAACAAGATTCTTGTTGATATTTATATCTTTTGCATTACTTATCTCATTAAGTGTGGGAATAACAATGTATATACAATATTCAAAATATGTTTTTTTCTCTGCATATCAAACTCTCAAGCATGTAGCTGTTTTAGTGGAAAGCAGCTACCCTGTTCTTGGAGATGTGGAATATTTAAAAGAAGAAGGCAAGAAAGATTCAGCTGCATATAGGCAAATTTTAGTTCAACTGCAGAAAATAAATAATGCATTTGGATTTACATTTATTTATGTTGTGGAAAATAGTCCTGAAGGATATCTCTTTGTTATTGATACTGAAGCGCTTGAAGAAGGGGGAGAAAAAACTTTTCTTACATATTATGAAGAAGATCTTGATAAACTTGCTGAAGCAGTAAATACAAAACAGATTGTTATAGTTTCAGAAATATTAAAAGATGAAAGAGGCTCTCTTATTTCTGCCTATATTCCTATTTTAAAAGATGGAAAAGTTGTTAGCATACTTGGGCTTGATTATGATGTTACTTCCATACTTAATATGCAAAAAGGCGCAATGACAACTCTTATAGTAATTCTTACAATTGTTACACTTTTGGCAATATTACTTGGATTTATGGTTTCACTTTCTTTAACAAAACCTATAGAAAATGTGCAGCGCGCAGCTGTTTCACTTGCTGAATTAAATCTTGATATAAATATACAGGATAATAGAAAAGATGAAATCGGCCAGTTGTCAAAAGCTTTAATGAAAATAAGGGATAATTTTAAGGAAAATATAAATAATATTGGATCACGGCTAAAAGAACTTACTGATTTAAATAAATCACTTGATAGTTCAATGGATAACTCATCTTCAAATCTTGGCGAAATCTCCCACAGTATGAACAGTGTCAAAAAACAATCAGATATTCAGCTGGAATTTGTAAATCAGACATCAAGTTCTGTAGAAGAAATAATAAGAAATATTGATTCTCTTAACAAAGTTATACAAAACCAAACTGTAAATCTAAATCAATCTTCAGCAGCTATTGAAGAAATGGTAAGTAATATTCACTCCATACGTTCTATTGTAAACAGTGCCAGCCAAACATCAGGCAGTTTAAGCAATTCGGCAGAGCGTGGCCGTGAAAAAATTCTTCAGCTTAACGAAGAATTAAAAAAGGTTTTTTCTCTTTCCCAAACATTGCAGGAAGCAAATAAGGTAATTGCAGGCATAACAGGCCAGACAAATATTTTAGCAATGAATGCAGCAATAGAAGCTGCTCATGCAGGAGAAGCAGGAAAAGGCTTTGGTGTTGTATCAAAAGAAGTGCGTAAACTGGCAGAACAGTCAGGACAGGAATCAACAGCTATTTCATCTGAAATCAAACAGATGGAGACAGCTATAAATAGCCTTGTTAATGTTTCTAATGATGTTGCAAAAGCATTTGACCTGATTTATAAAGATATAACGAAAATTGATGAGACATTCAGCACTGTAAACCATGCAGTCGAAGAACAGGACAGTGGAGGAAAACAGATACTGCAGACTTTAAAAGGTATGCAGCAGATGACAAAAGAAGTCATGATGGGATCTGATGAAATGCAGAAAGGAAGCTCTCTTATTTTTCAGGAAATTGAAAAATTACAGTCTGCTTCCCGCGAAGTTAATCAAAGTGTTCAGAATGTAAATTCAATAAGTAGAGGCATTGAGGAAACTTTAAAAAATGCCAAAAATATTGCTGCTAAAGCGCTTGAACATTTGGAATTTACAAAAAGAATTTTCAATATTGAGTCTTGATTAGAACATATTTCATAAATGCCTTATTTATACTAAAACCATAAACTATGAAAAGTATTTATGAAATAATCTATAGATATCAGTGACAGATAATTTCTATAAATAAATTTTATTTTATAATATTAATAATGGATCTTTATAGGAAAATTTGACTATTCAAGAATATCCAGAATATCATGTAAATGCCGCTTAATTTGTTCAATCTTTATAGAATCATGTATTGCTGTATTTTCATATATTTCTTTTTCCCAAAAAAGTTCATATGGCTGTATTTTACATGAGTCTACAATTTTTTGTAAAAAATCAAGAGACGGCAGGCTATCACCTATTTCAATATGAGCCAAATAACTAACTGATATGTTACACAACTCGGCAAATTGTTCCTGTGATAATCCTTTTAATTTTCTAATATTCCTGATATTAACTTTAAGTATATCCCTAATAGACAATGTGTTCACCTCTTAGATAAAGGAGAATTATCAGAGTCATTTTGGCAATGGGCTAAAAAAACATTTTTTATGTTCTAGTAAAACATGATAAATTATTAGGTATTAATTTTTCAGGAGGATGATACATAAAGCAAGTAACCCGAAGAAATATAAATTTTAAGAACAATGTCTCAAATAATTTCTTAATTTATAAAATTTACTAAGTTATAATACTATAATCAGGAAATATCAATAAATAATATTATGATTTTTATAAAATCATTAAAATTTTTAATATTATTTTGTTTTAAATAATAAGCAATAGTACATTATTTTTATATTAGACCTGTTCGATAACCTAGAAATGGCAAGGGGCTGTCTAATACCCTGTCATG
>JAVBQS010000220.1:0-3881 GCA_031548835.1 Spirochaetia bacterium
GATACAAGTTTCTTTATTAGATAAGAGGAGAATATGAGAAAAATTATTTTATTCTTATTTATATTATTTAATATTGGTATTATTTATGCTGATGGTTTTACTCCAAGTAGAGAAATATAAAATTAGTAAATATCTATAAAATCAAATATAAATAAAATTTAGCATAAAAATAATTAAATTTTATAAACTAATGTTATATCTGATTTACATTATTTTAAATAAAATATATGCTCTGTTAAAGCATTTCACATAAAAATGTTGTTAAAGTAATATATTTTTCTGGTAATTTTTGCTAGTGAATTGATCTATATATAATTTTTATACTTAGGACTTTAACATGTTTAATTTATCTCTTCAAAAAATTTTTATTATTATCTCTGTTTTATTTATTTGTTTATCCTGTTCAAAAGGAGAAACAACAAATATCAAAAATGATATTAATCAAAATCAAACTACTCAATTTGATCAACAATATGTAGGTAATACCATGAATAATAATATTTTAAACCTGGATAAAATAGCAGAAACAGAAAGGACAAAGGGCTTTACTCCCGGGTTGGGACTTGCTGAATCATCAATCAGGGAAAAAGCAGGAGATTTTGCAGGAGCTGTTATTGCTGCATATAAAGAATTATCATGGTCATATGCATATAACAATATAGCATCAGGGCAGGGTGTAACTAAGAAAAACATGCTGGAAGGTCTTAACAATGTATTAATCATGTATTCAAACAATGACAATAATACAGAAACAACAGCAATATCTGAAGAATCCAAAAATGCAGCAAAGATGGCGGCTAACGCTGCTATTTACTTTACAAATGCACAGTGGAACAAGTCCAGAGTTATTTTAGAAAAACTTTTTAACGATGAAGAAGAAACAGATTCATTTTCCCAATGGATGATACTGGTTTGTCTTATTGAAGAAGGAGATTTATCAAGATCTGTACGTTCAAAATATGGAGCAATTCGGGCAAGATATGAATATTTTCCAGAATACTGGTATCATGCAGCAAGATTTTCAGTAGATAGAAGTGCTTCAGAAAATGCTGAAATATGTATCAACCTTGCACCAAATGGACCATATGCAGCTGAATGCAGACAAATTATTGCAGTAAATAATGGTTTAACATCTGCAGATTTATCCTCAATACGCACAAAGACCGAAATTGAAACTATTATTACAAATTCAATCTCTTCCAGAAATCCTGAAATACTTATTGATCTTTTTCCATTAATATCTTTACCTGATAATCCTTATACTCTTTATGCTGTAGGAGCTTTAAGAGCTTTGGCTTCAGAAGAATTATTTAAAAAATTTTATATTGATAAAGCATCAAAATCTTCTAAACGTCTGGCAGAAAGACTTAACTATATTTCTAGAGGGTAATGTAAAATGGGAAAAAAAATAATGGCTTATTTTAACACTACTGTTGTGCAGATAGCTAAGACAAGTTTTATTTGTACTTTTTGTATATTATTGACTTTCTGTAAATCTGGCGAAGTAGATAAGGATACACTTCTTCTCTATGGTCGTGCATCAAAGGCTTATTCAGAAGGCCGCTTTGCAGAAACTAGTCAAATGCTTTCTTCTGTAAAATCTTTTCCTCCTGCATTGGTATTGCGAGGTAAAGCACAATATTTTTCAAACAATATAGATGAAGCAGAAAAATCTTTACGCAAGGCATTGTCATTAAGACCATCATCTGCTGAAGCATCAATATATCTTGCAAGATTATTAAAAGATAAAAACAAAATAAGCGAAGCTGAATCAATAGTAGAATCTCTTATTTCTGATGATCCCTCAAATATAAGAGCTTTAAGACATGCGGCAGAATTATCTTTAAGTAAAGGACAATCAGGCGAAAAAACAGCAATATCTTTTTTAGATCAGGCAGTAGAAGCTTCTTCTGAAACAGCATTGGTATTTTTAGATAGAGCGCGTCTAAGATGGATATCTGGTAATGCACAGGGAGCGCTGGATGATTTAAAAAGTGCAAAAACTCTTATTACATGGCAATCTCCATTATTAAGAAGCATACAGAATTTGGAAAATACTATTATGGAGGCAATAAAGTGAATTCAGTAAAAAATAAAATATCATTATTTGCCTTAATATTTTGTATATTAATTACATCATGTTCTACCACAAGTAAATCATGGTCTACAGCAAAAAATAGCAAACCAGCAGGAACAATAAGGCTGAAAACTGTTTTTGTAGATAAACCAAATAGCTGGTTTTCTGTTGAAAAAGAAATAGAAAATTTAACTCCTCTTTTGTTTTTAGATTATGGGTATATTTTTTTATCTGAAGATGAAAAAGCTGATTATATTATAGATGTACATGCTATAGAGAGAGAATATATTTCCGGGTGGAAAACCAAGAGATCTGTTTCTATTGAAGTTAGAATTTGGAAAGATGATGGAATTGATAACACCCCGGCTCAATTTATGCCTCTAGCTGCAGGAATGGCAATAGCATCTGGAAATAAAAGCTTATCATCTTCAAAAGTTCTTAATAGTTTACTTAATTCAGCTATCAAAAAGGCTGTTCAAGAACTTAAAAGATAATGGGGAAATCTTAAATGATATTCCCTAAAATATTGAATCTGAAATTTATATTTATATCTTATCTCTTTTTAATTTTTCTTTGCAAAGTATTTCCTCAAAATCATTTTGAAGCAATAACTTTTAAAGATGCTGCCATGTTAGCAGTATCTGCTTCTGATGATCTTAAAAATGAATATGCTATGAGAGCAATAAGAGAAGGAACGTGGGTTTTAGGAAGACGTGTATATTTTCCTAAATTAACTTTTAATATGTCGGAAGATGATAGGCTTTCAACAATAGGAGCTGATTCTTTTTTAAAGACTTATTCACTTAATGTTGATCAGCTTTTTTGGGATGGCGGCCGCACATCAGCAGCAAGAGCAATTGAAAAAGAAGAACTTTCATTACAAGGTGCAGAGCTTGAAAGAATGGTTATTGAAGTTGCTGATATTGCTCTTGCTGCATATCGAAATGTGTTGTCTGCAAGAACACAACTAAGTATTCGAGAAGATTCTCTTAACTCTCTAAAAGAACAGCAAAGAATTTTAGTTCAGGAAGTTGCATTAGGACTAGCATTGAATCTTGATCTGGTTGAAGCAGAAATAACTGTAGCTGAAGCTGAAATAGAAATATTATCGCTTCAAATAGATTTGGAAGAAGCAGAACAACAGTTTGCAGAAGTATTGGGATTGGATTTTCTTCCTGCACTTGCTGAAAAAGTAGATATTTATAGATCTCCTGTTTTACCTTCAGTATCTGCTGCCCAGGCTACTGCAGAATCACGCTATCCTGAACTTATTATTGCACGCCACTCAATTGCAAAAAAGCAGGTTGAAACAAAATATGCTAAACAGACATGGTTACCTACCTTACGTTTAAATGGCGGCATGAGTTTTAGCGGAAATCAATATCCTCTTACAAAATCCAGCTGGACTGTTGGTATTGTTGTTGATTTTTTCTCTCCATATCTTTCAGGAAATGTTAATGGATCATATGGATGGGAACCACCATATGATAAAACAGCAAGAGTGCAAAACTCAATGTCTCCATTGCCAGATCCAGCTGCAGCACTTACACCACGTTCTGCAGAATTGGCATTATCATGGGAAAAAACTAAATATGATAATGCTATTAGACAAGTCAGGCGGACAACCAGAATGGCAATTGAAAAATGTCAGCTTCTTGAAAGAAAACGTATTTTAGCTATAGAAGCTATGAATCTTGCATCAGAACAAATAAAGTTAACAGAATTACGCCTTCAACTTGGCCAGCTTACAAGAATAGACCTTATAGAAGCGTATATAGTATATGCACAAAAAGAAGTATCTACT
>JAVBQS010000069.1:0-14174 GCA_031548835.1 Spirochaetia bacterium
ATAGTATTGTCTTCTTTTTTTGTTTTCTTTTCCTCAATAAGAACAAATGAAAGCTTTTTTAATAATTTAATAGAATGCTCATTAAGAGGATCTACAATAGCATGTATTTCTTTGGAAGAGTTTTTTTCTATATAATCTATAAATGCTTTAACAGCTTCAACAGCATAGCCTTTGCCATGATATTTTAAATTAAAGTGATATCCTATTAAAAGATTGTTTTCCTCTTCTTTTAGATAAAGCACACCAATGATTTTATTTTTCGGTTCAAATTCCACTCCAAACTCTTTTTCACTACTTTTCTGAGAGTATGATTTAATAATATCAGCTATATTTTGATCTGCTTCTTCTCTGTTTATTAGAGTATAGTAATCATCGTACTGTGCAATTGCAGGATCTCCAAATATTTGAAAATAGTCTTCAGCATCTTTAGAAATCAAATCTCTTATTAAAAGTCTTTCTGTTTTTATATTCATAATATAAAATATGTTGGAAAAAAGAGTTTTCTGCAAGTATAAAAAATATAATATTTATATTGTTATCTATTATGGTAATATATTGATATAATGAAAGAGTTATAAAATATATTTACTCTTTTATAATATCTTAATAAATTAATATTTATAAAAAAGATGGAGTTTTTTTAATGAATATAGATTATGATAAACTTTCAAAATTAGGATTAACAGAAACAGAAAAAAAATATATTGCTGATTTAGCTGATATTCAAAATATACCAGGAAGAATAATTTTTGAAGGAAAAAATCTCTTTGATGTTGTAACAGACAGAGGTATTTTTAAGGTTTCGCTTTCAGGTAAACTTTTAGATAGATTTTATAATGGAGATGTAAAAGCGCGGCCTGTTACAGGAGACTGGGTTTGGCTTAAAGGTAATGCTGCCGCCAATATCAATGCATTTATGATTAATGAAATATTTCCAAGGCGGACTGCTATTATGAGAAAAGCAGCAGGGGATAAAATCAAAGAACAGCTGCTTGCTGCAAATATAGATATTATCTTTATTGTAATGGCTCTTGATGGAGGAAGGAATTTTAATTTAAGAGGGCTGGAACGGTATCTTATAATAGCTTGGGAAAGTGGAGCAAAACCTGTAATAATAATTAATAAAACTGATTTATGCGACAACCCTGGAGTATTTACGCATGAAGCAGAAAGTGTTGCGCCTGGAGTAAGTATAATTAATGTAAGTGCTTATACAGGTAACGGTATTGAAAAAATAAGCGCATTGATTACGCAGGGAATAACAGCTTTATTTATAGGCCCGTCTGGTGTTGGTAAATCAACAATTACAAATTATATTTTATCCGGCAATATACAGAAAATAGGAGAAATAAGGGAAGATGATAAAAGGGGAAAACATACAACAACAGCGCGGTATCTTTTTGTTTTGGAATCAGGCGGTGTTATTATTGATTCGCCGGGCTTAAGAGAGATCCAGTTGTGGAGCGATTCTTCTTCTCTTGATAATGTTTTTACTGATATAGAATATTATGCACAAAATTGCAAATTCAGGAACTGTTCCCACACCCAGGAGCCGGGATGTGCTGTTTTAGAGGCAATTAAAAATGGCAATATCTCTAAAGAAAGAAATGAAAGTTATCTGAAATTAAAAAAAGAAACAGAATATATTGAAGTAAAAAAGGACAGATTGCTGAGTCTGGAAAAAAAAGAAAAATGGAAGAAAATTATGCGCGAAGCGAAAAATATTCAAAAAAGAAAAAGAGGAGAGATGTAATTATTTTTTACTGATAGAAGTAATATAAAATTACTTCTATCAGCTTCATCTTTTTAGCTGGTCTTTAGCCTTCTCCAGAGTATCTTTACAAGACTTGCATAATCTTGCAAATAAATTATTGCGCGGAAAAAAAAAGCTTGTCTTTTTTTCAGACGCATGCAATAATCCTTCAGAAGGGAAGTGATCAGTATCATTCCATATTTTATCCTGACTCTTCGAGAGTCTAGAATTTAAAGAGTCAAGTTTGTGGTTTTTATAAACCCTGAATGACTGATCTCTGTCTATCATATCTTATTCCTTCTGCTCTTTTTAAAAGCTGACCAACAATGAAGCATGATAGAAGTAGGATGGGCAGTTCTTATCTGCAGAGTATTATATTACTGAAAATTTACTAATGAGACTATTTTTATGTAATATTTAACTTCTACTAAAAGATAATAACTATTGTTTTCGTTTTGGATTAACAGTAAGATTGCGGGCTTTTGCAAAAAGTTGTTCAGCTACTTGATATTCACCAAGCTCCATCATTTCCATCCCCTTTTGGAAAAGTTCGTCGACACTTTTATCCATCTTTTACTCCTTAATAAGCAGGATTAATATCGGCGTAATATGCATAAACTTTAATTAATTATTAATAATTAAATTAGATTAATCTAATTTAAGTTTATTATTGTTAAAAAAAGCTGTAAAATAGAAATTATGAAAAAATTTAAGCTTGGAGATTCCGGTATAGAAGTTACTGAACTCTGTTTTGGCGCATTGCCGATGGGCCCTCTTCAGAAAGGTCTGGACATTGAATCTGCTGCTTCTGTTGTTGCAAAAGCATTAAAAGGCGGAGTTACGTTTATTGATACTGCGCAAGCATATAAAACCTATCTGCCTATAAAAAAAGCAATTCAGCAAACAGGCATTATTCCTGTAATTGCTTCAAAAAGCAGTGAACCTGAATATCACGGAATGGAAGATGCTGTTTATGAAGCGCTGGAAATGCTTGAACTTGAAAAAATTGATATATTTCATTTACATGCAGCAAGGGGTGACAGAAATCTCTTTAAATTACGCGCCGGAGCTTTCAAAGCACTGCTTGATTTAAAAGAAAAAAACAAAATAAGAGCAGTGGGTGTGAGCTGCCATTCTGCTGACCTTGTTTCTGTCTCTGCTGATGTTAAAGAGCTTGATATTGTATTTCCGCTAATAAATTATACAGGAATGGGCATAATAGGAGGAACTCTTTCTAATATGGAAAAAGCAATTATAAAATGTAGAGATAGAGGCAAAGGTATATATCTTATGAAAGTTCTTGCCGGCGGAAATCTTGTAGAAAACTATGGAAAAGCGTTAACTTTTGCAAGATCACTTGGAAATTATCCTATTGCGTTAGGCATGGTAAGTGAAAAAGAAGTTGATTATAATCTTTCTTATTTTAATGCAGATAACACTGATGATATTCCAAATCCTACATTTGAGGAATTTAATAAAAGGTTTCAGGTTGTTAAACGTGTCTGTATAGGATGCGGAAATTGTATAAAAACGTGTGCTTCTTCTGCTGTCTCTATTATAGAAGGAAAAGCTTGTATTGATACTTCTAAATGTATAATGTGCGGTTACTGTGTTGCAAGCTGTCCCCGTGTTGCGATAAGGCCTGTTTAAGTGCAGCATAAAAATTATAAAATAGAAATAAATAATTCTTCTATATTTATAAAATTATCTTCATAAATATAGGATAAATAGTTTATATAATTGATTTTTGATTATATAAACTGGCAATAATTTATCTCAGGTATTATCTTTATTGTTATAGAATATTTTAGGTAAATTTATGTCTAAGAAAGATGCTGAAGATATTATTGATGAAAATCAGATAGAAACAAATCCGGATTATCTAAAGAAAAAATATTTTTACAGAACACTTATTGCAAAAGGCTGTCTCAAAGTAAAAAATCTGGAAAAAACAAAAAGGCTTATTGGCCCTGATGCTGCATATCATTTATATTCATGCAAGAAAAGCTAAATTTTATATAAAATTATCTGACTTTTATTTAAACCTGACATTGATTTCTATATTAGGTTTTTATTATAACAATAACTATCAATATTATCAAAATCCTGTAATTTTGCAGCTGTAAAACCTGTAATTTTACACAAGTTTAAAAGTTGACATCTTCCAATACTACTAGTATCCTTAGAAAAATTATTAAAAGTAAGGATGTGCCAAACGTGAATATCAGCAAGAGAAGCAATTTACTGGAATTTGAACCATACAGATATGAATTGCAGGATGTTAAAAAGCCTGAACTTTATAGAGATATCTTTCCATATGATGAAGTTCCAAAGATTCCTTTTAATCACCGCAGAGTTGATATGAATATGCCTGAAAATATCTGGATTACAGATACAACTTTTCGGGATGGCCAGCAGGCAAGGACTCCGTATACAGTTGAACAAATAGTTGATTTATATGAATTCCTACACCGGTTAGGCGGCCCAAATGGCATAATCCGCCAATCTGAATTTTTTGTTTATAGCAAAAAAGACAGGGATGCTTTGCAGTCCTGCAGGGATAAAGGATATAAATATCCTGAAATTACAACATGGATAAGAGCAAGTAAATCTGATTTTAAATTAATAAAAGATATTGGAATACGGGAAAGCGGTATTTTAGTAAGCTGTTCCGATTATCACATATTTAAAAAACTGGGAATGACAAGACGACAGGCTTTTGACCATTATCTTGAAGTTGTAAAAGATGCGCTTGAAACAGGGATTGTTCCAAGATGCCATCTTGAAGATCTTACAAGAGCAGATTTCTATGGTTTTGTAGTGCCATTTGTTAATGCTTTAACAGATTTATCAAAAGAAGCAGGAATACCTATTAAATTCCGTATCTGCGATACTCTTGGATTAGGAATTCCATATCCTGGTGTATCAATGCCGAGAAGTGTTCCAGGAATTATATCTGGATTGCAAAATTTTTCAGGTGTCCCGTCAGAGCTGCTTGAATGGCATGGACATAATGATTTTTACAAAGCTGTTGTAAATGCCACAACTGCATGGCTTTATGGAGCATCTGCAGTAAACTGTTCCCTGCTTGGCATAGGAGAAAGGACAGGCAATATACCTCTTGAAGCAATGGTTTTTGAATATGCTTCTTTAAAAGGATCTCTTGATGGAATGGACCCTACAGTAATTACAGAAATTGCACAATATTATGAAAATAATTTAGGCTATAAAATTCCTTCTATGACGCCATTTGCAGGAAAATATTTTAATCAGACAAGAGCAGGTATTCATGCAGACGGCCTTATAAAAGATGAAGAAATCTATAATATTTTTAATACAGAAAAAATATTAAATAAAAAACCAAGTGTTATTATAAATAATGTATCAGGTGTTGCAGGAATAACATATTGGCTTAATTTACATACAGAGCTTACCAATGGAAAAATTTATAAAAAAACTGATCCTATTGTAATAGAAATGAAAGAATGGGTTGATTCGCTCTATGAAGACGGCAGACAAAATACAATGAGCGATCAGGAGCTTGCTGATTTTTATAATAAAAAGTGCCTGAATGAATAATGTAAAAAAATCTTTAACTGAACTGAACTAGTCAAGATTAAAACTCTTTATTATCGCAATCCCGGAACTTGTGCCAAGCCTGTCTGCGCCTGCTTCAATCATCTTTAATGCATCTTCAAGAGTTTTAATTCCACCAGATGCTTTTATTTTTGCTTTGTCTGCAACAGCTTTTTTAAGCAAAGCAACATCGCTTACTGTTGCGCCGCCTGAAGAAAATCCTGTTGAAGTTTTAACAAAATCAGCTCCTGCATTAACAGCAATATTACATGCTATTACTTTTTCTTCATCTGTAAGCAGGCAGGTTTCAATTATTACTTTTAAAATAGTAATATCTCCGCAGTTTTTTCTTACAGTTATAATATCATGCTCAAGATATTTAAGATTGCGGTCTTTAAGAGCTCCGACATTTATAACCATATCTATTTCAGAAGCGCCATCTTCCACAGCGCTTCTTGCTTCAATTCCTTTTACACTGCTTTTCATTGCGCCAAGAGGAAATCCAATAACACTGCAAATTTTTATTTTGCTTCTTTTTAGAAAATTTGAAGCAAATTCTATTCTGGCGGAATTTAAACATACTGAATAAAAATTATAAGAAACAGCTTCCATGCATAACTGTTCAATTTGTTTTTCAGAAGCATCAGGCTTTAAAAGTGTATGATCAATAAAAGAAGCAATATCTATCGTTTTCATAAAAAATTCCTTATAAAATGTTTTTAAATAGTATTATCAAAATTTTTTCAAATAATTTAATAAACATCATGTTAATTTGCTATTTTTAATCACATCTACTATTCTTAATATATAGAGTCTTTCTTAACTATTTTATACATCATAATTCTTTTATTTCTTACTGCCAATCAGGAAAAATAGAAGGAAACATCATATTAAATAGTAGAAAGTGTAATAAATAATATATAATCAGCACCTTATTATTTAATAGGTATTTATAAAAATTAACAATAAGGAGTTTATAGTATGAGTATGTTTTGTTATCAATGCCAGGAAACAGCCGGCAATACAGGCTGCAGCAAACAGCAGGGAGTCTGCGGAAAAAAAGATACAACAGCAGTTCTTATGGATCTTCTGATTTATACTCTTAAAGGAATTGCAATTGTTGTTGAAGAAAGCGGAATGAATGAAAAAAGAGTTATTGAAGCAGGCCGCTTTATTATTAAGGCAATGTTTAAAACAATTACAAATGGCAATTTTGATGAAAAAGTAATTGCAGAAACTGCAGAAGAAGCGCTTAAACTCAGGGAAAAACTTAAAGAAGAGACAGGTTATATAAATGATATTCTTGACTGTGTATCATTTAATGTATCAGGAATTAAAAAAATGATTAAAAAAGGGGAGGAAGTAGGCGTTCTTTCAACAGAAAAAGAAGATGTAAGATCGCTTAGGGAACTTTTGATATATGGTTTAAAAGGTATTTCTGCCTATGCAGAACATGCAAGAGTTCTTGGATATGAAGATATTAGAATTTACAGCATGCTTATTAAAGGCCTTGCTTCAACAGTACGAGAGCTTTCTGCCCAGGCAATGATAGCATTGGTTCTTGATGCAGGCGAAGCAGCTGTTGTGACAATGGAACTTCTTGATAAAGCAAATACAGAAACTTTCGGCACTCCTGAAATTACAAAAGTAAATATAGGTACAGGAAAAAATCCCGGAATACTTGTATCTGGGCATGATCTTAAAGATATCCAGGAGCTTCTGCAGCAGGCAGAAGGAGCTGGAATAGATATATATACTCATGGAGAAATGCTTCCTGCAAATTACTATCCTAAGTTAAAGAAATATAAAAACCTTGTAGGAAATTATGGAAACTCGTGGTGGAAACAGGATAAAGAGTTTGCCTCTTTTAATGGGCCGATATTGATGACAACAAACTGTATTATTCCTGTAAAAGATGAATATAAAAAAAGAATTTTTACAACAGGAGAAGCAGGATACCCTGGTATAAAACATATTCCAGACAGAGAAGAAGGAGGCAAAAAAGATTTTAGCCAAATAATAAAGCTTGCAAAAAAATCAAAACCTCCGCAGGAGATAGAAACAGGAACAATAACAGGCGGTTTTGCGCATAGCCAGGTATTGGCTCTTTCAGATAAAATTATAGATGCTGTAAAATCCGGCGCAATTAAAAGGTTTGTTGTTATGGCAGGCTGCGATGGAAGGCAAAGATCAAGAAGCTATTTTACAGAAGTTGCTGAAAAACTTCCAAGTGATACAGTAATTCTTACAGCAGGATGTGCAAAATATAGATATAACAAACTTAATATGGGCGAGATTTCAGGAATTCCCAGAGTTCTTGATGCAGGACAATGTAATGACTCCTATTCGCTTGTTGTAATTGCATTAAAGCTTAAAGAAGCTTTTGGCCTTAATGATATAAACAAACTTCCAATATCATTTGATATAGCCTGGTATGAACAGAAAGCTGTTGCTGTTCTTCTTGCACTATTATATGCAGGCGTTAAAGGGTTAAGGCTTGGGCCTACTCTTCCCGGATTTCTGTCCCCTGCTGTTGTAAAAACACTGGTTAGTAATTTTGGAATAAAGCTTATTGATAATCCTGCAAACGATGTGGCTATGATGATGGAAGGAAGATAAAATCTTATCTAAAAAACACAAATTATAAAATAAAAACATAAAAGGCGGAAAACAATAAATGTTTTTTGCCTTTTTTATTAATTTACAATCAATTACTAATAAATATAATGTATAAAACAGTATTAAAATGATATACTACCTTTAAAAAATTGATTTCCCGTAAATCAGGAAAAAATCAAGGATTATAAGGGTAGGAAATGACAGACATAAAAGATAGCGCTGAAAAAGCTTATTCATCCAATAATGAAAGACTTAAAAGTTTTGTCTTTGATTTGCCGGTTCAGGAGCTTAGAAGAGGCTACAGAAGCGATATTTATTTCTGGAGGGAAAAAAGAGCTCTTGAAGAACATAATATCGATCCTGAAATAATAATGCAGGTATTTCAGAAAAATAAAGCAGTAATTTGCGGGATAGATGAATGCCTTGCTGTATTTAAACTTGCCACAGGCAGATATACTGATTACAAAAAAGCATATAAACTTTTTGATAGATATATAGAACTTAAAAAGAAAGCAAGAAGATTTTTTCTCGAAGACAGGGATCATTATCTTAATATTGTTTCAGAAAGAATGGAAATAGGAAAAGAACTTGATTCTCTATGGGTCAATGAATTTGATAATATTGAAATTCTTACATTAAGAGATGGAGATGAAATAGTGCCATGGGAAAGTGTAATACATATAAAAGGCAAAATAACATCATTTGCCCATCTTGAGACAATTTATCTTGGAATTCTTGCAAGAAGGACAAGAATTGCAACAAAAGTAAGAAAAGTTGTCGAAGCTGCCCAGGGGGTTCCAATTTTGTTTTTTCCTGCAAGATTTGACCACTGGGAAGTGCAGGGAGGCGACGGATATGCAGCATGGGTTGGAGGCGCATCAGCTGTTTCAACACTTGCGCAAGGAGAATGGTGGGGCGCAAAAGCATCAGGCACAGTGCCTCATGCAATGATAGCATCTCTTGAAGGCGATGATGTTGCAGCTGCAAGAATTTTTCATGAATCATATCCTGATACAAACCTTGTTGCTCTTGTTGATTTCCATAACGATTGTGTAAATACATCATTAAAATGCGCGCGTGAACTTGGAGATAAATTGTGGGGCGTAAGGCTTGATACATCGGAAAAAATGGTAGATAAATCTATTTTTGAAATGATGGGTAATTTTAAACCCACAGGAGTTATTCCTGAACTTGTTATGAAAACAAGGGAAAAGCTTGATGCAGAAGGTTTTAAAAATGTAAAGATAATTGTTTCAGGCGGATTTGATGCTGAAAAAATTAATGAATTTGTATCAAGAAAAGTTCCTGTTGATGCTTATGGCGTAGGAAGTTATCTTATTCAGGGAAATTATGATTTTACAGCAGATGTTGTAAATGTTAATGGAAAAAATTGCGCAAAAAAAGGAAGAGTTTACACTCCCAACCCAAGACTTAAAAAGGTTTTATATCATGAGTAACAGCTGTTACTGCGGCAACGCAAAAAAAGCTCTTATTATTGTGGATATGCAAAATGATTTTTGTCCCGGAGGCTCCCTTGCTGTAAAAAAAGGAGACAAAATAATTTTTGCGATAAATCAGTATATAAAAAAATTTGCTGCAAAAGATTGTTTTATTGTTTTTACAAGAGATTGGCATCCTGAAAATCACTGTTCTTTTAAAGAATATGGAGGCATATGGCCAGCCCATTGTATTGCAGCAAGCAGAGGCGCGGAATTTCATCCTGATATATATATGCCTGAAAAATTTTTTATAGTATCAAAAGCAGATAATTCTTCAAAAGATGCATATTCAGGATTTGACAGCACATCACTTGATTCAGAGCTTAAAAAACTAAATATAGAAGAAGTGTGGGTCTGCGGGCTTGCGGCAGATTATTGTGTAAAAAGCACTGTTTTTGATGCGCTAAAACTAGGATATAAAGTAAAGCTTCTTGCAGATGCAATAGCAGCAGTAGATGTAAATGCAGGAGACGGCGAACAGGCAATACTTGAGATGGTATCGGCAGGAGCAGAAATCTACAGGCTGAAATAATGTTTTTGTAAGCCTGTTTTATTGTTTTGCAGCAGCTAACGCCTGTCCTGCGTTGGCTGTAAATTTATAATATGGGAAAAATGAAAATACTTTTAATAACTACAGGCGGAACAATTGCTTCCAGAGAAGACCAGGGGGGGCTTATTCCTTCTGATAACGCCAATATATTATTTTCACATATTTTTAAACTTATCAATTTTACAGAAATAAAAATTTGCAATTTTTTTTTAAAAGACAGTTCTAATATAAACCCTGATGACTGGATTTTAATGATTAAAAAAATATATGAAAATAAAAATCTGTTTGACGGGTTTGTAATTACTCACGGCACAGATACAATGGCTTACACAGCATCAATACTTTCATTTGTTTTAGGTAATTTTGAGAAGCCGGTTATTCTGACAGGCTCAATGGTCCCTGCTGTTTATCCTAAAAGCGATGCTGCGGATAATATTATAAATTCATTTAAATTTATAAAAGTTTTAATTGATAAACATCAAGCCGGTGTATCAGTATGTTTTTGCGGAAAACTAATGCATGGCCCAAGAGTAAAAAAAGTAGATTCGCAATCTATAGATGCTTTTAAATCTCTTTCCTATCAACATATAGGTGAAATAAAAAATGGAAAAGCTGAAATATATATAACTCCTTTTACAGATAAGAGCAGTTTTAATAAATTACAAGTAAATATTGATAAAGATATTAAACTGGAAAAAAGTATTTTTAGCTTAAAATTATTTCCAGGATTTAAAGCAGATTATTTTAGTAAAATAATTGATATTAAGCCTTCTGCAATTGTCATAGAATCTTTTGGTTCTGGCGGGCTCCCATATTTGGGAGAAAATCTTTTACAGCTAGTTGAAAAAGCAGTTTCAATAGATATTATAACTGTTATTTCTACACAATGTCTTGAAGGCGGTGTTGATCTTTCTATCTATGAAGTTGGGCAAAAAGCTATTAAAGCAGGCGCAATAAGTGCATATGATATGACTTATGAGGCAGTAATTACAAAATTGATGTGGCTGATTCCATTGCTTCCAAAGAAAGAGATAAAATATTTTTTTACACATAATTTTTGCGATGAAATAAAAAATATTTTTTAAAGCTATTGTATTTCCGTTATTTATAATAAGAGTTATCTTTACTAGATTCATCTACATAAATAGTTTAAAATTACTATAAATATGGTTTTGTATGATAAATAAGAAAAAGATAGTTTTGTCTTCAATAATATTTTTCTCAATTTTTTTTGTCTGCTGTATCTATACATCTTTGAGCGATGATACAACATCAAGAGATGGTTTACACTTGTCTGATAAAAAATTAACAGAGTTTTATGCAGAATATCCAAAAAATTATAAAAAATATCCTGATGAGATAAAAGCTTTTTATAAGGCATATACTTCTCTGATTAGTGAAATAAAATATATAAATAATGATTGGTTAATAACTTTAAAAGGCATAGATCTTTATTGGGCAGATGGAAAATTGCTTCCTCCTGATAAGATAAATAATAAAGATAAATATAGATCCTATGGCTTTTACAAATATCCTGATAAATTGCCTGAGATTAAAAAAGAACCTGATGCTGAAATGCTTGAAAGAATAAAACGTTATACAGATAGCAGGCAAAATCTTCAGAGAGATAATACTTTTCTGGAAACATTGTATAATGGACAAAATCTTAAAGAGATTCAAAAACATATTAAAGTTGTAAATTTTTTGGGATTCAGAGTAGAAGCGCATGAAAGTGTTATTGATAGATATAATGCAATTGATAAAGAGATAAAAGAACTGGCATTGAAAAATTCTGAAATTAAACAATTTTTAGCAACACTGGGATCAGCTTCAACATTTATCTGGCGCGATATTGAAAATAGCAAAAGCAAAAGCTATCACAGTTTTGGCATAGCAATAGATATTAATCCGAAAAAACTTGGGAAAAAACAGATATACTGGAACTGGACGCTTAACTATAATGATAAATGGTATACTATTCCATATTCAGAACGCTGGATGATTCCTTCCGAGATTGTAAAAATATTTGAAAAATATGGTTTTATATGGGGCGGAAAATGGTTTGCATTTGATAATATGCATTTTGAATACAGGCCGGAAATTCTTATTCTTTCAGGAAGGGAAATTGCAGCTCCATAACAGAATTAATTTTTTAATAAATTAAAATTAAAACAGCAAATTATTTTGTTATATAAATATGAATTTTATTATATTGTTCGGTTTTATATATTTAAAGATTTAAAAGAAACTCGACATTCATCTTAATAAATAATATTATTTTTAAAAGTTGATAAAGTAAATTATTGGAGAGATTTTATGACTGATCTGTTTATTATTGTTTCAGCACTGCTGTCTGGCATTCTTACTGGAACTATTGCTACATATTTAATCTTAAAAAGCAGTGTCAGACAATCGTATGAAAAAGGAAAGTCAGAGACAGGAATGGAAAGAGCTGCGTTAATGGAAAGAATAAGCGGACTTGAGGCCAGGCTAAGTGAGCAGAGGCAGGATATTAATCAAAAAAATGAGAAAATTGATAATTTGACAGACAGACTTACATTGATGCAGGAAAAACTTTCAGCAGCGCAGACAACTATTGAAAAAGAGAGAACGCAGTTTGGAGAAAAAATATCTCTGCTAAATAATGCAAAAGAAGAGCTTTCAGCACATTTTTCAAAACTTTCACTTGATATTTTTGAAAGCAGAAATAAAGTTTTTTCACAGCAGACAAACACTACTATTGAACATCTTTTAAGGCCATTCAGGGAACAGATTGATAATTTTAAAAAACAGATAGAAACTTCAAGAGCGCAGGATATATCTGAGCGCGTATCCCTAAAGACAGAGATACAAAATCTTGCAAAGCTTAATCAGCAGATAACAGAAGAGGCTGGAAATCTTGCAAAAGCTCTTAAGGGAGAGATAAAAACTCAAGGGACATGGGGCGAGATGATTCTGGAAAAAGTTCTTGAAAAATCAGGGCTTGTAAGAGGGAGGGAGTTTGAGATACAGGAAAGCCTTAAATCAGCAGATGGAAAAAGAAATCAGCCAGATGTTGTTGTGCATCTTCCTGAAGGTAGAGATATTGTAATTGATTCAAAAGTTTCGCTTCTTGCTTATGACAGGCTTGTGGCATCTGAAACAGAAAATGAAAAAAATCAGAATGGGAAAGAACTTGTTGCATCAATCCGCAATCATATAAAAATGCTTTCGGAAAAAGATTATCATAAACTTCTTGGAATAAATTCTCTTGATTTTGTTTTTATGTTTATTCCTATTGAAGGAGCTTTTTCTGCTGCTGTGCTGGCAGATAACACAATTTTTACATCTGCTTTTGAAAAAAATATAATAATGGTTAGCCCTTCAACACTTCTTGCATCGCTTAGAACAATTGATAATATATGGAAATATGAAAACCAGAGCAGAAATGCCAGGGAAATTGCAAGAAGGGCAGGTATGCTTTATGATAAATTTATCGGATTTATTACTGATTTTGAAAATGTTGGCAAGGGAATTGATAATGCAAGAAAAAGTTATGATTCTGCTTTTAACAAGCTGTCGACAGGAAAGGGAAATCTTGTAAGGCTTTCTGAAAATTTAAGACAGCTTGGAGTTGCCGCAACAAAAAAACTTCCAGATTCTCTTTCTGTTGATGATGAAGAAAATGACGGAGAACCAATAAAACAGATAAATAGTGATTTTCCACTTGCTTCCAAATAAATCAGGTTGAAAAATTATCCAGAAATAAGGTGTTTTCTTTTCCTCCAACTTTTTTATTTGTTTTAAGTTCGCTTAACATCTCTTTTATAATGCTATTAATATTATTATGTGTAATTTTATGTATAGCATTATATAAATCATCCATGAGTTTGAAATCTGTGTCTTTTCCTGATATCCAGAATCCATCCAGTTTTTTACCTTCATTATTAACAATACTTACTTCTATATACCAGCCGCTGTCAAAATAACGTTTTATTGTAAAGCCGAATTTTTTTAAAAAAACTACATATGTTTCATCATTAGAAGCAGAACTCCATACAATTTCATTTTTATTTGTCTTGTCTAATAGACTTCTTATTAAATCTTCATATGAAGCAGGAATATTCATTTGTTCCTCCATGCTTTGGGAAATTACTGTTTTATTTAACAAGCTTGATTATCGATAACCATATCGATA
>JAVBQS010000199.1:0-19533 GCA_031548835.1 Spirochaetia bacterium
TCATTGCGCATAAAATAAGATACATCTGCACCCTCGTTTATAATAATATTAAAACTAATTCACCCTGATATTGTTAAAAATATGCTAATTATTATCTTAATATTTTAAGAAACAATTAGACAACAATTGATAATACTTTTATAATTATTAATATGGATTTTGCAAGCAATATATTAAAAAAAGAAAAACAAAACTATCTTCTTTTTTGCCTGGTTTTTTTATTATGCATGCTGACAATACTATCATGCGCAACATCTGCTTCTTCCAATACTAAAATTATAGCAGATCTTGAGTTATATGAGCTTGATATTGATGAAATGCATTCCTATCTGGTGCCGCTTTATTACAGAGATATTATCTCTTTTAATGCAGATAACAGTACAGGAAGCCTTATTACATATAATGCTGAGTCAGATAGATATTATGTTCCGGGAAAAACAGCTAAAACTGTAAAGGCAGGATCATACAATATAGAATTTGTGCCAGTCACAGGCAATCTTTTTGCAGGATTTGTATATGTTGGATCAGGCACTATCCTATATTCTGATAATGATGGGAATATTTCCAAGACAGTTAAAAATAAAGATGGAAAATGGGAAGAAAAATCACTCTTTAACGCAAAGCTTGGCCAAAAACCTTTTAATGCAATGACAGCTGATCAAAAAAATATCTATCTTTATTCACAAAAAGATGGCGGCATATACAGGTTTGATTATTCAGGCACTCCGGAAGCATTTATAAAAATAAGCGGCATAAACAGAGTTTCTGCGCTTGATATAAAAAGCGATTACCTTTATATGCTAAGCAGCTCAGGTTTAATTGTTCTGGCTGACTACAGGCAGGACAGAATAGAGATAGAATATATAGTAAATGATAAAAGCAGTTTTAATACAGCGCTTCTGATAAAGCAAAACAAAACAGAGTCAGAAATTATTTTAAACAGGGACGGGATAAAGGGCTTTCTCAATTATGCTGTATATCCTCTGTCATCTCTTCATAAAATGAGAATAGAAGAAGGTTATATTAAAAAAATATCGCCGCCAATGGCAGGTTGTTCCTATGTTCTTACAGACAGCAGCGGCAAGATTGTTTTCCCTGTTAAAAGCACTCTTATCAATCTTGATACAGCACTATCTGTTAAAGTTACTGTTACAGGAATGATCTATGATGCTGAAAATACAAAAATACTTGTTGTTTCAGCCATTGACAATTGAAGCACAGGGCCTGCCAAGCAGGACATCAAGCACATAAGAAGCGCACATACGCTGAAGATCTGCCTGGGATTCTACAGAATGCCAGGCAGTATGATCAGTAATAACAATATTATTAACTTCAAAAAGTGTTGAATTTACAGGCAGGGGCTCAATTTCATGAACATCTACAGCAGCTCCTGCAATTCTTTTATTTCTGAGCGCTGTTATCATTGCTTCTGTATCTATAATACCGCCGCGTGAAGTATTTACAACTATTGCATTTTTTTTCATCATATTAAATTCCCTGCTTCCAATAAGATGTTTTGTTTTATCTGTCAACGGCAGGTTAAGGCTTATAAAATCACAATTTGAAATAAGATAATCAAGATCAGCAAAAACAGCTTTTGTATCTCCTGCAATCTGGCTAAGTATTTCTTCTTTTTTCCCAGCGCTGCGGTCAAAGACAATGATTTCTGAAAACCCCAGCGATGATGCTTTTTTATGAAGCAGCTTTCCTGTTTTTCCATATCCTACTATGCCTAATTTTTTGCCAGACATTCTATGGACAGGAATAGTTCCTTTTATGTTCCATTTTCCTTTGCGGACAAGCAGATCTTTCACACTTATATTACGCACTGTGCTAAAAAGAAGAGCCAGTATATGCTCAACCACTTCTTCTGTACAGTAATCAGGAACATTTACAACTTTTATGCCTTTTTCTGCAGCAGCTTTTATATCAACATTGTCATAGCCAATTCCATAACGTCCAATAACTTTGCATTTTTTTAGTTTTGATATAAAATTGCTGTCAATCTTAAAAAGATTTACAAGTATTGCATCAGCATCTGCGCAAATTTCAGATAATTCCAGATCATTTTTAATATAACCTGCTTCAATAATTTCAGCATCTATATCGCTGAAAACAGCCTTTTCTATATCATGATTACCGAATCTTTCTTCGATAAGAATAATTTTATATTTCATTGAAATCGAGAGTAAAACAATAATTAGACATTATCAAGTAATTTTTTTCTTATATTATTAAGACAATGCTGATTTATTCAAAAGTTGCGAAGCATTCCGTGGGTAGCGAAGCATACTTGCTTCGGGAAAGTCCCGTACTTGCTTCGGGATCGAGAATAAATCAGCAGTACTTTTTTATCCCGGCATTGTATTATTGTACCGGGATAATAATATGGAACCGTTGATTAGAGTCAATTTAATCAGTGGTTCCTTAAAAAAGTTCTTCAAGCACATATACATAGTTTTCATCTGTGCCGAAAACTATCCATTTTCCAGATATTACAGGAGAACTAAGAATATCTCCTTCTGTTTCAATTTTCCATAAGACTTTTCCCTGCGCAGCGTCGAGACATACAAGGTAAGAAGGGCTTTCTTCATATAAATCTTTTCTTAGCCCAAAGTAAACTCTTGAATCAGATACAGTAGGCGCTGATGATACAGGTGTATTAAATCTTTTTTCCCATGCTTTTCTGCCTGATGAACCGGTAAAAGCTTTTACAGAATTGTCGCCTGGAGCATAGATAACATAATTTTTCCATATTGCAGGAGCCATATAGTCGAGAAGGTTTATATTTTCCCATAAAAGCTCAAAAGGCTCATAGCCTCCCATTTCATACGGCCCGCTGTATTCAGATTCTTTCCATGCCAGATTGCCTGTTTTTTTATCAAGAGCAGAATATTCAAAAAGAAAATACTCTCCCATTATTCCGCATGATGCATAGTGGAGCAGGTTTCTGGAAACAGCAGGAAATGAATACCATATAAGGCCTGAGCCTCCTGTCGGCAGAGTCCAGAGATATTTGTTTTCAGGAATACTGTAAGCAGCAAGGCTATGGGGATCTTCAGGCGGCCCAGGCATAAAATAGATTACATCATTATTTATCTGGAAACTGTTATTTTCCCACACATAATTCGGCACAGAGTTAATCTCTTCCCCGTCTTTTGTAAAAAAATGAGTTGCGCCTGTATCTGTTGTAAAAATAATTAAGTCTTTATATCCAATTATTGTGGAATTAACAGGAAATCCTGTAAAAGATTCCCAGGCAGGATTGCCTGTCTTATGATAAACTGCATAGATATATCCATCTGTGGAGCCGAAATAAACTTTTTCATTATCAACAAATGGGACAGAATTTACAGGCGCCCTTGTTTCAAAAACCCAGCGCATAAAGCCTGTATTAATATCAAGAGCATAAAAATTGCTGTCTGATGATCCAAAATAGAGTGTATTTTGATAAACAACAGGAGGATTAAAATGCCTCTCGCGCGCACTGCCTTCCTGAAGTTTAAACTGCCATTTTATTCCAATAGGAGGATATATTTTTTCAGGAGAATATCCCTGCCCTCCTTCTCCGCGGAAAACTACCCAGTCACTGCTTTTTTTTAAATTACAGCCTGAAAAAAATAAAATAGAGATCAATATAAAACTGCTTATGGAATGTTTTACAATATTTTTTTTCATTAATAAAACACTCCTCTAAGGCTGAAAATATATTTCAGATGCTTTAAAAATCCTTTTGGTTTTGTAAATTTTTTCAACCTTAAATATTCTTCTTCAAATTCTTTTATAACAGCATTATACTCATTAGTTTCATAAACATCTCTATATAAAAGCTCTGTAAATAATTTTGTAAATAAGAGTATATTGCTATTTATTTCCCCATATTCAACAGGAGTCATGGTTTTTGTTTTTAAGGGATATCCCAGGAGAAAAAATCTATGAAGTATATATTTATATCTGCTTTCAAATGAAACAGCAGCAGGTTTTAATGATTTAAATAAAAGTAAAATTATAATAATAAATTTATAGAGATATAAAAAAATTACTATTAATAAAACAATAATAATTAAAAGTGAAACTACAATTTTCCAGGGGAAAATAAAATTTTCAGATCTGTCATTTAGCTTTTTTATAATTGGAATTACAATTTGAGCATTATTCATATCTCCATTCAGGGGAGGAATTGCAAATTCTGTTGATTCAAAATCAACCCAGCCAAATCCAGGTATGTAAAATTGAACCCATGAATGACGGTGCGCTGTAGTTACCAGCATAAGTTCACTAAGAGACTTTTCTGATAAAATATCAATATTATCCTTGAGAACCATAAGAGCCTGAATATGCTGCGGTGTCTGAAGTGATTTTGAAACAAGATAACCTGTCACAACACGCGACGGTATGCCTGCAAGCCTCCCAAGCATTGCTGCCGCATTTGAAAATTCAGTACAATCTCCTGGAAATTCTTTTAAAATAAATCTTGATATTTTATCAACAGAAATGTCGTCATCATATCCCAGTTCATACTGATAGCTATAAAAACCCTGTATAAGTGCAATTATATTTTCTCTATAAGCTTCAGGGTTACTGCTATACCATTCTTCAGGAATTTGTACTCTTGCTTCTTTTAAATAATTATCAAATATTTCTTTATATTTATCAGCTACTGAAATTTCAAGGTATGGAGCAATACGTTCAATTTCTTCTTCTGAAAATCCATCCAGCTCTATATATTCTAGCATTTCAATTGTTAATGGAGAGATCATTGAGACAGAATTATATGAATAGGAAAATGGATATCTTTGATTAGAATAAATAGTAGGTTCAATCATAGCAGGCAAATAAGGAATGACTCTTTCAGGCAATGCAGAAAGAAAAAATGCAGAAATTTCTTCCCTTTCTTCATCAGGTATAAAGTAAGGATTTCTCCATGCTTCAAGAAATCTCTGGTTTTTAAGAAGGTTGAGATTTTTTTCATCTATCTCGCCGCCTGTATATTCACTATCTATATGTGTAAATCCCTGTTCAGGATGGAATCCTCCAAGATAGTCCCATGCTGAATAAAGCTCATCTCTTTCCGATGCTACAACCATAACTGCATACTGTTTATTTTCTCCGGAAGAAGATGAACGGCTTCTTCCTCCCCATTTATCTGCCGGAACTCCTGATAATTTACCTTCTTCTTTTTCTTTAGGGTCTGTCCCTTTATTGTTTTCATCATCAGCACCTGATAAACCTTTTGGCAAAACTTTTTCATCCCTGAAATTAAAAATAAAATCATTAACAAGATGATCTACAGGAATAAGTATTGCGGCGGCTGCAATAAGAGGAATTATTATTACAAAAAAAAGAATTATCTCTTTTTTAAAATCCAGAAGTTTTTTATTGCCGCAGCTTCCATAAAGAATAATTGAAAGAAAAAGATATAAAACAACCAGCAAAACATAAAAAAATGGAATAAGATAGGAAGATTTTTGCCAGACAGAGTCAGAAGCTCTTGAAAAATCAAGCAGTTTATAAAAGATAAAATAGATAAAACCTGGTTCTATAAAAACAAGAGCAACAACTCCTACTTTAAAAACCAGAATATTAAATATAAATATTATAAAAGTAAAAATATATGCTCTCGGCAGCAGAGAATAAAATCCAGGAAAAATACAAAATAAAAAAGGCATTATAAAAATAAGAGCAGGGAAAAAAAGATTGGGCGAAACAGTCAGTCTTTTTCCCAGCCTGACCCACGAATGAGAAGAAGCTTCAGGAAACAGCATGTTTGCAAAATTATAGGTTAATATAATCTGGAGAGGAATAAAAATAAACCAGAATGCAAAACCAGGAATATCATATTTGACAATAATTGAAGAAGAAAAAAAAGGCGCAATAATTGCAATAAAATAAATAACAAGCCGCAAAACAAGAGGCTTCCAATATATCTTTTTGTTAAACATTTGTATTTGCATCACCGCCTCCTTTTTCATTTCTAACAAGGGAATTTAAAAGGCTCATTCTTATCTCTACTTTTTTTATATTATTCCACGATATTTCGCCCGTTCTTTTAGAATAATATCTATTTTGAGATCCTGAAAGAGCAGAATTTATAAAAGAAAAAACACCACCTGCATAGAACAAAAAAGGTTTATAAAAAGCAGAAAAAATAAAACTGCTTCTTTTACATATTATATAATTTTTATCATTATCATGCTTGTATGACACAAAAGGCAGATAGCATGCAGAAATATGGTCTGAAGAAAGTTTACCCAATGCAGCCTGGAGCATTTCATAATTTTCTGCAAAAATAGTAATATTGCTGCCAGAAGGTATTTCTGAAAGAAATCCAAGATCTGTAACTGTTTGTACAGATGCAGATGCTGATGCGCAAACAGCAAGCAGATGGCCTGCTTGGTAGAGATCTGCATATTCTTTTATAATACATTTTTCTCCATTTATAAAAATTCTTATTTCACAATTACTGCCAGCATCCGCATCTTTTTTAATTCTATGGATAAATGTATAAAAAAATTCTCTGAAATATTTTCCAGATATAAATTTTTCAAATATCTTTTCTGCTTTATAAAATATTCTATTTTTTTTATCAGCATTAAAAGCAGAACCGCTTAAATAAATAAATGTTAAAATATTTGATTCTTCTTTTCCGCCGGGAGATATTCTTGTAAAAAGCTTATCTATTCTTGCGCTTGATTTCCAGTTTATATCTCTGTATAAATCTCCGGGAACATATTCTCTCATAAGATATTTTTCAATATCATTATCATATTTACGCTGCTTTGTTATTATATCTTTTACAAGAAATTTATTGTCAGTTACAGCATCATTTTTTATCCCAGGCACAACTGTAAAATCTTTTAATTTTTCGTTAAAAACATTAATTCTTACAAGAGAAAATATATCTTCGATATAAAGAGCTACACTGCCTGAAACAGTTCCGGGATATGGAAAATAAAAACTAAAATTAAAAAAACCTTTATTATCAGACCTGTATCTTCTTGAAAAAAAAGCAGTAATACCGCCGGCAGTCACTGCGCTTCCTTTTACAATTATTGAGTAACGCAAAAAAAGAAAAGATTTGCCTTTTGATTTGCCTTTATTGCTGCCAAGTAATCCTGCGCTTTCAATATTTATAATTTGCCTGTTGCCTGAATAACCTGCCGAATCTGCAGAACCTTCTGATTTCCATATAATTCTTTCAAATTTGCTGCTTTTTGAACAGAGAAAAATCCAGCCCCATACTGCAGCAATAAATACAAGAAAAAAAAGAGAGATTGAAATTGATGTAAAATTAAGAACTGCAAATCCTTTTCCCAGAAGAAAAAGTGAAAAATAAAAAAGCAAATTCCCGGGAAGAGTTAGAGGATAATATTTTCTGAAAGCTTTTATAAGCTTTTTCATCTTGCAACTGCGATTGAATTAATAATATCTGTAAGAATATTTGCAGGAATGCCTGCGCTTTCTTTAACAACAATCCTGTGGCTTATTGCAGGAATATAAAGTTCTTTAATTATATCAGGAGTAACATAATTAACTCCTCTTACCAGAGATAACGATCTTGCAAGCCTTGAAAGCTTAACTCCCGCGCGCGGACTTGCTCCTTGAAGAATATATGGATTTTCCCGCGTTGCTCTTATTGCTTTTACAATATAATCAACAAGCTCGGGATGAATTGTAACTTTGTCTACCATATCCTGCCATGAAATAAGCTCATCACCTTCTATAACAGGGCCAAAAGTTTTCCATGCATCATTTCTGCTGTGTTGGTTAACAATGCTTCTTTCATCATCAAATCCCGGAATTCCCATTGAAATCTGGATCATAAATCTGTCAAGCTGCGGAGCTGGCAGAGGAAAAAGATGCGCTCCTTCAAGATTCATTGTTGCAATAATAAAAAAAGGAGAAGGCAGTGTATATGTCTTTCCCTCTACAGATACTTTTTGCTCTTCCATTGCCTGGAAAAATGAGCCTTGAGTTTTAGGGGTAAGAAGATTTATCTCATCGCACAGTACAAAATTTGCAAAAATAGGGCCTTTATTAAAAATAAATTTACCATCTTTTCCATCTATGCGGGTAAAACCAATAATATCCTGCGGCAAAAGGTCTACAGTGCACTGGATTCTGCTAAAAGGTTCTATCTCTATATTACCTGAAGATTTAAGATTGCTGTTATCAATAGAACCTGCAAGAGCTCTTGCAAGCGAGGTTTTGCCAACTCCATGCGTGTCTGCAAGAATTACATGCCCCCCTGCTATTTTAGAAGCTATAATATATTCAAGCTTTACCTTATCTACATGAATAACTTTTCTAATGTTATCTATAAGCAAGTTTATTCTTTCTTTTGTCTCTTCTGCTGTTTTTTCCTGCAGATTTTCAGAAATATCTTTTTTCATAAAAAAATTGTAAAATAAAAAATGATTCTAATCAATAATAGATATCTTTAATAACTATAATCTATTTTTATATAAAAAAACAGAGCTTTTCACTGCCTGACTAAACTGATAAACTATATGATGATTAGAGTTAATTTAATCAGCGATTCCTAAAATATATTTTAAATTATTTATAAATAGATATTGCATAATAAGTATTTTTTCAACAGGCTTTTCCCCGGTATCTAAATGATAAATATGGAGAATCACATGGATTTATATCCGAAATTTTCAGAAAAAGAGTTATTTGTAAATCTTAACTTTCCTGATAATCATGAGGCAGTAAAAAATGCTGCAGATAAAATGATTCTCTCTGCTTCAGGCTGGAGAAAAGTATTTGGAGAAAATGAAGAAAGTGATGCTGCTTTTATAAAAGACCAGGATAAACTTATTATTGCAGCAGCTGCAGCAATATTTTTTGATTATATAAAAAATAGAAGCAATAACTTATCTCCTGTAATAGCAATTGGCATTGATTCAAGGCCAACAGGGCCTGATGCAGCAGAAGCTGTTATAAGAACATTAATCTCTCTGAATTGCAAAATACAATATCTGTATATTTGCGCAGCTCCAGAGATAATGGCTTATGTAAAACAAAATAAAGAGATTGACGGATTTATATATATATCTGCAAGCCACAATCCCAAAGGATATAACGGAATAAAATTCGGGCCTGAAACAGGAGCAGTTCTTGGCGGAGATGATTCTGCAAGGCTTATTGAAAATTTTAAAAATCTTATTCCTGATGCGGAAAAACTTACAAAACTTACAAAACATCTTAACAATGCTGACAAGAAAAAACTTTTAGACATAGCAAAAGAACAAAAAAAATGGAAAAAAGAATCTTACAACATCTATCTTGATTTTAATCTAAGAATAGCAAGGCCAGACTTGGGCTTTGAACAAAATATAGCAGAAAAAATATCAGCAGAAACAGATATTTTTAAAAACATAGGAATAGTTGGAGATTTAAACGGAAGCGCCAGATGCACAAGTATAGATAAAGGGTTTTTTAAAATATTGGGAATTAATAGCAAATTTATAAACAGTGTCCCAGGCATGATTATAAGCCCAATACTTCCTGAAGGCAAAAATCTTTTGCTTTGCAAAATAGAACTTGAAAAAACCTATAATAATGACAACTCATTTATTATAGGCTATATGCCGGACAACGATGGCGACAGAGGAAATCTTGTCTATATTAATTCCCATGGAAAGGCAGAAATATTAAAAGCACAGGAACTGTTTGCGCTTGCCTGTTTTGCAGAACTTTTATTTATATCAGAGTCAGGAGTTGCAAAAGATAAAAAAATAGCTATTGCTGTAAATGATCCAACATCTACCATAATTGAAAAAATTGCACAGCAGTTTGGCGCAGCTGTTTTCCGCGCAGAAGTCGGGGAAGCAAATGTAGTAAATCTTGCAGTAAAACTTATAAAAGAAGGCTGGTTTGTAAGATATTTAGGTGAAGGCTCAAACGGAGGAAGCATAACACTGCCTGCAACAGTAAGAGATCCTCTTAACACAATAAGTTCAATTGCAAGGCTATTATCATTAAAAAAAGGAGAATCAATAAATTCCATACTGCACACACTTCCGAAGTTTACAACAACAGAGACAGATGATCCTCTTGCAAAAATGGTAATTAAAACAGAAGATCATGGTATTCTTAAAAATAGATATGAAAAAATCTTTCTTTCAGAATGGGAAATGAAAAAGAAAGATCTTGAAGAAAAAGCAGGCATTACAAACTGGGAAGAGTTTAATTATATGCAGACAGATGCTGTTTCAGGAATGGGAAGTGAAATAAGAAGTAAAAGGACAAAAGGCGGATTAAAAATTCTTTTTAAAGATAATCAAGGCAATGAAAAAGGGTTTATCTGGATGAGAGGCTCGGGAACAGAACCGGTTTTCAGGGTAATGGCAGATATTGAAGGAGGGAACAATCCCCTTGAGCGTTACCTTTTAAAGTGGCAGCGTGAAATAATAGAAAAAGCAGATGAAGCTATTTAATCTATTTAAACAAACAGAAACATATATAGAGACTGATAACTCTTATCAAGAGCAGCAAGACAATATAAATATTTTCCCGGCTGGCTTATCATGCCTGGCGCCGGGAAAATTAAAAAGTTATTACTTAGCGCTTAAATTAAATACTCCATCCCAGTTCCCTGGAGGAGGAGATTTTTTAAAGTCCCGGCATCTTTTTATAAAAGTTAATGCAGGCCCATCATCAGGCGTCAGCCTAAGAACTTCTTCAAACAGTTTTATAGAACTATCCCAATCCTGTCGCCTGAATTTTTCAACAGCTTTGTCGCTTAAATCAATTATGGAAAAAGTTTTATCAGATGTTTCCTTTTTTTCATCAATAAGTTCATAAAGCTGGACAGGATTATTTATTCCCACTACCCTTACCTGGTCAAGCTTGCGGCAGGCAAACATATCATTTGTTTTACCTATTGTATATTCACTTGCAAGAATCCATGTGCCATACTGTTTGTTTACACCTTCAAGTCTTGCCGCAAGGTTAACAGCATTTCCCATTACAGTATAGTCCATTTTTCTTGCAGTGCCCATATTGCCTACAACCATCTCTCCTGTGTTTATTCCAATTCTTGTAAGAAGAGGTGTTGAAAGCATCTGCTTTTCTGCAAAAAATTTATTTATTTCAAATTCTTTCTTTTTCATTTTTATTGCAGATGCGCATGCCCTTGCCGCATGATCGGAAAAATCAACCGGAGCTCCGAAAAATGAGATAATAGCATCTCCCTCATACTTATCTATTGTTCCACGTTCATCAAGAATAATATCACTCATTGCAGTAAGATATTCATTAAGAAGCTTTACAAGTTCTGCAGGATCAAGCTTTTCAGATATTGTGGAAAATCCTCTTATATCTGTAAAAATTACAGAAAGCTCTTTTTTATCTCCTCCAAGTTTAAGCTTTTCAGGATTTTCAAGAAGTTGGGATATTACATCCTGCGACAAATAGTGGCCAAAAGCGTTTTTTATAAAAGCTTTTTCATGCGATGTTGTTATAAGACTAAACATTGTGTAAACAATAAAAGTTATAAAAACAGATCCTACGGGAGGTATAATATGAAAATATACTCCTGTAATTCTAAAAACAACAGCGGCAAGAATAATTATAGTAATTAAAAAAGAGATTCCTATTACAATAGAAGCCGCAGGATTTTTTCCCTGAATTAAAAGAAAAACAATAAATGAAAAAAGAAAAGCAAAAATTACTGAAATCCAGGATGGAGCTATTTGCAGAAATTTTTCATTAAGTATTGTATTTACAACAGATGCATGAGTTCCGACATTCATATATTCTTTTTCAAAAGGATTAACACCTATATCTGTTGTTGATGTTCCTGTATGTCCAATAATACAAAATGAACCATTAAGATTATCATGCAGGATTTTTCTTGTTTCCAGTAACTCTTTTAATATATCTCTTGTATTGCTGAAAATAACAGGAACATTTTTTTTAAGCTCTGCATAACTGGTTTTTATTTCATCATTAATACCTTTAACAGCAAGAACTTCATCAATATCATTCAATATGTTTTGTTCTGCATCTCCGGTAAAAAAAGCATGAAGTTCCTGAAAAAAATATTCTCTTATCTTTACATATTCTTCAAAATCTTTGGCTTCCCTTGTTTCAATCATTTCAGAAAGCATATCGCTGCTGAAAAAATGGGTAGTATAAAAATCAATATCTCCTTTATAATAATCAAGAAAACCTGCATCTTTCATTATTATAATATTACCAATAAGAGAATCATAAAGTCTTTTATGCATTTCAAGATACCAGTAAGTCATGTGGCGAAAACTTTTCTCAAAACTTTTTACAGGCCAGTTAATTAAAAGCTGCCCATTTACCAGCGGTATTGATATATCTTCTTTTTCTCCATCAGGCAACATTGCATCTTTCAATATTATTTTATTGCCTGAAGCTATAATTTCAGGAGAGCCAAGCCAATCATAAAAAGCAGAAAAAGCAAGCTGCGGAAAATATTTGCCGTTATATATTCTTAAAATATCAATTCTTCTTCTTACTCCGTCATTATCTATAAACACATTTGGAAAGCCTGCGCCTTTTCCATTTTTTATTACAGGAGCAATGGCAGGCCTTACATCATCTGCAATAAAAAATTTAAGTTTTCCCGCCCTATCTGGCACAACAACCGAGTCAAGCGAAATATTTTCGCTTGCCCAATTTTTAAGTTCTTCAGGAGTGCTGTCATCTTCTCCTTTAAACATATTGATTGTAAAAAAAGCATTGCCGAAATAATGCGCAGTCTTGCCAAGATATTCATCATTGTCGCTGGCAACACCTTCCAGTGTATTGAGAATATCATTTTTAATGCCGCTATTTATTTCTTCAAGATATGAACCAAAATCGCTTACATCTTTTATTCTAATATTTCCGGATGAAATAGCTTTTATAAAATCATTTATATTGCTGTTTATTAACCTGAAATTCTGCTCTATATTCTGAGGCATTTTATTTTCAAGAAAATCAGCATTAATGCCGCGCGGGCTTTTTTCTGTATATTCAATATCAAAAACTGCATATTTTGCCCCAAATTCCTTTAATAAAATAAGGCCATCAGCCATTATGCTTCTGCTCCACGGCCAGACTCCTATCTTTGATATTGCCAAATCATCAACATCAAGGAGCACTATTCTGCTATCTTCGGGAATTTCAGGCTTTATTCTTAAAAAAAGGTCATATAATCTATACTCACTAGTCTGCTCAATTTTCATAAATGTTAACAAACCAAAAAAAAGAGCTGCAACAAATGGAATAATATAGAGCAGTTTTTTTTGCATAATTCCTCCCAAAAGCTAATGACTCTTAAATCAGAGCTTAACAAATAACTATTTTATATGATATAATTTACCATATTATAAAATGTTTTAAAACAAGGAATTTTAGTGATGAAAATATCAATAGTTAGCGTTGTTTTTTTCCTTGCTGCATTTACGGCATATAGCCAATCCAATGAAGAAATAGATATATTTTTGGCAAAAGAAAAAGCAGATATTGGAACAGCAGCCAGCCTTACTCTTGCTGCAGCCGAAATTGAGCTGCCTGTAAACAGTTCTGCCATAGAATACCTTAACAATAATAAATGGTTTAAAAAAACTCTTACAGGCAATGAACCTGTAAGATCAGATTATGCATCATACATTATAATGAAAGCATTTGGGCAAAAAGGCGGAATTATGTACAAAATTGTGCCTGGCCCAAGATATGCGTTAAAAGAGATGAAATATCTGAAAATGGTTGACCAAAGAACAGATCCTGCAAAAATCATATCTGGAGAAGATTTTTTAATTTTACTTTCCGGATATCTTTTATGGAAAGAGGAAAACAAATGAAAAAGATTTTACTGCTTCTGTTTATTGTTTTTTGCATAGCATCATTTGGGTTTTCCATTGATTTTGGCGGATATATAGAAAACTATTCAGTAATTACATCAGAGCCTGATTCCCAGGAACAGACTGATAAACTTGCCCTCTGGCTTGCGCTTTCGCCAACAGAAACAATGTATATAACAGGCCAGGGAAGCGTTGCTTATTCAAAAGATGACTATGATATACTTGCTGATCTTGATTATCTTTACATAACACAGGATTTTACCGGGCTTTTTACACAAAATTCAGGCTTTATTTACAAGATAGGAAGATTTTTTCAGTATGATTTTACAGGCAGGGTTTTTGCGCACAGGCTTGACGGCGCTCATTTTACTCTTGCATTTCCGCGGTTTAATTTATCGCTGGGCGCAGGCTATTCAGGGCTTTTGCTTAAACCTGTTTCATCTATAAATAATACAGCAGCAGATGTTATTGATGATAATGATGATGATATAAAACTTGCGCCAAAAAAAGTAATTATAAATTTAGGAGTAGCGCTTCCTGAAGTAATGCAGTCGCAGCAGCTTGATTTTTCTTTTATTACACAAATTGATATGAGAAGCAATGATCTTATTGAAGACGGCGATCCTGCAACAGCAGAAGGAAAAGGCGGAAAACTCAATGCTTTTTATTTAGGAGTAGGGTTATCAGGAGCTCTTACAGGTTCATTTATTTATGATATTTACAGCTATTTACAGCTTGGAAAATCACTATCTTATATTGAGCCAAAAAGCGAATATGAATATAAAGCTTTATTTGCAGTTCTTGCAGGCGGAAGCATAAGCTATCTTATGAAAGATTTCTATTTTTCCAAACTTACAGTATCTTTTATGTTTGCAAGCGGCGATGATGATAATGTATCTGTTTATGAAGGCAATACTTATGGCAATAATACACAGTTTATGCCTATTACAGATTCAAATACAGGAATTATATTTTCCCCTACTCCTTCAAACCTTATAAGAGCAGGGCTTGAATATTCAATAAAGCCTTTTTCCAAAACAAAAGGAGCAATGAAAAATTTCCAGGCAGCATTAAGCGGGGCTGTCTATTTTAAAGCATCTGACGGAGCTGTATCTGAAAGCATAGCATCTGCAAGTTCTGATGATAAATACCTTGGAACAGAAGCGCTGCTTATACTTAACTACAGGCCTTTTTCCGATTTTGGAATAACAGTTGCGGGAGGAGCTTTTATTCCAAACAGTTCATCAAGCGGGCCCATCCTTAATGATTATAGAGAGATTGAACCAGGCGTAATGATTAATGCTTCATTCAGTTTTTAATATAGTCCAGCTTATTATGGCAAAAAGCTCCAACAGAGGAGGTATAATGAATTTAAGGATAACTTTTGTTTTAAAGAGAGAAAATTATATAGAGGATCAGATAACCAAAGCCTAAAGGTTTTAGTGTTTTCTGGAACAATATGGTTAAAATTTAAGGAAAATTGATATGAAAATAAAACTGCTATTTATGGTTTTTACAGCTTTAATAATTGCATCATGTTATCAGGCTCCTTCTTCAGATTCTGGTTCTGCCGGAATAACTTTAAATATTAATACAAGAGGATTACGCGCCCCTGCTGCCGGGTATGACGGCGAAGTAAGAATTCGTTTTTTTGATGCAGGAAAGCTTGATAATATTGTATATGATATTGAAGACCCGAATTTTAAATTTGAATATGTTTCTGCCCCTTTTGAAAAATATTATGGTGCTGGTGCAGAATACAAGTTTAACGGGCTTAAAACAATTTTCCCTGGGCAGCGGATGGTTTATGCACAAGCTCTTCCTGCAGCTAAAATAGTTGGCGGCAAAAGTGTACATATCCAGTCGATAAAAGAGGACGGCACAGCAAAAATACATGTTGAAAATGTGCCTGCAAATACAGACCTTTGTATTCTTCTTGAATACTACTCTTCAAGGGAAGTAAAATCTTACTATTCTCCAGAGTTTCCGCCGGAAGACCAGAAAATACAGTATTTTCTTTCCCATGCGGGAAAATCCAGTACATTTAGCGTGGGAGATAACGCTTCCAAAGAGATTGAAATAAAACTTTTGCCAACTCTTGTAGGCTTTGCTCCGATACCGGGGGATAATTTTGTAAAAGCGAAATTCAGCACGGAGGCTGAGGTCGCTGGTTATGGGCTAATGGATGCCGGAAAATTTGATTCAATATTTAAACTGGAAAATGGGAAAATAACAATACTAGTCCCAGACGATTCAGAAAATCCATTTTTTCAGTCTTCAGGGCCATCTGGCGATACAGAAGATGGATCTTTCCCTGACCCTGTGCCTCCTGGAAAAAAATGGAGAATACTTTTAGTATTAACACTATCTGACAACAGTGACATAGGAGCTCTTTCAGATGTTTTTGAAGTAGAACCTGGCAGGCTTTATGATAAAGATCTTAATTTTAAATTCTATGAGCTTTGGGAACCGGAAGGAGTGGAGGAACCAATTTAATAGAATATTAAGGACAAATAGTATCTTGGTTGGAAATATAAGGAGCATTATATATGAAAATAAAATATTTAGCATTTATATTATTTATAATTTTTATAATTTCTTCCTGTTATCAGGATGGCGGCAATAACTATAACAATATATCTCCCGATTCTGATTCAGGTAAATTATCACTGCAATTAAGAGGGCCATCCAATCCTGAAGCAGGAGATAAAATAAGGTTATATTTTTTTAAAAGCAGCGAGATTTATGAAAGTGATTTTATTAAAGAAGATCAAAATTTCGGCAGTTATGGATTAAGAAAAACAATTGGTTATTCAGATTATGTATTTAATTATGTAAAACCACTTCAAATTACTGGAACAAAAGAAATTTATCCGGGAATATATGGATTTGAATTTACCAATCCTGCTGATTTTACAGGGCAATCCATATCAATAATTGACGGAATACCTGCAAATAGTTCTTTTAAAGTGCTTATTGAATATTATGGAATAGAGAATTTTGATCTCCTTGATATTTATGGACCAGACAGCAATTTAGAATACTTTCTTACCCATGCAGGAGTATCAAATTCTTTTACTGTTATAAAAGATTTTATAACACCTGTTTCAATTACTGTTGATCATTCTGCTTACGGCAATTTCATTATAGAAAATTTCAATGAATTTCTTGATGGAACAGAAAGTAGTGTATCACTTGTATTTGTTGGAGAAGAAGATTTTAGTCAGGACTTTACTGTATCCGGAAATTCAATACAATATAATAACCAGGATTTTCCATACTTAAATGCAAATCCTTTAGTAGTTTACTATTATACATATTTAGACATTCAATATTTAATATCTTATTCTCCTGCAATTCCAATGCTTCCCGGCAGAAAACTTAAACTTATGGTAATAAAAAATGAAGAGGGACAATTTACAGCAAAATTAATAAATATTCCTGAAATTAATCCGGGACAATATACTGAAATTGAGCTGTCTGGAATAGACTATGTTACCAATTTTTGCTGATAAATTTTATTATTTCCCTGCAAGTTATGCAGGAAGATAAATAGAGATAATGCTTGACAATAAAGTTAACAGGCATCAAATTTTATATAAAGATATAAATATTGCCTGTTTTTAGCATATAAAAGCAGTGCGGGAGGCACAAATGAAAAACTTAAAAATAGCAATAATAACAATAATATTTTTAACAACAACATCTTATTTATTTGCAGCAGATGCTGTTATTAAAAGCCTTGCCGGCAAGGTTGAAACACAGGAGCAGGGATCATCATCCTGGAAAAGCGCTGCTCTTGGGCAAAAATTAAAACCAGGAACAATTATATCAACAGGTTTTAATTCAAATGTTGTTTTAGACCTTGGAAGCTCTGAAATAATTGTAAGGCCTCTTACAAGAATATCTCTCAATGAACTTACAGAAAGAGGCGGTATTGTAAAGACAGACCTTAACCTTAAACTTGGAAAAATAACAGCAGATGTTAAAACAACAGAAGGATTAAAACATGATTTTACCCTTAAAACACCTGTATCAACAGCTGCTGTAAGAGGAACAAAATTTACAGCAGGAATAAATAATATAACAGTCCAGCAGGGAAGAATAGCTTATTCAAATAATATAGGACAAAGACGAATGGTACCAGCCGGTTCTTCTTCTGTTGTAAGCAGCAGAGGATTTGGAACACCGCAGTCTGCAGGACAGGCTGCAACACAGGGATTTACAGTTCCGACCTCAACATCTACAGACAATGCAGGAAAAATAGTTCCAAAAGGAAAAGATCCCACAGGAACAGTAATAATAAGGCCTACAATAATAGGCGGCAATATAGGCGGCACAGGCGGAGTAGAAATAGACTGGGGAACTGATACAGGCACTGTTACAGTTACATGGTAAGCGCATTGGAGGCATACATGAAGATAAAATATTTAATAATTACATTACTTATGGTTTTTATAATTACATCCTGTTACCAGGCAGGAGAGAACAGTTCTTCTTTAAATAATAACTCGGAAAATAGGAACGGCGGAGAATCCTCTGGAATAAATATAGAAGTCAGGGGCTTAAGAAGCCTTGGTGATCCTAATGATGCAGACAGGGTAAGAATATATTTTTTTGCAGCTGGGGATATTACTGAAGGCAGCACTTTTGAAAAAAAGAATTATACATTTTATGAAGAAGATGTAAATCCGCCTTATTATTATATTCCTGTTACAAAAGAGGCTATCTATTATTCAAACAGTGTGTTTAATTCAGTAATTTCACTTCCAATAAATGGAACAGCAATTCTTTCAAACGGGATGAGAGGATTTGAATCCGCAAACTATAATGAACATATTTTACCCAAAAGCATAACATTTAATGAAATACCTGCAAATACTCAGCTAAGAATACTTATGGAATATTACAGCGCTATTGATTACTCATTAGACGGAGTTCTGAATAATTCAGGAAATGGAGAGCATCTTACACATGCAGCAATATCAGCTCCTTTTTCTGTAGCAGAAAATGATTCTAAAACAGTTACACTGGAGTTTTCGCCTGCTGCATTTGGAACAGTGAATTTTGAACTTACGACTTCAAGTATTGATTACACATCTGATAACTCTGTATCTGTAGTTTTTATGAGTGAAGAAGTGTTTAATTATATATTTAAAATAGAGGCCAATGTGATACTTTTTAATGATTATGTAACACCAACATCTGAGCTTAATGATGGAAGTGTAAATTTAATTTATTATAAAAAATATACACTATCAACCCCCAGAATTGATGAATTGATGAACAATCCGAAACTTGATATGCTTCCCGGAAAAAAATTAAAGCTTATGGTAATTAGAAGAGATATATCAAATAACACAACAGTTGGGTTAGCAGATATTAAAAAACTTAATCCTGGTGAACAATTTACTCCTTTGCTAGACTGGTCATATAGCGCCAATTTTTCTTAATTTTATGTTATACTTATTTTAATGAAAAACATATTTTACCCCGGCCTTAACAGATTTTATATGGCAGGCCGGGATAGATATTTTCTTTACTGCTTTAACACAAAAGAAACATTATTTATAACAAAAAAAGAAGCTGAAAAACTTGCAAAATTTTACAGCGCCGTGACACTTGATGAATATGCAGAATCTTTTTCCGCATCAAATCATGAACCCCATGATTTTTTTTCTTTTATTATTGATAAAAAACTTGCACG
>JAVBQS010000189.1:0-4146 GCA_031548835.1 Spirochaetia bacterium
ATAGTATCTACAAAGCCATCCTGATTTAATGTGCCGCAAAACATAACTTCATTTTGTCCTGCTTCGCTTATTGCATTTTTTATTTTTTCAAGTGCATTTTGGGTTATTCGTGATGAGGCTGCTGAGGAAGTCATTAGTTTATTAGTCAGATCTCCTCAATAAGCTTTAGTATAAGTGATGTAAGTTCTTTTTCAGCTTTTTTTCCTGCTTCAACCACTTCTGCGTGGTTAAGATGTTTGTCGCTTATACCTGCCGCAAGATTTGTTACACATGATATTCCAATAACCTTCATGCCAAGATAAGTTGCTGCTATAACTTCATTAACAGTAGACATTCCGACAAGATCAGCGCCAACTATTTTTAACATTTTTACTTCTGCAGGAGTTTCATATGATGGGCCTTTAAGCCCTGCATATACTCCCTGTTTCATTCCAGGTTTTATTTTAAGAGCTTTATCAATAAGATTTTTACTATAGCATTCACTCATATCCGGGAATCTTGGCCCAAGTGAGTCGTTATTTTCTCCTATAAGAGGGTTAAGAGCTGTAAGATTTATATGATCAGAGATAAGCACGAGTTCTCCTGGTGTATAGCTTAAATTAATTCCTCCTGCAGCATTTGTTATTATAAGATTTTTAACGCCAAGCCTGTTTAAAAGAAAAACAGGAAAAACAACATCATCAATAGAGTGGCCTTCATAATAGTGGATTCTTCCCGCGCATATAACAGCCTTATCAGATATTTTTAATACTCCTGAATGGCCTTTAACTGTGGGCGCCGGGAATCCTTCAATTTTGTTAAAAGGAATTTCCTTTCCTTCAATAGAATCTTTTACGCCAGACAAACCAGAGCCTAATATGACAGCTGTTTTTGGCGAAATATTTCCCCCTACTTTTAGCGAATTAAAGCTGTTTTCTATTCTTTTATTAAAATCTTTTAACATTTTTTTAACCTGATTTTTGAATTATTGACATAATATCTCATATATGTTAGCAACAATCAATTAGTCTTAAAAACACTAATTATTTGTATTGTCAGCTAGAAGATATTCTGCCTGCCGGGCAGTAAAAAAATATAGCGCATGCTTAATGCCTTTATTCATTAAGTGATTTATTATCCCGGCATGATAAAGCCTGCCGGGGTTATCTTAAAATTTGAAAAGTAGGAACTTATGATTGTATTAAAATTTGGCGGCACATCTGTAAAAGACAGTTACTGGATTGATAAAACCATAGATATTACAAATAACCAGATAGATAGGGCTCCTGTTCTTGTTTCTTCTGCAATGTCAAAAGTTACAGACAAGCTTATCAGCATAGGAAAATTTGCAGAAGAAAAAAATAAAGATAGTATTATTGAAGCAATTGATGCTCTTAAAAAAATGCACTTTGATGCTGCAAATGAGTTTCTTACAGGCAAGAATCTTGAAAAAGCTTCTGAATCTCTTAACAGTTTGTTTGAACAGCTTGTCTCTTTTTCAAAAGGGCTTTATCTATTAAGGGAGTGTTCTCCAAAGAGCCTTGATATGCTTGTTTCTTTTGGAGAAAGGCTTTCAACTCTTTTAATATATCATAGGACTGTTGAAAGAAATATTAATTCAGAGCTTCTTGATTCAAGAAATTTTATTATAACTGATAATAATTTTACATCAGCCTCCCCTAATTTTAAACTTACAAATCCAAAAATAAAAGAATATGTAAAACCTGAAAAAGGTAAAATAGTAATAACTCAGGGATTTATTAGCTCAAATGAAGAAGGGATAACTACAACTTTGGGGCGCGGAGGATCTGATTTTACAGCAACAATTATTGGTTCTGCGCTTGATGCAGAAGAAGTGCAGATATGGACAGATGTTGATGGAATACTTTCTACTGATCCCCGTATTGCTCCAGGCGCAAAAAGAATTGAAAATATCTCTTATGCAGAAGCAGCAGAGCTTGCATTTTTTGGAGCAAAGGTTGTTCATCCATCAACAATCCAGCCGGCTGTTGAGAAAAGAATTCCTGTTGTTGTTAAAAATACAAAAAACCCTGATTGTCCTGGAACTTTTATTATTAAAAAAACTGACTCAAAAGGCCTTACAGGTATTGCAGGTAAAAAAAATATAACATCTATAAATATAACTTCCTATAGAATGTTAAATGCTTACGGCTTTCTCTCAAAAATATTTGCAATATTTAATAAATATAAAACACCTGTTGATCTTATATCAACATCAGAAGTATCTGTTTCAATGACTATTGAAGATACAAGCAATATTAATATTATAAAAAGTGAACTTGAGCCGCTGGGTAAAACAGTAATAGAAAGCAATAATGGAATTATCTGCCTTGTAGGCAAAAATATATGGAAGGATTCCGGGCTTATATCAAAAATATTTGAAACACTTTCCCCGGCATCTGTAAAAATGATTTCGCTTGGAGCATCTGATGTAAACCTTTCAATGGTTTTAAACCAGGAAGAGATTGATGATACTATAAGAAAGCTTCATAAAGTTTTTTTTGAATAAAAAAAGTGGAAATAAAATTTTATAAACTTCATTTATTAAAAAATGATTTTATTCTTGTTGATTTCAGGAATATTTTCACTAAATTAATAAATGATTCATTTTTATCTAAAATAGCAATAAATATTTGCAACAGGCATATAGGCGCAGGCGGCAGCGGTATTATTTTTCTGCTTTTATCTGAAAATAACAGTTCTATCATAATAAGAACTTTTTCTTCTGACGGCAGTTTATATGAAAATATTCTTGATGCATCAATAATAGCATCAAGATATATTTTTGACAGAATATCTGTAAGCGGAAAAAAAATTAAGATAATTAATAATAGCAAAGAAACATCTATACAGATATTGGATAGTATGAATTTTAGAATTTTTGCAGGCTCGCCTATTTTTAATGAAAATTTTACAGAAACAATAATTGTTGATAATCATTCTTACAATTTTATAAATATAATATTAAAAGAAAATGGTGTTGTATTTTTTCCTAATAATAGATCTTATGGAGAATTAAAAGAATTATCCCATAAAATAAAAAAAACTGCTGCTTATTCACAATCTATGCCGTTATTTGTATATATACCGGCGCCAAACAGTATAAATATAAAAAAATGGATAAAAGCAAAATATCCTGATAATTCTCTTACCTGCTGCATTGCATCAGTTGCTGCATCTCTTAATGGGTATGGTAATGAACTGCTTACACTTTATAATAGCAGCGCTGCTTATGTTGAATGGGATAGAAAAGATAATCAGGTTTATATTTCAGCAAAGCCTGAATATATTTATACAGGAAATTATTATATTGATGATGACACAATGTGATAATTGATTCCGCCTCAGCTAAGCCTGGGGCGGAATAGGTGTCAAAGTAATGTAAATGTCTTCTCTATTTTAGATTCCTCTACGCCGGAACAGCGGAGTAATGGCCCACATCTTCCTTGTTATGAGCTATATTTTCTCTCATTTTCCAGATAAATTTTTATTAAGAAAAAATACAAATAATTGGACGTATAAAATTTTAGCTATTATAATAAAATCATAATATTTAAAAAATTTTTTATATTGAAACTATCCAAGGATGGGCAAAGCAGATGAAACTGCTGGTTTTTATTCTGAATAATGAAGAACTCATGGAAGAAGTGCTTGAAGCATATGTAGAAGCAGGAGTTGCCGGCGCTACAATTCTTGATTCAGAAGGCATGGGCCGCTTCCTTACATACGAGGTTCCTCTTTTTGTAGGTTTTAAAGAATTTATGAAAGGAAATAAGCCCTACAATAAAACAATTCTCTCAGTAATCAGAAATGAATCAGTAATAGATAAATTAAAAAAATTAATAGATGAAATAGTCGGAGGGCTTGAAAATCCGGGGACAGGAATTATGTTTACTGTTCCTGTAGACTGGGCAACAGGATTGGTTCCTGAAGAAGAGGAGATTTAAAATGCTTTCAATACATGGACTTATTCCTAAAGAGTGTATTATATTTGATACTGAAATTCAAAACCGTGAAGATATTATCCTGAAACTTACAAATACATTAAATAATGCTGGAAAAATTATAGATACCCAAAAAGTATATAAAGATATTCTTGAGAGAGAATCTCTATCAGGCACAGGAATTGGTTTTGGCTGCGCTGTT
>JAVBQS010000173.1:0-6089 GCA_031548835.1 Spirochaetia bacterium
CCTGCTAAAAAAGTTTATAATATAATTTATTATATTATAAACTTATAAATCAATCTTCACTATATTTATTATATATGATTTAAATATAAATAGCAGAAAGCAAAATTGCTGCTGTATAGATTTATTGTGTTATAAATTATAAATTGCTATATTGATTTTATATTAATTACAACCTGGTATTTAATATAAATAAAAATAAAATAATAATTAACATAGGAAAAATAATGGAAATAATATCTATTGATAAAACTAATATTGACTCAGAGCATATATGCTGCGCTATTGGCAATGATAAAATTAATAAAAGTAATTCTGATATTAAAAAAGCATGGTTAAAAGAAAGATTTGATGAAGGATTAATTTTTAAAAGATTTGATCAGCGTGGAAAAATATTTATTGAATATATGCCGATTGAAACAGTGTGGAAACCTGTTGTAGGGAAAAATTATATGTTTATAAACTGCCTCTGGGTTTCAGGACAGTTCAAGGGAAAAGGACTTTCTATACAATTACTTAACCAATGTATAAATGATGCAAAAGAAAAAAAGATGGATGGTGTTGCTGTAATTAGCAGTGATAAAGCAAAACCATTTCTTACAGATAAAAAATTTTATATTAAACATGGTTTTGAAACAGTAGATACAGCGCCTCCTTATTTTGAATTGCTTGTATTAAAATTTAATAAAACTGCTGCTTCTCCCCAATTTTCAAAAAATGCAAAAACAGGAATGTGTAAAAACAAAAAAGGATTTACTTTTATATATTCCGACCAATGTCCTTTTATGGATAGATATATAAGCTTACTTGCTGAAACAGCAAATAAAAAAGGAATAGAATACAAAATTATAAAACTTAAAAATTATTGTGATGCCCAGGAAAAAAGCAGCCCTTTTGGAACACTTGGCATATATTATAATGGTATATTTAAGACACATGAATTAATGACTGCTGTAAAATTTGAAAAACTTATTAATAGTTTTAAAAAATGATATTATATAAATTATTAAAAAACAAATATTTATTATAATTTTTTTAACTCTTGGCTTTTTATTATTTGCTGATAATAAGTCTGTTTATGAAACGTTGCTTAAGCAGCAAAAATACCAGGAACTATTTATTCATCTTGAAAAATGGGAAAAAGAAGACCCTGAAAATCCTGAATTATTTATAGCATATTTTAACTATTATCTTGCCAGAAACTATGCATCAGGAATTTTCATTGATACTGAAAAAAAAGGTCCTGGCCCTGTTCTTGAGATTAAAGATCCTAAAACAGGAGAAGGTGTTGGTTCTATCAATGAATCTGTAAGCTATAATCAGGAAGATGTAATAAAAAGTCTTGAATATCTTGATAAAAGTTTAGTATATGCTCCCGACAGGCTTGATATTTATTTTGGAAAAATTCATGTGCTTAATGAAATAGGAAGTTATAAAAATGCAGGAGAAACATTGGCTAATGCAATTAATAGAGCAGGGATTAATAAAAGCAAATGGTTGTGGTCAAATAATAAACCGGTTAATGATGGAAAAAACTTTTTTATAAATAATGTTCAGGACTATTATGTTGTATGGTTTAATTCAAAAACAGAAATCGGATTGAATTATGTAAAACTATGCAGTGAAATGCAGATTGAAATTTTTCCTGATAATATTATTGCATATAACAATCTTGCAACATATTACTCGATAAATAAGCAATATAATGATGCATTAGAATATTTTTTAAAAGCACAGCAAATTGATCCTGATGATTGTATAGTTTTGATAAATATAGGTTTAATTTATCTAAAACTGGATAATCCCAAAAGTGCAAAAAAATATTTTGAGCAAGTTACAGCAATAGGAAATGAAAAAGAAAAAAAATATGCACAAAGCATTATCGATAAATTATAAATATAAATAAAGGAGGATATATGTCTGTAAGAAAAATTATTGCAATTGTTTTAATTTTTATCATTACTTCAATTGCATGGATGATCTTGGGTGTTTCTAATTCTTCAAGAACAAGTTCATCATTTAGCTCTCTTAAATATGAAGTTGCCAGTTTGTACGGCAACAGGCTCAATATTCAGTCTCCAAAGTGTTATGCTAAAATAACAAAATATAGAGAAGAAACATCAAATAATGTAAAAAAAATGGTTGAGTATTATGAATATCAATATCATGAATTAATAAAATCTGATATTAAAATCAATGTTTATCTTGATCAAAGAAAAAGAGGTAATTTGTGGTTTCCTACTTTTAAAGCGCATTTTGACGGAAAATATATTTTTAAAATAGATTCTTCAAGCAAAAATAATATCTATTTATATTCTACACTTAATTCATCAGATTCTATTTATAATGACCTATATTTAAATATAAATAATAAAGATATTGATAATGTTCTTCCGCTAATCAATAAACAGGAAATAGCTGTTGTCCCTCTTGCTGATAATACTATTTCTTTAAATATTTCTTATGATGCAACAGGAATGGAAGATATTTATTATCTTATTACACCTGAAAGAGATGAGATTGCACAGATAAATGATTTTAATCTTGTTATGACAACTGATTTTGATTTATATGATTTTCCGTCTGATATGATGTCGCCAAATGAAAAAAACAAAACAGAAAAAGGATATGATTTAATGTGGAATCTTAATAAAGCAATTACAGGCAAAGATGTGGGATTAATTATTCCAAATAAATTAAATCCTGGTGAAATAATAACAAGAGTATCTTTTTTTGCGCCTGTTTCACTTCTTTTTTTCTTTGTTGTACTTTTAATGTTTTCAATTGTATTAAAAATAAATCTTCATCCAATGCACTTTTTCTTTCTTGCAGCAACTTTTTTTTCATTCCATTTAATGTTTTCATATTTTTCTGATCAGTTAAATATATATTTAAGCTTTATAATATCAGCAGTTGTATCATTAATATTAACAATAACTTATGTAAAATTGATTGCAACAAAAAAAATGGCTTTTATATATGCTCCTGCAATACAATTTATTTATCTTATTGTTTTTTCCTTTTCATTCTTTTTCGATGGAATTACAGGAATAATTGTTACAATATGTTCTGTGATTACCCTATTTATACTTATGCAGGCAACAGGAAGAATCAATTGGGATGAAGAGTTTTCGAAAAGAATTTAATATTCTATATTACTCAATCCCGGATAGAATATTAAATTCTAAATCCGGGATTAAGATTGGTAATATATAAAATGAAAAAATATATTTTACATATATTGTTATTTATATTTCTTGCATCATGTAATAAAAATGAATTACTTGATGAATATAATATTTTACTATCTGATCTTAATAACAGTTATACTTGCGGCTACAAATCACACCTTGATCCTTTAACTAATACATTTTGTCATAAAATAAATTTAGCTCAAGGCGCTTTAATACTTACAGAACAGCCAATTAATTTTGCAATAATGGGAGAAGGGTTTTTTAAAGTTGTGACTAAAGATAGATTAATTGCTTTTACAAGAAATGGAGAATTTACATTAACTCATGATTTGAAATTTATAAATTCCAGCGGCGCTATTCTTGCTGACATTCCCTATTTGCCTGAAGATTTTATTGAAATATTTATAACAAATACAGGCTGCATAAAATATAAAAAAAGAATACAGAAATAGGCGCGGCTGGTAGAATAAAACTATATACAATAAAGGAAAAAGATGTTTTAAAGAATTTTAATGAGTTTTTATTTGTGCATGATATAAATAATATAAATGAGATTGATTTAACTAATAATATAAATCATGCAACTTTTATTCCTGAAACAGTGGAAACAAGTAATGTAGATGTGGAAAATTCATTGTTTAGATTATTATTTATAATAAACTCATTGACTGATAAAGATATAAAAAACAGAAAAGTAAAAATAAAGCTGGTTGAATCATTATGCTTTAGTACTGCAATTAAAAAATGCCACTGTCCCTGCAATACTAAAGCTGATCAATTATTAAATATGCTTGTTTATTTATCTCCTGATTATTAATAATTATTTATCAAACAAAAATAACTATAAAATAAATCTATTAAGGAATTACAACTTTTTTAGGATCAAATTGAACTTCAGGATAGTGAAGATCCATTGATTCCAATGTTTCTACCAAGATCTTTGCAATAAGCAGATTTCTAAACCATCTGCGTTCTGCCGGAATAATATACCAGGGAGTTGTTGGTGAAGAGCATTTTTCAAGCATAGCTTCATATGCTTTTTGATAATCTTCCCAGCGTGTTCTTTCCGGAATATCTGAAGGGCTGAATTTCCATAACTTTTCAGGAGTATCCAACCGTTCCTGAAGCTGTTCTTTTTGATAATCTTTTGAAATATGTAAAAAGAATTTTACAATTTTTGTTCCTTCATCATTTAACATTGATTCAAAAGCATTTATATGGTTGTAACGATGTTTTATTTTTTCTTTTGGCACAAGATTTTTTACTTTTGCGATAAGTACATCTTCATAGTGAGAACGGTTAAATACTCCAATATGCCCCTTTCTTGGAACATTTTGATGGATTCTCCATAAAAAATCATGTAACAGTTCTGTTGAGTTTGGAGTTTTAAAAGATGCAACTTTACAACCCTGAGGATTGATTGGGCCGAATACATGTCTTATTGTAGAATCTTTTCCTGCCGCATCCATTGCCTGAAGAACAACAAGAAGAGCTTTTGAACTGTCTGCATAAAGTAGCGCTTGTAGTTCTTGCAGTTTTAATATTAATTCATTAAATAATTCAACTCCTTTTTCTTTCTCAAGCTTTCCATTATACTTGGTTGGATAAGAATCAAGTTTTACTTCTTTTCCTTCAGATACTATATAGTCTTTAATATCAATGCCCATTTCTGCTCCTTTTATTTATAGAATAAGTAACTATTTATCGTTAAACAAAATATTATTGATTAAGCTTTATCCTGGTTAGATTAAATATAATAATTAATTTTAACACTAAAATATTAAAAAACAAGAAATATATTACAAAGATGAATTTAATTAATAAACATATATGCTTATAATTACTATTTGTTAAAAAACTACTTGAACAAAATTATTATCTTTCATAATCACCAATATAATAAGTTATAATTTTTTTAATACTTTTGGGAAGATCGTCCCGCGTATATTCGACGTTTAGTGAGGCCAAATAATGCAACACGAGCCTGCGAGTGTTGCTGGCCGAGCTAAATGTGCTGTAGCAGAGCGTGCGAATGAATATGAGCTAGCGATGCGTAAGCCAGCGACCACAGGGAGCGCCTGCGAATATGCGCTGTTCTACGACGTGCCAATTTTTTCCTTTAATTTATATATCTCTATTTCTTACTTCTGTTTTCTTATATATTTAGGATCGCTTCGATTAAATTCATCTATACCAACCATTGCATCCCGTGGTAATACATTATCAAGTAATTCTCCTAAATCATCCTTATAAATTAATTTATAATCAAATTCTAATTGTTTTGTAAAAAAATCATATAAATAAGCCATGTCAGAATGATCTATTAGATATTTTGGTGAATATAGTATATTTCTTTTGGAATAAGGCAACAGATGCGGATTATAAATTATTGAATATTGTCTTATAAAATTAAAATCCTCATCCAATATTAAAAATATAGCATCATTTCCCTGAACCGGAATAATAAATATTATTGTTACATCATTATCTAGAGAGTCTTTAGTTTTGGATAAATAATAAAGAAAGCCTTCTGAAGTATTATTTCTTATATATTTATAATATATATTATCAGGTGCATTCTCTTCCCCATATATCGGCTCTGTCATAATTGCTGCAAGAGGCATTACAAAATCATCTTTTTCTTCTGAAACAACTTGAGCAAGATTTATAATACTAAAAAGAATAATTATAATTGAATAGATATATCTCATTCTTCAATTACCTGTACTTCTACTATATCCCACCTATTAACATTAAGAATATTAAAGTATATATTCTTTTGTCTGTCATATTGATTATAAACCAGGATATCTATTGTTTCGATATATCTTGCCTCGTATTTTATATTTTGTCCTTTATCATAGGGCATTGATGCTCTAGCTGCAGCATTACGAGCTT
>JAVBQS010000118.1:0-26317 GCA_031548835.1 Spirochaetia bacterium
CAGCTCAAAGCGGGCCATCAGGCGCTCAGTCAAATAATAATCAGGTATCAGGCGGATTTGTAGGGCCTGCTGCTGCAACTGCAACAGTTGCTGAAGCAAAAAAAATGAAAGATGATGCAGTAGTAATTCTTGAAGGAAAAATTGAAAAGCAGTTGGGCGGTGATAAATATCTTTTTAGAGATAGTACAGATAGCATTACTGTAGAAATTGAAAAAAACACCTGGAAAGGTTTAACAGTAGGCCCTGAAGATAATGTTGTAATTTATGGAGAAGTGGATAAGAAATTTTCCAAAGTTGAAATAGAAGTTGACAGAATTGTAAAAAAATAAGTTGGAATATTTGATATATACCTAATTCCATAATTTTTTATTTTTAAATATTTATGGAATATAAAAGTTTTTTAATTTACTGGTATAGAAAATTTGAATTCTATACCAGTTATGTTTATTACTGTCCTGATATTTTTATTTTATAGTATAAAAAACAGCCTGAAATAATATATTGCAATAAATGAACATATAACAATAAAAAAATTAGAAAGTATGTTATAATTTTATAATAGACCTGTTCGCTTATGAGCTATTAGTAAAAAAATCATGCATTGTGGCCGAATTAGCGCTTATTTGATGTTCGCAAAATGACTTTTAACAGAGTTATCGAACAGGTATAATAAATAAAAAGTTTCTAGATTTTGGAACAGATATTAAGATATAAATTTATTATATTTAAAGTTGATTATGAGGTTATAATTTGTGCGTATTCTTTTAATAGAAGATGACAGGCTGATTGGAGACGGCATTGCTGTAGGTCTTGGTAAAATGGGATTTACTATTGACTGGTTTAAAAATGGCATTGATGGAAAAGAAGCGCTATATAGCACAGATTATGAAGCAGTAATACTTGACTTGGGGCTTCCTGGGCAGGATGGCCTTACAATCTTAAAAGAGTGGCGCGCTAAAAAAAGAAATGAACTTGTCCTTATACTAACAGCTATGGGGGAAGTAGAGCAAAAAGTTTTGGGGCTTAACAGTGGTGCAGATGATTATCTTGCAAAACCTTTTTCCTTATCAGAAGTAGCTGCAAGATTAAGAGCTTTGATAAGGCGGAATCATTCAGCTCCAAATCCTGTATTAACCCATAGAGGCGTATGCTTTGATCCGCATACAAAATCAGTAACGTTATCCGGAGTAAATGTTGAGCTGGCGCCGAAAGAAATAATGCTTTTGGAATTATTTTTGCTTAACAAAAATATTGTCCTGTCTAAAGAAATAATAGAAGAAAAATTATATTCCTGGGATGAAGATGTTCAAAGCAATACTGTTGAAGTGCATGTGCATCATCTGCGCCGTAAGCTTGGGCAGGATTTTATACGTACTGTCCATAAGCTGGGATATATACTGGATAAATAAGTTATGAAAAAATTAAGTTTAAGAGTTAGGCTTATACTTGCTTTTCTATGCCTTTCTGTTGTTGTATGGTCTGCTGCATCTGCCCTTTCCTGGATGGCAAGCCGTAAATATCTTGATGAATTTTTTGATACATACCAGCTTCTTTTTGCCAAACAGCTTTCTGTAATTAATTGGAATGATTTAAAAACAGATTCCCTTCCAAAGACAAAACGCATATTCCCAAAAATTGATAAGAAATTGCGGGGTAAGGAAAATGATGATGCAATAGGATTTGCTGTTTTTAACAAGCATGGGGAAATGATTTTTCATGATGGAGAAGATGGAGAAGATTTTATATATATACCCAATGCTGTTGGTTTTGTTAACCAAATTGTAAAAGATGAAGATGAGCTGTGGCGCATAGTGTGGGTTACAACTTCTGATGAATCTTTTATTATTGCAGTAGGGCAGGAACTTGAATATAGAGATGATGCTGCAATTGAACTTGTCAGCAGAAGCCTTATGCCATGGGTAATAGGGCTTATTGCTCTAATAGTTATTTCTATTTTGTCTATAAGCAAAGAATTTAAACCATTAAAGTTTATAACTGAAAATCTTTCAAAACGCGAACCTGATGATCTTAATCCTGTCCTTGCGAAAAATCCTCCTTCAGAAATAGAGCCGCTAATTATGGCAATGAATAATCTTTTTTTACGCATACAAAAAATGCTGGATAGAGAAAGAAGTTTTATTTCAGATGCTGCGCATGAACTTCGAAGCCCTCTTGCTGCATTAAAAGTTCAGACAGAAGTTGCGCTTCTTGCTTCTGATGATAAAGAGGTTAGGGAAAGCGCTTTGGAAAAATCTATTCAGGGAATTAACAGGTCAGCACGTTTGGTTGAACAGCTTCTAACTTTATCCAGGCTTGAGGCAGAGACTATCCCAAATAAAGATGATAGCTTAATTGACTGGCATAAAATTATTAAAGAAGAGGTTTCAGAGCAATCAGGAATTGCTGAAGATAAAAATATAAAAATCGATATTTCAATAACATATAAAGCTCCAGTTGCGTCCGGACGTCCTCTTCTCTGGGGACTCTTGCTTCGTAATCTTTTGAACAATGCTATACGCTATAGCTCTAAAGAGGCTAAAGTAGATATTATTATTGATGATTATAAATTGATTGTTCTTAATACAGGCGTATCTATTGATGATAAATCTCTTTCCCGCCTTGGCGAAAGATTTTTCAGGCCGCCGGGCCAGGAAGAGGAAGGCAGCGGCCTTGGCCTTTCCATAGTAAAGCGTATTGCAAAAATACATGGTTGTTCTGTACGCTTTATAAATAGCCAGGCAGATACTTTTGCTGTAGTTATTGAAAAAGCAGAGCCGGAATCTGCTTTATAAATAATTTCCATTCCGCTTTTTCTCACTCTGTTGTTCCTATTTGTGCTGTGTTGCATCCCTGTCGTACCGTTGTCCCCATCCGTCACTCTGTTTGAAGAACGGAGCCTATTCCATTGAAAAGCAGAGCCAAATAATAAATATTTTTACCTATTTATTCAAAATATTATTTGCTTTTTTATAAACCATGATATAATTTTTTATCCAGGCATGGTGAGCTATGCTTGGATTAACATTCCATTTCAATAAATTTAATTCTAAGGAACCACTGATTAAATTTATTCTAATCAGCGGTTCCATATTTTTTTTCTCGTTTTCCTATGGAAAACTGTGAAAAAATAACAATAACCCTGGCAAGATAAGCCATGCCAGGATAAAAAAGTACTGCTGATTTATTCTCGATCCTGAAGCAAGTACGGGACTTTTGAATAAATCAGCGTTGTTCTAAAAAAAGCAATATTTAAAAAAGCGTGTAATGATTAAAAAAAATGTGTTATTAAAAATATTGGTTTTATTTATTATCCTAACCTGCCGCCCATACCCAGATGGGCAATATTATTATCCCGGAGATAAAGTATCACATAGTGTAAATGGAGTAAGTTTTAATATTACATATATTCCTGGAGGCCAATTTAAGCTTGGATCAACTGATCCTGAGATGACAATAACAAAAGGGTACTGGCTTGCAGAAACAGAGGTACCCCAGGAGCTGTGGGAAGCAGTAATGGGAAGTAACCCAAGTTATTTTAAGGGACCTACATATCTACCAGATAGCACAGAAACACAGGCAAAGCGTCCTGTGGAATGTGTAACATGGTATGATGCAATAGAGTTTTGTAATAAATTAAGCGAGTTAGATGGAAAGAGTCCTTTTTATACAATAACAGGAATAACCCGTAGCGGGAATAATATATATAGGTGCAACCGTAAACGTGCCTGACTGGAATGGAACAGGCTACAGGCTGCCGACCGAGATGGAGTGGATGTGGGCAGCAATGGGAGGGACATTAGGAGAGGGAGACCATGATGGAGGAGGAGTTTTTACCGATGGATACAGTAAACAATATGCAGGGCATGATAGAACTATAGATCCATCAGGAACTAATATAGATAATTATGCATGGCATAGCGGTAATTCCCAAAGCCCTGGAATGACAGAGTATGCAACCCACGAGGTAGGAGTAAAAGATCCCAATGAACTGGGCTTATATGATATGAGCGGGAATGTATATGAATGGTGCTGGGACTGGTATGCAGGTTATCCATCAGTCCCATGGACAGATTACCCGGGCGGAAGCGGGTCTTACCATGTTTATCGTGGTGGCTGTTGGGGCAGCTTTGCATCTGTCTGCGCTGTTGATGACCGCAGCTACAACGCGCCTGTTAACCAGTCCAGCATTGTAGGCTTCCGTTTTTTGATGAGTGCAGATTAAGCCTCTGGATTAATCTTAATCTGCCTAAATTTATGCCCATCGCAGGCAAATCAGGGATTATTGAACTGAAAGAGACTCTGTTTTTACAACGTAGTGACAAATCATTTTCAATGGTAATATGGTGGAAGTGACAGATATTTTTGTACTATTATAGCTTTGCAATATGATAAAATAATTGACCTTTTTACAAAATGCAGTAAAAATGTTTATATAGCTATGAGTACAAAAAATCGCAAATTAGGACTTTTGATTTTCATTTTAATTTTTCTTGTTGTAATATTGCCATTAATATATATTGGCATATCTTTTATTGGAAGAATATCGCCTGATTCTGTTATTCCGGATTCATTTGCCGCATATACCCATATTCCAAATCCAATACAGCTTGCAGATAGATTGCTTGCGCACGAACCTTTTTCCGATATTATTTCAACCCAATCTTTTTCAAATTTTTATCCTGTTATTTCCAAAATAAAAAACAGCGGTATTCTTGAAAAAAGATGGGTAAGGTTTGCAGGCAAAGGCCCGCTTGACGGAGCTTTATTCAGCGATGGAAAATTTCTTGCAGCATGGGACAGCGGGATTGCTGCGCCTTTTATCCGTTTTTTCCCAAACCTTACAAGCAGTGTTACAATTAAAAACCTCTATTATGTCCAAGCAGGGAAAAAATCAAGATTTGAATACAGGGCAGATGATAATAATGTTGTTTATATGCAGAGATATAAAAACCTATTAATTATTTCAAATAATTTAAAACTTTTTGAATCTGTTCTGGACGGCACATCCCGCGATGCAGATCTTAGAGGGTCAAAAGAAAAAAAATTCTTATCCAGTAATTTTGATGCAGGTTTTCTTGTTGCTTCTGAATCTGTTGCAGCTGAAGTTGCTGAATCCAGTTCAATGGTTGGAGCTGTTTTAAAACATCTTAAATTTTCAGGATTTGCTGAACTTACATTATCATTTTTTCCAAATCAGATAGATGTTGCTATTTCATCTCCTGTTATTTCTGATAACGCAGACATAAATAAAATAATATCAAGGGATTCTAAAATAACAACACTTGTACAGCAGCTTCCAGGCGCTACACAATATAGCACTGTGTTTTCAATAGGATCTCTTGAAGAACTTCTCAATATTTCTCTGGCTGTTTATAAACAGAAAATACCGATAAATCTGAAAAAAATAGATGCAACTTCCCGTATGTTTATCGGCGTGGGGCTTGATGACCTTCTTTTCTCATGGACAGGAACAGAGATGGCTGTGCTTGGCCTTGAGGGGCGGCCCTATCCTATATTTGTTCTGCAGGTTACAGATGAACAAAAACGTAAAGAAATTTTTAATAAAGTTTTTTCATCAGCTGTTGTAGATGAAAATATTTCTGTTGTTCTTGATGGAACACGTATTCCCCAGATCAAACTGCCTGGTTTTCTTAATGTTATTTTAAGTATGTGGAATATAAAGATTCCTGCTCCATATTATATAGTGCAAAATGGATTTTTGTTTATATCTGAATCTCCTGAAAGCCTGCTGTCTGCAGCTAATTCAATACGCAAGAATGATATATTGCCTAAAACAGATCTCTGGAAATCTTTGTCAAAAGCAGGTTCTGATAAATCTTCCCTGACTTTATTTTACTCTCTTGACCGTTCTCTTCCTTTTTTTATAAAAGGTAACGATGTATTTGAAGATGTTCTTAAATTATACAGACAGGGATTGGTGCGTGTTAATATTAATAACAATATTTTTACAGCAGCGCTTTCAGCTGTCCCCGGATATGGCAAAGGTATAAGGCAAATCCCTGGATACCCGCTTGAGCTTGGAGAAAAAACAGGAAATAAAGTATATAGCATTTTTACAGGCAAAAAAGATGATAGCAGAATACTGTTATCAAAAGAAAAATCTGCAATATCAATAAACCCGCAGAATAATAAAATTTATGAATATAAAAGCAGCAGCAATGTATGGTGCCTGCCTTCGTCAGGGCTTCCTCTCGGCACAATTACTGCGCCTGCTGCATGGGTTATAAATGAAGATGGGGTTGTAACTCTTGTTAATGGTAATATGGAGCCTGTAAAAGGATTTCCCCTTATTACCGGATGCAGACTAACTTCTGCGCCTGCTGCTTATAACAGCAAACTATTTCTTCCTGATACAAGCGGGGTAATATTTGTTGTCGATGCTTTTGGTTCTATTTCTCCTATATCATTTCCTTTTAAAGAACCATTGCGTTCTCCTCCATCTTTTATGACTACCTCCAGAAATTCTTATATGGCTGCATATCCTAAAAGCTTTATAGGAGAAATATGGCTTTCAGATATTGCAGGTAATGTTTATTCCGGCTGGCCTGTGGCTGTGCCAAGTATTGCATTTGGCTCGCCTGTTTTGTTTGCAAAAAATGAAAAACTTTTTGTTTCATTTATTACACAGGCGGGAGAACTTTCTGTATTTGATGAAAAAGGAAATTCCATATCTGGCTTTCCAATTGAAATTCCGGGTATTTTTTATATTCAACCTGCTTATGATGGAGAAGCTTTGTGGGCAATCTCTTCCGAAGGTGTGCTTTATAAAATATCTATGAATGGTAACGTGCTTCAGCAGACTATCCCAGGGTTTAAAGCAGAAGAAGGCGCTATTATAACAGCAGATATTGATAATGATAAAACGCCTGAGATATTTATCACCGGGTCAGGCAATGCTTTATATGGATATTCAAATAACTTTACCCTTCTCGATGGTTTTCCTCTTCCTGTGTGGGGAAATCCTGCTTTTGGCGATTTTAATGGCGATGGAAATATGGAGTGTATAGGAATAGGGCTTGATAACCGCCTATACAGGTGGCAATTTAGATAACTTATAAGGTTGTATGAAAATGAAAAAATCAGGTTTGTTTTGCATAATTATTTCTTTTTTGCTATTTTTATTTATCTCATGCCAAACAATGCAAAGAGATTTAATGGTATCTACTCTTGATGAAGAAGCTAACGCAAATATAACAGAGCTTGAAAATGAAATTGTTCCTCTTGATTCTGTTTATAATAAAAATAAAATTAATTCTATTAGAAAACAGATAAATGAACTTGAAAAAAAACCTGTCCAGGATATGACTTATAAGGCACAGCTTGCTGCATGGTCAGGTAGGTTGTATCTTCTTGAAGGTGCAAAAGATAACGCAGTAAAACAACTTAAAATTTCCCGGCAATATCTTCCTGGAAATATACAGGCAATTATACTTTCAATAAGGCTGGAGTCAGATCCTGAAAAAAGAATAGGATTAATTAATGATTCAATGAAAATTGAGAAATCTTCCGGAGAGTTATTTATTGAACAGGCAAGAGCATTTTTTGAATTAGGCCGTTATCGGGATGCTGTTGCATCATTTGATAAAGCATTTGCCCTGCTTTCTTCCAAAGTTTATAAAGAAACATATATCAAAGACAGAAACAAGGCATGGGAATTGCGTGATATAACTTCAAATAAAAGTAACAGCTCTGCGCATATAATTGAGCGTGCAGAAATATCATGGAGAGATGTTATTGATCTTACACAAAATGAAACTGATTTATTGGATTTTATTACTGCAGGAAAAAATTGGCCTGCTGATCAGCTGTTTCCAAGATTATTCAGCCGCTCTTTTATTCCTGTAGTCCAGGATGTCATGTATATTCCTCTGGCTCAGGAAAATATTAAAAATCCTTCTATTGATGATAAAGTTCTTAGATGCGGCGCTGCATGGTTTTTATGGCATTTAGTTGCGGAAAACAGATTGGATAAAACCTTGCTTACAAAATATTCTGCACGTTATAAAAATATTAAAAATGCAAAAACTCCCATACCTGATATACCTATGCTTTCTTTTTATTTTGATTCTGTGCTTGGCTGTATTGAATGGGAAATTATGACACTGCCTGACGGAAAGAATTTTTCCCCTAATGAACCTGTAAAAGGTTCGGCATTTGCGAATATGCTTGGTAAGATAAAAAAATAATTTAATAAAATTTTTAATTAATCTGCTGTATTTAGAATTTTAAAACGCCTTTGCACTGTATTGCCGAAATTATCAACAATAGAAAGTATGTGATTTCCAGGCTGCGGCCTTGTTTCCATTTCGTGAAATACCTCTGTTGCGCCCAGGTATTTTTCATCAAGATGCCAGTGAATTGTTGCATTACTGTCTCTGTGCGCTGCTGTAAAAACAACCTGGCCAGCTCTTCCGTCAAGTTCAACAGGAACATAAATTTGTGAATTTTCCTCAGGATTAAAAAGAGCAATAGGAATTGATTTTACAGAAACACCTTCATATGGGGGAAGCACTTTGTAATCAAGATTCCACCGTTTATAATACCACTCTTCTGCAGGCGGCAAGATAAACCATGTTTTTGTAACAGTTTTTTCAGACTTATTTTTTGTAAGTATTACCTGTTTATCTTCTTTTTCATTTAACGTTACTAATTTGCAAAATAAGCATGAGTTATGGAATGGAGCATTTTGAGGTATTTCTGTAATTTTGGTAGAGCCGCAGTTTGCGCCTGCCGGAAAACCTGACATTGAACAAACTTCTGTAACTTTTAAATTGTTAAAAGGTTTTTCAAACCATTCGGAAGCGCCAAGAAAAGAGAAAATTTCAAATAATACAGGAGCTGCTGTAGTTGTGCTTCTTAGCTCTGCCCTGCCTTCGCCTGTTGCATTGCCGACCCATACTGCTGCTGTAAAGCGCGATGTTGTGCCTACTGCCCATGCATCTCTAAAGCCGAAGCTTGTTCCTGTTTTCCATGCTATACGCCTTGAGCTTGCAAAATTTTGCCATGCAGCTTCCTCGCCAGGCCGTACAACATGGGTAAGCGCATCAAGAGTAAGCCATGCAGCTCCGGGAGAAATAAGAGTGCCTGTTTTTACTTTCCTGTGATTTTCTAAATAATATGATGGAGGGAAAAATTGCAAGCTGTTATCTTCTGTAGCTGTTGCAGTGCGCGCAAGCCCTGCATATAACCCTGCAATATCCCATAGTGTAACTTCTGCTCCCCCAAGAATAAGTGGAAGGCCGTAATCATCTCCGCTTCGGAACAGGGTAGACACTCCAAGCGAACGCAGCAGTCTTGCAAAGCGGTCAATACCATAACTCCGCAATTCTCTTACTGCAGGAATATTTAATGAACGCGCAAGAGCCTGATCTGCAGGAACAATTCCAAGATATGTTCTTGTATTATTTTCAGGACTATAACTTCCAATTCTTGTCGGAATATCGCTTACAAGAGCTCCAGGCATAAGCTCTCCTGAATCAAGCATGGCAGCGTATAAAAAAGGTTTAAAAAGGCTGCCTGAACTTCTTGGAGCATTTATAATATCAACATCTCCTGCAACTTCACTCTCTACATTGCCTACATATGCAAGAACTTCTCCTGTCTGTGTATCTAAAATAAGGCAGGCTGCATTCATAACGCCATTGCCCTGAAAACGGTCAGCCCATCTGTTTAAAATAGCAGAAGCTCTCTCCTGAATCACATAATCAAGAGTTGTATATATTTTTGCAGAATCTGCTGACATGTTGTAATTTGATTTTACTTTTTTATTTTTCTGTTCTATAACAATTCTGCTTAAAAGATGCGGCGCCAGTCTTGGCAATGGTTTTGGTTCCAGAGGCAACGGCTCTTTTTTTGCAAGAAGAAGAGTTTCTTCTTTTATAAATCCCTGTTTTGCAAGGCGGCCAAGAAGTAAATCTCTTTTCTGTTTTAAAACATCTCTGTTTTTTCCCGGGTGCACAAGGCTTGGGCCGTTGGGCAAAACAGCAAGAGTTGCAGCTTCTGCCCATGAAAGCTCATCTGCAGAGCGGCCGAACCATCGCCATGCTGCAGCTTCAAGCCCTACTACATTGCCTCCAAAAGGAGCGTTTGAAGCATAAAGTGCAAGAATATCATCTTTTGAATGTGTTATTTCAAGTCTTAATGCAAGAATTGCTTCAATAATTTTTTCCTGCAAATTGCGGTTCCTGTTTCCTCTTGCAAGCCTTATTACCTGCATTGTAATTGTTGAACCGCCTGAGACAATTCTGCCTGCTTTAATATTTTGAATTCCTGCCCTTACAATTGCGGCAGGATCTATTCCAGGATGGTAACGGAACCTGTGGTCTTCATATTCTACTATAGCAGCAGCAAATTTTGAATCTTTTACAGGTGAGGCAGGAAAACGCCACTGGCCGTCTGCTGCTACAACTGCTCCAAGAAGCTCTCCATTTTTATCATATATCACAGGAGAGTAGGGAGTTTTGAAAAGAGGATTTGAAAGAGAAAAAGAAAATAATATAACAACTATGCCTGCTGCAATATAGCAGGCATAGTTAATTTTATTTATTATCCCGGCATGGTGAGTCATTCCAGGGTTGTTTGACAAGGAGCTTTTTTTTGCGCCGGCTCTATTTTTAATTTGCAGTTTTTTCACTTTTCATAAACACCTTCAGGATTCAAAGATTACCTGCAATATCTTATTTTTCCCCGCTGCTCTTTTTTCCAGGTATAAGAGCTCTTATAGATTCATCATACATGGCATAGGCATGAATAGCAGGCATAAAATAGTTACCTGCATAAGTTCTGTTAACCCTAAAGTTAATAACTTTATTTTTTCCTGAACTTAAATCAAGATAAGTCATAATCCTGTCATCTCTTATATCCTGATATTTATAACCTGTCTGTGAGTTTTGATTACTGCTGCCATCTTCACCAACCCTGGTATTTATTATTTCCCAGGATGCAGGCAAAAGATGAACTACTGCTATTTCAGAAACAGTTGACGGGCTGATATTTGTAACTGTTACTTTTATATCCATATCTTCGCCTAAAGGAAGAGTCAAAGGATCAATTGTTTTTCCTTTCGTGTCTAAATATTTTACATCAAGCGAAAGCCCTTCTTTTAATGCAGGTTCAGAGCCTTCTTCAGGAAGCCCTTTTGTAACAAGGCGTGTATATACCTGAATAGCAGATTTATTTTTTAATACAATTTGTGCTTCTGTGCCTGAAATATTACCAAGGTCAAGTTTCATTATTGGAGAGCGGAATGTAATTGTCCGTGTTTGTCCTTGTAAAGTTGATTCTACTGTAATAATTCCTGCATTATCTCTATTTTGTGTAAATGGAAGAATAGCTATTAATGCATAAGCAGTCTCCTGTGTTGAAAGCCACTTATCTGATGAAAGAACAGCAGCAATTTCCTCAAGCAGATTTTTTGCCCTGCTGTCATCACCTATTAATCCCATTGTTTCAAGAATCATTGCTTTATCCCTGAAATCAGATCCAAATGTTCTTGAAAGTTCCCTGTAAGATGTAACAGTAACAGGTGTTTTTCTTGTAAGAGATCTTGCAGTTTCCCGCTGTCCTGCATGCCAATATGCTGCTGCAAGACGCCATGAAGCAGCTGTAGGCAGATTATTCCGCTCCATTAGCCTGTTCATTGAACCTATGTCAGCAGCGCCTGCCAGCGCAAGTGTATATAAACGGTAAGCCTGTGACAGAATTTCATAACTTTCTGTTCCTGACCAGTCAGCTGCTTTTTTTCTTTGATAGCTTATCCAGTTTTCAAGTAAAGATTGAGGCACAGAATATCCTGCACGCTGTGCTTCTGCAAGAAAATGGCCTGCATAACTTGTTCCCCAATCATTCACATCGCTGTTGCCGGGCCAATAAGCAAGCCCTCCATTATAGAGCTGAAAACCTGCCAGTTTTTCTATACCTATTGTAATGTTTGACCTTGTCTTTTTTAACTCATCATCATTAAGAGTTAGTACTTTATCAAGATAAAGCTGCGGAAATACTGTACTAGTTGTCTGTTCAAGACATCCGTGCGGATATTGAATTAGAAAGCCAAGCCGTGATTCAAGGGCAATAGGAGGTATTCTTGAAAATTCAATAGCAAGTGTATTTGTGCCATTTCTGCCAGGTAACGCAAAATTTTGCTCCCATGTTCTATTTGCTGCCAGAAGCTCTGTTGTTGTTTTTGTTACAGGAATTGCAGAAGATCTTATTTCAAGGCCTGTTTCATTAAATGCATCTTTAAGCCCTTTGGAAGAAGCTGATATTTTAAATTTTACAGCTCCGGGAAGAGATGATGCTTTTGCCTTAAACTCAACTACTTTGTCGCCAGGTTTGTCAAAATTTACATCAATAAAGTTAGGTGTATTTGGCAGAAGAGCTATATTTCCTTCTGTATTAATATTTACCCTGACGCTTCTTTTTCCTTCTTTATAAGAAAAGACTGAAACAGGAATTACAATTTCATCATCTGGAGAAAGTGTGCGCGGAACAGTTCCTAAAACCATAAGATCGGATTTTACCTGTATGGAGCGTTCTGCAATGCCATAAGCTGTTCCGCTCTGCTGGCTGGTTTTTTGCTGTGCAGCAGAAAGAGGAGAAGAAGCTGCCACAACCATAACTCTTACTGCTCCGACATATTGCGGCATATCAAAAGTTTCTGTTTTTGACTGTCCTGCCGCAAGTTCATACGGTCCGAAATAAAAAACTACAGGTTTGAATCTGTCTGTTTTTTTTGCTGTTGCATCCATCTCATCATCGCCGCCTCCAATTGCAAGCAATGTTTCAAGTTTTCCTGAAAAAGCTCCCATTATTGAAGAGTAGAGGTCCCATGATTTTAAAAATGAAGCTTCTTTTCTATAAAAAGTGTTTCTCGGGTTTGGCATTTTATATCTTGTAAGGCCTAAAAGGCCTTCATCAACAACAACAGCAGTATATGTCATTGCTTTTCCTGCTTCTTCTTTTACAGTAAAAGAAACTTTTGATGCAGGCTCCCATGATTCAGCAGAAGTAATCTGCGGTTTAAGATCTGTCGCAGGATCATCTATTGTAACAGGAGTAATTCCATATAATCTTATTGGAAGATCATTTAAAGTCTGGAGATGTTTCTGGAATAGAGTCACATGGACATATATATTCGGGCTCATCGAAGGATCAGCTTTAAATTCATAGTTTGTTATTGTATCTTTACATTCAATCCATTCTTTGCGTATTATTTCACCGCTTTTTTCAACAACTGCCATAGCAACTGCTTCTTTGTTTGACGGGAAAGATATGGAAACAGTTTCACCTGGTTTATATGTACTCTTGCCTGAAGTAAGGCTAAGCATTGCTGCCGCGCCCTGCTGCCCATCCTGTGCTCTTCCTGCCCAACCTGGCCAGTCTATATATGTAACTTCAGCTGCTGCATGCCCGCCTGATACATCTCGCACAAGAATAAGGTAACGCCCCCAGGAAGGATAATTTACGCGGAAATTCCACGATGCTTTACCGTCTTTTGTAACAGCCTGGCCCTTCATTATAGGTGTTCTTGAGAGAGCATTTGAAAACTCTGCTGCCTCTTCCGATCCTTTTTCCCACCACCACCGCCATTTTAGCTGATACAATGAGCATTCAAGCTGCACACCATCTTTTACAGGTTTGCCGTCAGCATCGAGAAGAACAATATCGGCAGCATGGTCTGTATCTGTTAACAGCATATTTCTTGCTGCATCGCCTTTTGGCAATTTGAGCCCTACATAACGGTTATATGGTGAAAATTCCATTGTTACCTGTTCTGAAGAAAAAACTCCTGAGGGTTCAAAAACTCTTGTGAGAAATCTTGCATTAAGTTTTCCAGGAACAGAATCTTCAGGAGAAAGTTCTATATTGAATTTTGCCTTGCTGTCTTTATCAAGAGTTCCTTCAAAAAGCATATGCCTTTCTGATGAAACTTCTCTCGAAGGATCCCGGAATGTGTAATCTTTATAAGCGGGAAAAGTTGTCTCTTTATCTGCAAAAACTACTGATACATCTGCTTTAAGATTTGGCGCAGGAGCTCCATGAAGCCATGATACATCAAGTGTCATTGGCGTAACTGAAGTATTAAGATAAGTTTTGTTTCCTGAATCAAGGACTATTTTAAGCCTGTTAGGCATAACTGTTTCAATTTTAAGATTTTTTGTAAATTGATTTCCGCCTATTTTAACACGCGCAATCCAGTCTCCTGTCGGATCACTTTCTTTTGTTGCAGTTGTTATTGGATAAAAACCATTTACCGAAGATGTAAATGTCCTTGTTTCAACAATTCTTCCCTGAGGATCTGAAAGCTCAAACTGGACAGGATGGTTTTTGGGAAGAGAATTCTGGGGATCAGATAAAAGAAATGTAAGATATATATTATCGCCTGGTCTCCATACTCCTCTTTCTCCATATATCAATCCTTTAACTCCTGATACTGGCTTGTCGCCTGAAATATCAAAGTGGCTTGTTGCAAGCACAAAAGAATCGTTAAGCTTAAGAAATGCGCGGCTTGATATACCGCGCGCAAAAAGAAAAGCAGGGGCAGAAGAAAGTTTGGATAAAACTGTTCCATCTTTGCCTGTTTTTAGAGTTTCCAAAATTCTTCCCTGATAATTTAAAAACTGGATCTGCGCATTTTCAACAGGAGCTGCTGTTTTAATATCGCTTGCTGTTACAAGCCAATTTCCTGAAGCGCTTTTCTTTACAGTAAGCCCAAGGTCAGATACAAGAACATTTTTTCCAATTGTAATATCATGATCTGAGTATGGCATATAAAATCCAGGATGGCATGGATCTCTTCTATATCTGTAAAACTCATATGAATTTGAATTATCTTCATAATAGTAATCCCAGTAACTTGATTCTGAATCTTCATCATCAGGAGCTATTGGTGAAAATGTATCGCCCGGAAACTGAAGATTTGAAAAATCAGAATGTCTGTTTGTGCATTCATAATTTACATGCTTTTTTCTAAATGTAACCCGTATGCGGAACATGCTGTCAGGATGTTTTGCTGCAAGCTCTGAAAGGTCAAGCCCCTGTCTTATCCATCTGTTTTTATCAGAAGCTTTCCATGGAAGGTCAAAACTTTTTGTCCATACAGGCTCGCCGACTCTATAAAGCTCTCTTGTCCCGCTTAAACTGTTAACCTGTAAAAACTGAAGAAGATTGTTATTGTAAATTTCAAAAGCTTCAACAAGAATGCCTGAAAGATTTCGTGTTTCCACAACCATTACAGAACCCTGGCTGGTAGGCAGAATATTTCCTTCTCCTGCATAACGCACTTCGGGCAATTCCCACTTTTCATTAACTGTGTAGGAAATATTTTTAAAAAGTTTTTCTCCATGAATATCTGTAAGATCTTTTATAACAAGTTCTGCTCCGTCAGGGAGATAATCATTTCCGTAAATTTTTGCTATATTGCCATCAACTGAATAACGTATATCTGTATTTCCTGATAAAGATACAAATCCCCTTAAATCCTGATTATTTTTAAGAGGCGATGAAAAAGTAACTTCAAGAGTATTTTTTCCAATCTGCTTAATATCAACAACTTCAAACTGGGTTGTTTTTGGTATCTGGACAGATATAGTTCCTTTTTCTTTTGAACCAATATGGCTGCCGTTCCACCTTACCAGAGCTGTCTGATCCACATTCTTACGCGCTATAGGATTAAAAGAAAAATGATGGATTCCTTCCTGGTGAGCCCATTCAATTTTCCCAAGTTCTTTTGAGCTTATTATGCGTTCAAGCTGTGTTATTGGTATTCCTTTATCAGTTGTGACTGTTCCTGATACAAGTGCCATTCCTGATTCATCTATTTTTATTGAATCAAGATTAATTTCAAGCAGGAGAATCTGTGTTTCAAATTCAAAAGTAAAAGGAGTATCTTCTTTTTCAGATATTTTTGAAATATCAATTATTGCCTGATAATGTGTTTCAGGTTTTAAAGGTTTTACAGGAGTAAAAACAAGTGTCCATTCATTTTCCCATGATATTTTTCCCTGAGCAGCCGGTTTTAATTGAAAAACTCCCTGGGGAATTGTTTTTTCAGTATCATAAGAATCGTTGAAAACAACTTTAATAGGCTCTGTCTGAGATACAATGCCTCCTGTAAATGCAGAGACTTTTTTTGAATTTCCCTGTATTGCCTGTACTTCCTTTTTGCAGGAAAACAGCGCTAATGTGAGAAAAAGTGTAATAGCTATAAAATAAAAAAGTGCTTGTAATTTTTTGAAAAAAGTTGTTTTCATCAAATACTCCTATTATTATTTATATGTGTAAGATTTTATTTTATGGTTAATAAGCAATTATACATAATATTATAGTATAATTAGCATAATATAGAAAAGTTTAGTTTGTATAGCCTGCTTTCATTCATACAGGCTAATAATAGCAGATATGAAATAGATTTAAAATATAGTGGTCTTTATATATGGTTTTTTTTAATAAAAAATATGGTCAATAAAAAAATAATTTTAAGAAATTTTATTATGGAAAATTCCTATTTTTGAAAATTGATCAGAGTAGGGGAAATGGTATGAAAAAAATTATTTTATTTTTTTGTGTTATTATAGCAGTTGTTGCCGGGTGTGTGACTAATCCTTTTACAGGAAAAAGCACAATGGCATTGGTAGATAACAGCGAACTTTTTCCGCAATCTTTTAAACAATATGATGAATTTATTAAAACACACACTGTTATAAGCGGAACAAGCGATGCGCAAATGGTGGAGCGTGTTGGAAGCAACATAAGAAAAGCAGCTGAAAAATGGTTGGCTTCAGAAGGAAAAAGCAGTTATCTTAAAGATTATAAATGGGAATATAAACTGGTTAAAGATAATAGTGTTAATGCCTGGTGTATGCCTGGAGGTAAAATCGTGGTATACACAGGTATTCTTCCTGTAACAAAAACAGAAGCAGGGCTTGCAACTGTTCTTGGGCATGAGGTATCGCATGCGCTTCTAAACCACGGCCAGCAGCAGGCAAGCGCAGGAGTTTTACAGGAGCTTGGAGCAATCGGAGTTGGTATTGCAACAAGTAATAAATCAGAAGGCAGCCAGGTGCTTGCAATGGGAGCCTATGGTGTGGGATCTCAAATGTTTGGCATGCTGCCTTTTAGCAGAAAGCATGAAAGCGAAGCAGATGAAATAGGGTTAACTCTTATGGCAATTGCTGGCTATAATCCTGATGAAGCAGTTCCTTTTTGGGAGCGCATGAGCGCCATGGCAGGCGGAAGCGCGCCTCCTGAATTTCTTAGCACACATCCTTCTGATAAAAACAGAATAAGTGATATAAAAAAATGGATTCCTGATGCAAAGAAAAAAGCTGCTGAATTCGGAGTGACTTTTTAATTTAAAAAGAATAAGAAATTGCTAAAGTCTTGAAAGCCATTTTAAAACAAGCTGATCAAAAATTTCTTTTTGTTCAATTTGTAGCATATGGCCTGCCCCGTCAAGTATTACAAAATCTGAATTAGGATATTTATCAATAAGTGAAAAAGCATCTTTATATCCTACGGCAAGATCCTGCCTTCCTGTTAAAATAAGAGAAGGATTTTTATATGGCGTATCAAGGGCGTCTGGATCTTCTTTAAAGCCATATCCCTGTTTTTTAATTTTTTTAAGCAAGGTAATATCAGATTTTTTTACTCCTGATCTTACTTCATTTATATAACGTTCCCAGTTTTTGCTGTTCTGTATTGTGAACATATTATCAAAAGTTTCCTGTTCATTTTTTACAAGAGTTGAATAAAAATTGTCATCTCTGCTTGTTATTTCTATTTTCGGCAGATCCCTGTCTTTTGCAAGAGGAACAACAACAGGGCAGAGCATCATTATGCCTCCTACTCTCTGCGGATATTTTTTAATAATCATTCTTGCAAGATATGATCCGTAAGATTCAGATGCAATATAAAAAACTTTTTCAGCAATTACTTTTTCAATAAATTCTTCAATTATGTTATAGATATCATCTGTTGTTGATATATCTTTTTTTAAAACTGTATCACCCATTCCCGGAAGGTCAAAATATATTCTTTTCCAGTTTTGATTTATATTATCTTTTATGTCTGTTGTAAATATCTCTTCCATACAGCCTTTCATAAGCCTGTGATCGCACCAGTTGCCATGTATCATAAGTATTGGCCTGCCGCTGTCAATTATTTCCGTATAAATATCAGCCTGGTCAAGTTTTACAAACATATAAGCCGCCTTTTGATTTGATGTAATAATTAAATTATATGAACAATATTGAAAAATTTTCTATAGTAAAAAAAATCCTGCATTTTAAGTGCAGGATTTTTGTAAAAGATTATTATTTTTTTTTCTTATCTTCTTTAGGCGTAAGTTCTCTTATTGGGACTCTTTCCAATTTTACATCAGACCCATATTTTTCTGCAACAAATTTTACAGCATTATCATAGTCATCAACTTTTCTTATATTTTTGATATTAAATTGATAACCTTCATAATCATATATAAAAGATCCAAGATAAACATAATTTACTCCTTCGGGAACAGTAAATTCTATGTTTAACGGAAGAAAAATATTGAGGTATTCAATATTTGCAAGATAAGATCTTAAAAATTCTATTCTGATTACCCTATCTTTTGGAATATCAAATTTAACACTTGTTAATTCAGATTCATCACCTAAAGAAGCATATGATGTACTTCCCCAGCTTGTCCTCATTGGTATATAAATTCTTGGTTTAATAACTTCTTCTTTTGTTTTATAACCTGCAAGAATTTTTGTATATTTTGTATAAAATGCATTATCTGGTGTTGGAGAAAAAGAGATTTTTGTTACAATAAGCACCTCGTCTTTTTTCGGCTTTTTATCATATTTTTTATCAACAACATAATCACTTGCATATAATCCTGATAAGGAAAATAATAAAATTAGAATAATAAGAATATTTTTTTTCATTTTTCCAGCTCCTTTATTCTTGAATCAATAGTGTTTTCCCAAGATGTTTTTGCTAATTTCTTTTTTAATATTTTTAATGCATCAAGTTCTGTTTTTGTATCATCAGTAACAAAGTTATTCGACTTATCAACTGTATAACTGCCAAAATAATTTAACCCTGGTTTTTTAATAATTACATCAATAGCTCCTGGCGCATCCTGGATTCCCGGATATTGGTAGTAAGTAACATTTCCGCTTGTTGTAACTCTTGAAACAAGGTGGAAATGCATTCCTACCGGTTGTGAACTTGTATAGAACACCATATCTTCAAATGCCATAACCATACTTTTTGCTTCCATTTTTGGATTTATCTGTAAAAAGAAAAGTCCTCCTGGGTATTTATCACTGCCCATTAAACTTTTTCCACCTGTAATAAATCCGAAAGCAAGTCCTGTATTGTCAGGTGAATCAAATTTTTTAGGTTTTATAGTTACAGAACCATCTATGGTAGCTTCTGCCGGGTATTTCTGGGTAGATGAACAGCTCATAAAACTGATTAATAAAAAAATAGAAAATACAAAGAAAATGATATTTTTTTTCTTTAAAAGATTCATATTGTCTCCCTCCTTTATTATTTTAATATCCCATGCCGACAGAAAAAATCATTAATCCGCTTAATGTGTCGCCGGGATTTACAGAATAATCTCCAAAAGTTTTAACTACTCCTTCAACACCTCCTGATATATTAAAAACAAAATGAGTAAGTCCAAATTGCAGTCCGGCAGTTGCAGAACCATAAATACCTGCAGGAGGATCAATTAAATTGGTTTCAAAAATTATCTGGGCTCCGGCTCTTCCTTCAATATAAGGTATAATGCTAAAAGAAGGGCCATCAAAAGGAACCTGGATTCTTGCAATAGCGACAGGCCTTCCTGACCAGGTTTTAACATTTTCTATATCGCCCGGGTTGTAGTCAAAATCATCTGTTACCCTGTCTACAGATAAATAGGAAATTGTTAATCCAAAACCTATTCCAAAATATTTGGAAGGAAATGATATAAGTCCAAACCCTGCTGCATCATGGTTTGAAAATGATAAATCATATTCCAGAAAAAATATGCTGTCAAAAGGATTGTAAATATCAAATTTTGAAGCTGCTTTTCTATCACTTGTTTTTGTTTTTTCATCTGAACTTTTTACAATTGTGACATCTTGCATGGTGTCAAGCCGCCACATGTTGTTTTCTTCTTTCCATGTAGTAGTTATTTTTTCATTCTTATCTGTTGAAAAAATAATTTCTGTTTTTTCTGCATTAACTGTATTTTTTTGTAAATCAGGAGCAGAAACAGCAACAGGATTTTTTCCATCATTTAATTTTTTATCTATGTCATAGGCAATAGCAATTCTCATAGCATCAAAAACTGAAGTATATTGCAAAACCCATAACACATCATTTCTTACTCTTGAAGGCGCTGACGAAAGAACAGAAACAAGAGCATTTTCTCCTGATTGCATAACGCAACTTGTTGAGATAAAGCGGGAAATGCTATGTAGCCGTTCATTAGGATCTTCATCATTTTTAATTGCGCTTATCTTTGCAAATTCATTAATTCTTGTTTTAAGATTTTCAGCTTCTTTGTCAGATGTTTTTGCAGTAAGGTTTTTCTCAATAAAATTCTTGAGCGCCGGGTTTACAGGCAGTGAATAATTTGCTGCCTGGCGGGAGCGCACTTTCCATGTGTTTACTCCAATAACTGCATATCCGGTAACTGCTGTTTTATCTGCAATTAATAAAGGCCCTCCTGAATTTCCTCCATCTATTTGCGCAGAATGCTGAATAATATCTGATTTTTCAGGGTCTACAAGTTCTTTAAACCTTGCATGTGAGTTTGTTATAATTCCCTTGCCAAGCTGCCAGCTTGGCGTTGTATTTATAAGCCCTGGATATCCTGCTGTCCATACATCTGCGCCGTCTTCCGGCCTTGTATCTGAAAGCTTTAATCCTTTTGTAAATGAATTTTTGGCTGTTATTTCAATTATTGCAAGATCAACTTCATCATCTACTGCAATAACTTTATTTCCTTCAAAAAGCTGTTTTGTTCCATCTGCAGCTTCAAGTTCCAGATTTATTGTAGAGCTGTCTCCAACAACGTGACGGTTGGTAATTACAAATTTTCTGTTACCCTGGATATACAAAAATCCTGATCCAAACCACCCTTTTTTCTGGGCATCTACTTCACTGCTTAAATCTTTGTACCCTTTTTCATTTAATGTTTTTGCTGTTTCATCAATAAATGCCAGCATTTTTTCATCATAGACAGGACGGACAATAAAAACATAATCCCTAATTTGAGCAAATAGTATGTTTCCGCAAAGCATCATAAAGGATGCCAAAGCTATAATTTTGAGCCGCATATAAAATCCTTTTGTAGTATTAATCGCACTATTTATATATAAAATAAAAACTATTGTAAAGTATGCAAATAGTGATATGCTAAATTTTGTTTGAAGAAATATCTATGAAATTAAATTATAGATAATTTTTAACCAGAGCTAAAAATATAGGATTTTCGGAAAATTATAAAAAGTTATAGTTAAATGCAATAGTACAAATTATTTTTAATCATTGCCTGCTGTTTTTGACAATTCTCTCAGGCTGACTTTTTCCAATATTATATCAGCGCCATATTTTTCTGTAACAAATTTTACTGCATTTTCATAATCATCAATTTTATTTGTGCTTTTTATTTTAAAGTCATAATCTTCCCAATCATAAATAAATGAACCTATATAAACATAATTTACTTTTTCCGGTAATGAAAATTCCATAGATAATGGAAGATTAATTCCAAATATTTCCATATCTGCAAGATATGCTTTAAAATGATCTATTTTTATAACCCTGTCTCTTGGTATTTCCATTTTTATGCTGTTAACTTCTGAATCATCTCCAAGATGATATATTGCAGTAACGTAATCTTTTTTATCAAATTTTCCCAGAATCATATAAATAGTTGGAATAATTACATCCTGGGATTTTTTTGAATTAATTATTCCGCTATTATAAGATGATTTTACTGTGCGGTATTTTGCAAAAAAAGCATTATTTGGAGCTGGCGATAATGCCACACTTGCAACAATAACAACTTCTGAATTGCTGGGTTTTCCATAGCTTTTATCTGCATCCGGTTTTGGAGATAATGGCGCAGTATCAAAAAAAACAATATCGCCATCAGGATCGCGATGTTCCCTGCTGAACTCATCTGCTGATATTATTGCAGCAGAGATTAAAAAAATTATAATTATAAGAATTGTTTTTTTTGCTTTCATTTTTCAATCTCCTTTATTCTATTCATTATAATATTTTCCCATGGTGTATTTTTATATTTTTCAATAAGCAGCTTTAAAGCACCAAGTTCTGTTTTATTTTTATCAATAACAAAATTTTTTCTATCTTTATCCAAAAGGTAACTTCCATAATAATACAATCCAGGCTTTGAAGCGCTTATAATTATTGACTGGTCAAATGCAGGATATATTCTGCCATAAAGTGTATCATATCCGCCTATCCCCCCTAAACCTAAAAATCCTTCATTGCCATATTTTATCATTCCAATTTTATCATCCCAGGAAGTTATTTTAAAAACAGAGCCGACAGGCACAGGCTGGGTATAGTTCATTGTCTGATCATTTTTACTATTGCCGGGAGCAATAAACATTGGCGCTATATCAGGGTTTATCTGAACAAATTCAAATTTATCAACAGGCAGATTCTTGCTGTTTAATCCTGGATTTGTTTTTGAAATAAAACCAAATAAGAGAGCGCTGTCTTGTGGATTATTATAATTTTTTTCTTCCACAGTTATTCCATTTAATTTTGGCGTTAGCGTAGATGTACATCCTATAAAAGAGAATAGAAGCAGAGTAACAAAAGCCAGTAAAAAAAGCTTATTCTTTTTTTTAATAAGGTTTGTCATATATCCTCCATTCTTTAATAAAACATTTATATGAATTTATTTTTTTGCTTCTCCTGTTTTGCCTGACTCAAGTTGGCTTATTCTTTCTGCTATAACCTGGTTCCACGGCGGATCTTTGAATCTTCCTGCCAGCAATTTTAATGCATCAAGTTCTGTTTTTCTATTATCAATGCTGAACTTTTTTCCATCATTATGAAGAATATAACTTCCATAATAATATAATCCAGGCTTTGAAGTTGTTATAATTAATGACTGATCAAACTCCGGGTATACTTTTCCATAGACAGGAATTCCATAGTAATTATCATTTGATTTATAATATTCAATTCCTGTTTCAACAGTCCAGGAGACAACTTTAAAACTTGATCCTGGAGAAACTGGAGGGCTGAAATTCATGCCATAGTCATTTCCTGCCTGTCCAAAAACAACAAACATTGGCTCGACATCAGGATTTATCTGTACAAATTCCAGATCAGGAATAGGGGTTGCATTAACAGGAGAACCGTTAGTTGATTTAAAAATAAAACCAAAAGCAATAACACTGTTTGCCGGAGATTCATAATCAGCCTTTTTTACAGAACTCCCATTTATTTTTGGCCTCATTATTGATGTACATCCTGTGAAGACAGATAAAAATATAAGAATAATAAGAGGAATTGCCAGTACTATTTTTTTATTAGAAACCATAAGGCCTCCTGTTATATTTTGTAATATAAGATGTTAAATAGTCTATATAAATTTCAAATATTTATACAGATTATTATCCTTTTTTATAATTCTTATAAAATTGAGAAAAGAAAACCATATTCTTAAATAAATTATATAATAAATATATACAGGATGCTTAAAATATTTTCCAGGAATTCTTTATAATAATATTTTTTTTAAAAAATCATTATTTAAAATTTCAATCTGAGAATCAATTGATTCTTTTTTATTTGTTTTTTGCATTTTCAGCTGCTGATGCACCTGCTGCATATACAAAAGCCAGGTTCCAGGAATTCATCATTGATGAAAGTGTGTCATTTCCATTAGCTCTGCTTATAACTTCTCCTGCTGCATAAAGGTTTTTAATTGACTGATTGCCGGTTGCAAGCACATTCATGTTATCAGGATTAACAACAAGACTTCCAAGTGTTGTTGTCATTTTCATTGCAAGGTCTGGCACAATAGTATTTTTGGATCCTTTTGTAAGATCCTGGTAAAGAATGTTTTTCTTACTGGGAAAATCCCTTATTATAAAGAATAAGTTTTTGGGAAAACAATAAATATTTGGGTTTTATTTATCAAAGTGCGGATTATTAATTTCTGAGAATTACAACAGATAGTTTTTCTTTCTATAGATAAACAAGTATTTGAAATATATGCAAATAGTTGCAGCAGCAAAAAATATAAAATATTATTATTACATTTATTCCATTACATAAGTTATATGCCTACATAAGAGGGGCAAATGCACTTAATATAGATCTTCCGAGTTTTCTAATAAAAGAAATATTTCTGCATTTTTCCAAACTTACTTCACATGATACTTCTACTGTTTTTAAAAAATCATTTTTTATCTGTAATACGCTATCTGTATTGTATAACCATACCCCGCATTCAAAATGAAGATAGAAGCTTCTATAATCAAGATTTACTGTTCCTGTTGAAGCATACTTGTCATCAGCAACAATTGATTTTGTATGAATAAACCCCGGAGTATATTCATAAATTCTTACATTGCTTTCCAAAAGCTGTTCATAATAATTCCTTGTCACAGCATGGATATACCATTTATCAGGAATATGGGGAGTTATAATTCTTACATCCACACCTGATTTTGCAGCCATTGAAAGAGCTTTTACCATTTCATTATCAATAATCAGATATGGCGAAGTAATATAAACATATTGTTCTGCTTTATTAATTATATTCATATAAACATTTTCAGCTACAGTTTCTCCATGGAGAGGCCCGCTTGAATACGGCTGCACATAACCTTTTCCTTCAAAATTATAAATAGAAGCTTTTGGCTGAAATTTTTCATAAGATGTATTTTCTTTTCTTAGATAATTCCATACAGAGAGAAAGAAAACAGTAAGTCCCCATACAGCATTACCTTTTATAAGAATAGAACTATCTTTCCAGCGGCCGTATTTTTCTATTACATTGATATATTCATCTGCAAGATTAATTCCGCCTGTAAAACCGACAATGCCGTCAATTACTGTAATTTTTCTATGGCTTCGATTATTAAAAAGAGAAGAAAGTACTGGAATAAAAGGATTAAAGACACAGCATTTTATTCCAAGAGATTCCATTTTTTTATAATACCTGTTTGGAAGTGTAAACATACAGCCTATATCATCATACATAAGCCTTACATCAACACCTTGCTTTGCCTTGCGTATAAGTATATCCAGGATGGAATTCCACATAACTCCCTCCTGGATAATAAAGTATTCCATAAATATATAATGTTCTGCTTTTTCCAGCTCTTCTTTTAAATGTTCAAAAAATATTTCGCCCATAGGAAGATATTTAGTATATGTATTATTAAAAAGAGGAGAGTCAGAATAATTTTCTATATAATGTGACTGATTGTATGCTGTTTTATTTTCTTCTATATTATTAAGCACAGAATAACTCTGCAAAGCAGCCATGCCGTTTTTCTTAGATTCTGCAATTAAAAATCTATTTTTCTTATTAATTTTTATTTTTCCAAACAGAAGATAAAGCAAGCTTCCAAAAATTGGCATAAGCATAATAGGGATAAGCCAGGCAATTTTGTATGCAGGATTATCATGCCCATTGATAATATATAAAACAAGAAGAAGCCCCAAAACAGAACAGAAAGCGTAAAAATAGACAAAATAATTATTAAAACGCCATATCATTCCTGCCAGTGCAGCTATTTGTATCAATATCAGTAAAGCAATTATAATTGCCCTATTTGTTAATAACTGGAATAATTTTTTCATTCTATATATTCTCCGCAGTTGATATAATAAAATTCGAAATCTAACCTATTAATTTATTTCCCCGCATTATTATTCGGGAATGTTTTGGAACTATAATATATCATAGATAGACTACTTGTTATCAAAAATTTTTAAAATATAAAAAGATAAAAATTTATTAAATAATGAGCCTCTTGCAAAACTTCTGCAAGGGTATGAAAAAAGCGAAGGAATCTGTTAAGATTGTATAACCAAAAAACAACAAAACAGGAGGCCTTCGCTATGAAAACAATAACAGAAATACTTGCAGGTGCACAAGCCTTACTTAATGTGGATTTTGAACTGCAGCAATGTTTTGAAGAATATCTGAGCGATGATTATAAAGCATTTATGCATATAGTACGCGTGGCCGAAACATACCTGCCAAACTGCCATCGTCGGCGGGCAATGACCGGCAGACCGGCGTATGCAT
>JAVBQS010000185.1:0-8492 GCA_031548835.1 Spirochaetia bacterium
TATAATTATTGGCCGGGCGCGATGCAATCCTGCAGGCTAATCATAACAAGCCGGAACGTTTAACAGACAGATAGCTGTTAATAAGGGCAGGAGAAAGGTCGCTGGATGATGCTTCAAGAGAGAGGAGGCCTGAGCGCTCCCACTTTTTGTATAATTGCTGCCGGGAAAACATATAGGAAAAAGCAGCCGCGCTTTCCATTGCTTCTTCTGCATTTGAAGGATGCCTCGCGCTTAATTTTTCTGCTTCCAGTTCTCTAAGGCTTACTAATAAAAGAAGATGTCTTCTCTTAATGCGCGGCAATATCCATGAGAGAGATTCTCCATCCTCTTCCCTGAAATTGCTTATTAAAATTATAAAAGTCCGCCTGTTTAGGCGAGAAAGAGCATTTTCAAGAGCAGAAAATGGCGAGGAAGGAACAGGCGCACTATAAAGATCATAAAGGTTGTTCATAAGCTGTGTGAGAGTGCTCATTCCTTTGCGGGGCCTAAGCCACCTTTCTTCATTGCCAAATGTTCCGACAGCAACGCTGTCTTCATGCTTAAGCGCAACATAGGAAAGAAGAAGCACTGCATTTAAAGCGCTGTCAAACTGCATATATTCTCCTTCCCTGCGGTGAAGCCTGTACCCGGTATCTAAAAGAAAAAGAACTTGCTGGTCCTGTTCTTCCTGATATTCTCTTATAATTGGTTTTTGTCTCCTGCCTGTAGCGTGCCAGTCTATTGCTTTTACAGGATCCCCAGGCTGATATTCTCTTAAGCTTTGAAATTCAAGCCCCTGCCCTCGTTTTCTTATATTTTTAAGCCCAACCCTTTCCAGGATTCCCCTAAGATCCTGTCCTCCCAATGCAAGCATTTTTTTAAAATCAGGATAAGTCCTTCCGTTACTTTTTGTGTTATGAATAATTTTACGGCGCCAGAAATGTAAAGGAGAACTAAAAAGCAATTGAAGAGAGGAAAATTCCCATTCGCCTCTTTCTTTCGGCATAACAGAATATTCGAAAACAAGGACTGGATTTTCTTTTAGCCCTTTTCTATCCAGAATAACAGGAAAAACCTGACACATCATGGAATCAGGATAAATATCAAAAAGTTTTATTTTTGACGGGAGAAAACCTTTGCCGCTTTTTTTAATATGTAATATTACTGTTGCAGATTCTCCAAGAGCTAATGAAGTATTAATGCTGCGTTCTGTTATAAGAGGATCAATCATTAATCCTAAAAAAAGAGCATCTGCCAGAATAACAGGCAGAATAAGTGTTCCTAATAAAAACCAAATTAGAGAAAGAGGCTGTGAAAAAAATCCTCCTATGCCAAGAAAAAGCCAGAAAATTGCTGCTGCAAAAAAAGAGGTTCCTGGTTTCATGTGCGGGGAGCTTCTGTTTTAGCAATAATATTTTCTATTATTCTAATTTCATTTAACCCTTCAAGTTCGCTTTCTGCAGAAAGTGTAAGCCTGTGGGCAAGCACTGGCGAGGCTACTGCCTTTATATCATCAGGAAGGACAAAATCTCTGCCGCTTATAAGAGCTTTTGCTCTTGCACACCGTATAAGCGCAAGGCTTCCTCGGGGGCCTGCGCCGGATTGAAGCAGGGGAATTAACCGGGTTGTTGATACTAGCCTGACAGAATAATCTATAATAGAAGGATCAACCCGTAATGTTGAAGTTAAATTTTGTATAGCCATAAATTCATCAGGGTTTACCACCTTTGTTACTGAAGAAACAGATAACTCTGCTCCTGTTCTTTCTGATAATATGCGAAAGACCATCTCTTTTTCTTCTTCGTTGGAAGGGTAATCAGCAAGAACTTTCATAAGAAAGCGGTCTTTTTGCGCATCAGGCAGTGGATATGTTCCTTCATGTTCATAAGGGTTTTGTGTTGCAAGAACCATAAATGGTTTTGGAAGCTGATGGCTTTTTCCATCAAGGCTTACCTGAAACTCTTGCATTGCTTCAAAAAGAGCTGCCTGTGTTTTTGCAGGCGCCCGGTTAATTTCATCTGCAATAAAAAGGTGTGTAAAAACAGGGCCTCTTTTTGTTATAAAATCTCCGGTTGAAGAGTTAAGCATAATGTTTCCTGTAATATCGCTTGGCATAAGATCAGGTGTAAACTGTACCCGTCTTGAATCCCCTCCTATTGCCTGGGCAATAGAACGGACAAGCAATGTTTTTCCAAGGCCAGGAACTCCTTCAACAAGAATATGCCCTCCTGCCAGCAGTGTAATCATGATATTTTCAACAAGCTTATCTTGCCCTATAAATGCTTTTGCTATTTCATTTCTTATAGACTTGATAGCTTCTGCTGCTGATTCAATAGTGTAGATTTTTTTTTCTGTCATAATCGCTCCATTATGCTTTCTATAATATAGATGTGTTTTATAAATTCCTGGTTTGTCAAGCTGCCGGAAGGCTGAAGCGCTTTTTTAACATCCTGCTCCTTTAATCCGCAAATTTCAGCTATATGTGAAAAAAAAGAATCATTATCAATAATTTCTCCATATTGCTGCCTGAAACGCTGCTTTATCGCCAGGTAATAATTTTCAAAGTAACTTCCAAGCCCTTTGTATTTTTTTAAAAAACAGGCTTCTGCAAGAAAACGTTCTCTTATAGGTTTGCCTGGTTTTTGTTCTTCTTCAATAAGCCTGCCAAAAACAGGAATAACCATCCAGAATCCTACAGCTATAAGTAAAAGAGAAGAGACAAGAAGAGGAAGAAAATTTCCCTGCTCTGCCAGTTTGCCGAAAAAACCAGGTTCAATTTTTTTTCCCCGGACAAACAGCACTCCCTGTTTTTCTTTATCCTGTTCTCCTGTGAGGCGCCATGAAAGCAGTGCATTTTTTTCTTTATAAAGATTATCTGATTTCATAAAAACAGGATTGCCGCAAAATGTTATAAAACCATTTCCTTCAGGTATTTTTAATATTCTTATTATTCCTGATTTATCTTTTATAATTTCAATTTTTTTTGAATTATTAATAATAGTAAAAGATATATCAATTTCAAAAAAAGGAAAAGAATCTGATTTTGCATTTTCTTTTTTTGATCTAGCAATATCTCTTTCATTTTTTCTTTTTTCTTTTGATTCAGATACAGTTGTTTCATCTTCAATTTTCCCGCTGTCTGAAAAATTATTTTCTTTTATTCCAAATTTGTCAAAGATCTGGATAAGTCCCTGTTCTTCAAAGTAGTTCCATGAACTATCAAGACAAATAGTTAAATTTCCGCCTTCTTTTATCCATTGTTCCAGTTTGTCATATGTATTTTGCTGCCAGTCAAAAAGATTTGCCTGGATTATAATAACTTTTTCTTTGGCAGAAAGTATTGTAGATATATCAGCAGAAGAAATGACCCGCACAGTGTGGCCTGTTTTATTAAGCCATTTTTCCATTGCAAGATATTCATTTGTTTTTGCCTGCCGGGAAGGAGCTTTGTATTTTGTTGTTTCATAAATTTCAAAATAGTTGTAGGCAAAAATAAAGAGAATAGCCATTGCTGTTATAGTTAAAAAAAATGGAATAGCATATTTACGCATTGGAAACCCTGCCGGTAAGCAGCTGTTTTAGAGAACTGCAAAATTCCATTGCTTTTTCAAAACTGCTGTCAGATGGTTTTTGACCCCTGTATGCCAGGCTGATCCATGAGAAAACCAGTTTGCCAAAACCTTCTGCATCAGGAGCTTTTGCTTTTTGTACTATGGCAAGACAGTCGTTCTCTGTTGCATCAACCGGAAAATCTATTCCTTCTTGAGTTGAATAAAGAAGAGTGGCTGCTAAAAAGCATTTTGCCCATGACTCTCTTATCATTCCTTGATTATATAATTTCCCTGCATCTGCAAGCAGTTGTTCCGGGGTTGCCTGCGCGCCTGTGCCGGGGATAACAGCGCTTTTCCATTTTTTTTCCTCTGCTCCAATCTTGTTTTTCTTTAGTTTATAAAGCCTGAATATTACATATCCTGCAGCAGCCATGATAGCCAGTATAAGAATTGTTAATAATAAAAGGCCGAAAAACTCTTTTATTTTTTCAATCCAGGGAGCAAGTTTTAAATCTTTTGGTTCTTTTAATTCTTTTTGATTTTTTAGTCTGATTCCCCAGCTTTTCTCATCGCCTCCAAAATCAGGAGAATCAAGAATCTCTTTTAAAATATCAACAGGAACTTCCTCCATATTTTTTGTCTGGCTTTGCTGGGCAGGAACAGGCTGCGGAATAATAAGAAAGAGCCATATTATTATAAAACAGAGAATTATTTTTGATGCTGCTGAAGGTTGTATAATGCGAAAAGCAGATTTCTGTTTTTTTGATTTTATAAAGTTTTGGAATAATAACTGTATATCCCAGCCTTCAACTTCAATTCTGCTGTTGATATAAATACCAAAACCCATACATATATAAAGAGGTTCAACAAGAATAAAATTTAAACAGACTGCTGAAAAAATAAGAAGTTCAAATATATTTATGTGCTGCCAAAAAAAAGAAGCTAAAGGTGTTATCTGCATCATTTCAAGAACAGCAATGGTAAAAAGAGCCTCTCCTATAAGAAGAGAAAAAAAGATAACTATTGAAATTATTGTAAGAAAAGCGCAAAAATCAAGGCCGCCAAATTCCAGCATTTTTATCCGTTTTCTGGCAGCTTTGCCGGAAAGCTGTTCCAGTATTCTTACAGGCATGCGGGCTGCCCTCCATATGCTAAACCTGCGCCAAAGAAGATCTCCAGGGAGGGCTGTTAATAATGATTTGCCAAACCTTTTCATTATTCCGGATAGCGGCGCATCTGGTTCAAAAAAGCGGACAGAAAGAACATGGAGCACTGGCCTGCCAAAAAAAGGCTTTAGCCACCAAATAATAATATATGACCATGGCAGCATATTTTGCGGAAGCAGCCTTAGAAGAATGGCAAAAACAGTAAAAGGCAGAATCATCAGAATAATAAAAAAAACAAAATTATTCCGCCATAAGAGTATTCCGGAATCAGCAGCTTCCCAGCTGCTTCTCTGGCGCAGTTTAAGAGATCCTTCAAATGATTCAGCCATTTTTTTTCTCCCTCCCTGCAAGAATAAAGTAGAGGTATAAAAAAAACCATCCTGCAGCGCCTGCGCTGTAGCGGGCTACTTCAGGAATCTGATGTTTGGATGACCAGAATGCTTCTATAACTGCGGCAATTGCAAGAAGAATAGCGCTGCCTGTAATGAGAGGAATAGCTGTTTTTCCTGCAATGCGCAAAGAAGCCTGTCTTGTTAATCCTTTTGTTATAAAAAGCCTGTATCCAAGGATTAATCCAGCATGAGCGCTTAAAATAATTGCTGTAAGTTCAAAGCTGCCATGCCCGACGATAAAAGGAAAAAATGTTTGAGCAAAACCGTTATTAATTATATGAGCTGCAGCAGCGCCAAGAAAAAGTGCGTTAAAGGAAAGTATAAAAAGACTGCCCACTCCTGCCAGAATACCTCCTGCAAAAGTTCTGAAAGCAATTGAAATATTGTTATATATATAAAAGCCAAACATATCTGCATCTGAACTAACATTTCTGGGAGTAAGAAAATGTTCGCTTTTTGGATTATACATTTCTTCAAGCTGTGCTGCCTGGCTTTCCGGAATTATTTCATAAACAAAATCGGGAAATCTGATACAAAGTGCTATTGCAAATAACGCAATTCCATAAAAAATAAGATGCGCAACAGCTATCCCTTTCCATGTGGCCCGTATTGAAATAGGAAAAGTTTTAAGTATAAAATCTGAAAAATAGCGGAAAGACCAGGAATGCTGGCCATATAATAGCTGATTGCCTTCAAGCACAAGGCGGTTCAGACGTTCAATAAGAGCAGGGTCAAATGCATGAGCCCGGGCTGTGTTTAGATCCTGTGTTAGTTCTCTAAAAGCTTTTGGAAACCAGGCTGCTTGTGCTTTTGTCTCTTTGAATCCCCCGTTTATAATTTCTTCTATTTTGTTCCAGAATTGCTGACGCCTTTGGACAAAGCTTTGTTGTGTCATATCTTGTCCCCAATCAGTTTTCTGGCTATGCCAAGCAGGTATTCTGAGTCAGAATAAATATTATCAATAAATTCTTGCTCCCTAAGTGTTTGTACATATTTTTTTGCTATTTCACTTGCCCGCTCGCGGCTCATAAGCGGATAACGCCGCGCAAACATTAATATTGTCTGTTTTTCTTCATAAGACAAACTTTTTACCAAGTTTATTATTTTATATCTGGAAAGCCAGGACATATCAAAACGCTTTGAATGGGATGGAGCGTTTTGTACATATACAACAAGAGTATCTGCAGCCCAATCTCCAAGCCGCCGAAAACCAGGGCTTGCGCTCATACAGAGTAATACAATAGCATAAAGAAACATAAATGTATCTGCAAAGCGGAGCAGATTGCGGAGAAAAGAAGCGCCTGGATTTACAGGCGAACCGTCGCCTCTTACAACCCTGAGTCCCAGAATTTTTTTCCCAAGACTCTGGCCTTTGAAAAAAACCTCGCAAAAAACATGATAAAACCAGCTTATTCCAAAAAGAATAAGCATCCATAACCAGGTTCCAAATATTGTTATAAGAGAATTAATACTTAAAGCTGCAGCAATAATAAAAATAAGCTGAATCAATAAATCAATTGAATAAGAACAGCCGCGTATTAAGAAGCCGGCAGGGTAAAGGATAAATTCTATACCCTCCGGAGTTTGTACACTTAAAGTTGTGTCCCTGGTTTTACCTAAAACCATTAAAACAAGCCGGAACTAAGAAGCGAAATAATACCGACAACTATTCCTACTGGGATTAGAGCAAGATAAACAATGCATAAAATGCCGTAAAATTTCCATAATGATTTATTATTTTTTAAAGCAAGTTCCAGATCCTGTTCATTATTGCTCTGCAGATAGCTGCGGATTTTGGTGCCGAAATTATAAGTAAAACGAGCAGGTAAAAACATAACTACTCCAAGTATTATGTAAACTATTCCAATAGATGAGCTGAAAAAACCTGCAAGAAAATTTTCTGCGCTTGCTGCCATCATAGGCATGGCAAACATCATAATTATTCCGCCAAGAAACATAAAACTGCAGCCGATAAAGCCCAAAATACCTATAAACCTGAGCCAGGGAGATGCTTCTTTTAAGTATCTTACCATAGTTTCTGTTAATCCTACTCCAGAAAGAAATGGCTTTGGCGCGTTTAAATCTGCCTGCGGACTCTGATATGGGTTTAAATTCTCCGACATAAATTTTCCTCCTTTGTACAATAATATAGAAACATACCTCTTTATATTATGCAAGTAATGTTTTTATATATATTTTAGGCAATGCTGATTTATTCAAAATTTGCGTCAGCATCCTTGCTATTAGGCTGGGTGCTTCGGGAAAGTCCCGTGGGGCTGTCCAATAATATGGAACCATAACAAGAATAGACACATCCCAAACAAAAAAATAATAAACCAGGCTGATGCGTCGCCTAACGTTTCAGATACATTTTGTTTTTAGTTTTAACTCTTTTAACAGATTGAACTTTTTTTAAAATCTGTAAGCCTTAAAAGAAGTTTACATAGGCTTTAGGTTTTTTAGAAGTAAACAAAATTATGTTTTATTGACAGCCGGTTTTGTTTTTTCTCCTTTTCCAAGCTCTCCTGCTGCTTTAAATGCTGTGCGGGCAAGAAGCACAGCTATAATTTCATTTATTACTGCAGCAGCAGCTATTGTTCCCTGAATTATAGAGGCAATGGGATGAATCAAATTTCATAACAAGATTTACTGCAATGCCTGTAAAAATTAGTGAAACTCCTGAATGAGGAAGCAGTGTTAATCCTAAAAATTTTCGCACAGCAGGAGGAGCGTCTGACGTTACAGCGCCTATATATGCGCCGCCCATTTTTCCTGCAGCGCGCGCTATTATATAAATAAAAGTAAAGAGCCCTGCTCCTGTAATAAGATGAAAATCAAGAGGCGCTGCAAGATTAAGAATCATTACAACCATTGCAAGCCCTACAATTTTATCCATAGATTGTGTCAAATTTTTTAACTTTTCTTCATCAAGACGGTTTGCAATAACAGTAAAATAAGAAACGCCAATAAGCATAAGATTTAATACAGGTTTGGGGAAGAATTTTATTGTTTATGTAAATTCCAATTGCAGCTGTGATTAATATACAGATGCAGGTCGTGATAACTGTTATCAGCTGAGAGCTTTTTTTACAAGTATAAATGATGCAAGAAAACCTAAAACAACTCCGATTATAATCGGCGTTATCAATATTATCGGCAATATATAAAAAGGAATATTTGCACTTGAAAATTTCATTGCAGTAATTCCAATAACGGTAAAAAAGAAAATCATTCCTACAACATCATCAAGAACAGCAAGAGGTATATACTGAGCCCAAGAATTAAGACAGAAAAAATGATAGACTAAGGTGGACCGAAAAAAGGGAGACCACCGATGAGAAAGAGATACGATAAAACCTTCAAGGCAAAGGTAGCGCTTGAAGCCATCCGGGGAGAAAAGACGA
>JAVBQS010000182.1:0-10169 GCA_031548835.1 Spirochaetia bacterium
CAATCAAGTACATTTATTTTTTTTATCCTATCCATAATTAAACCTCCAATTATAATTAATAAGAATGAAGATAAATGGGTATTTCGCCTAACGTTCGGGTTTATACGACGTTTTGTGGCGGCTTAATAGGGCATTGCGTAGCAATGACCGCCGCCACCAAATGTGGGTGCAGTGAGCCGTGGGAGGCGCAGCCGACCTAGGCGAACGGAACCCCGAGGAGCGCAGCGACGACGCGTATAAACTTTGTTAGGCGAAGTGCCAGATTTGCAGATCTATTTTTGCTTTTCGACTATATAATTCTTCAGGAAATCTTCCGCTCCATTATAATAAAATTTAATGTTTCTCTTACCAAAAAAGGTTTTATACCTCTTTTCTGTTTCAATATTTCTATCCTTTCCGAGAACAACATTGATATCTATTTTATGTGGTACATTTTTTGACAAAAGTTGTCTTAACTCAAAGTCAGCTGTTGGGAAAGAGTACCCAATAAATATTATTTGTGTTGATTCAGAAAGTTCAACACTAGCATTTTGCCAAATTTGTTTTATTTGTACATTATTAAGATCTTTTATATATGTTGGCATTAAAATTTGATTAACTAACTTTCCCCCACCATCTATAGATGATTCATGTGAATAATTATTATTGCATAATCTACAACATGGTCCTTGTGAGAACTCATGAATAGATATTTTTTCAAAATAGGTGACATATAATCGTCCACATCTCGTACAAAACAACCAATTAAGAGAGCCATGCAGTTTAAGTAATTTAATATTAAAGTATCCTTGTCCTATTGCCCGTAATGGGGGAAGAACATTTTCGTCTTCATAATATGGAGCTATATAGGTACAATAATCAATAATACCTTTCTTATCTCCAATTCCTCGAATTAAACAACTATCAAATATAATATCCCAATTTGTAGTTATAAAAGATATATTATCTTCTTTTGACCTTTCTTTTCTACCTACAATAAAATTTGCAAAATCTTGTATAAAACTATTATTAGAATTAATTTTGTTTAAAATGTCTGTCATATAAATTGAAATTACAATATTTATTGATCTTCTAATTTCAATCACTTCTATTGTTGATAAATTTCTATATGAACTATTTGTTATTATAGCCTTATCTATTGGGGTAAATATGTCTTCTAATTCAATTAAATCATGCTGATTAACAATATCTACTAATAAATGTTTTTCTAAAAACATTTTTACTTTTTCTAAATTTTCAACATATATACCCTGAAGGGTTTGATCTAATTTTTTAGAATTGTAGTTTAGTAATTCTGGCAATATTTCAGACTGTAGTGGAGCACCAACAGCTTTTGAGAGACCTGCACCAAAAATAAATACATCTTTTTTCATTTTAGACATTGTTTTTCTCCATTAAGAAAACAGCTCTGGCATTTCGCCTAACGTTCGGGTTTATACGACGTTTTGCCGGCCCGAATAAGGGCTTGCGAAGCAAGACCAGGGCCGGCAAAATGTGCCGGAGTGAGCCGTGGGAGGCGTAGCCGACCTAGGCGAACGGAGGCCGAGGAGCGTAGCGACGACGCGTATAAACTTTGTTAGACGAAGTGGCCTGATTTTAAGAACCAGCAAATCAAGTTTTTTGGTAATTAATAATTTTTACATTATTAATTACTTTTATCAAAATAATTTTTTATTAGATATATTTATAATTTTAAACTTCGCTGGACTTTCTCCAACCACAATTAGGGCAGCTTATTTCCAATATTGTATGATAATCGTCGCCATATACTCCTTCTTCCAATTCATCCAACGGAGTATAGCAATTTGGGCAAGCAACATGTGAAAAAACTGAATGTGGTTTAATATTTCCATTACTTATTTCTTCTTGAAAAAGTTTTAACAATTCTTTTTCTGAAGGGACATTTTCCGGCAATTTTTCAATAAGTGATTTTGCCCAAGCAGGGATACTATCATTTCCTTTTTTATAATAAGCATGAGTAATAATCCATGAAAAGAATCCTCCAACAACAATTCCAATTATTGTTAAAATCATTTTTCCTCCAATCTGTATTTAACATATATTTAATTGCAAAAGTCGACACTCTGACCATTTCACCTAACGTTCAAGGTTTATACGTTGTTAGATAAAGCGTCCGTTATACGGAATATTTTCTATAATAATTGGCTGAATAATTTTTATTCAATAAATCAAGTAATAAAATATAAAGGTGGCCATTTCGTCTAACGTTCCGCGTGTATTCAACGTTTGGTGAGGCCGATTGAAACAACACGAGCCTGCGAGTGTTGCAGGCCGAACTAAATGTGCCGGAGTGAGGCGTGGGAAAGAATGTGACCTAGCCGAACGTAGGCCAGTGAGCATAGCGAACGTCTGTGGATACACGCTGTTATACGACGTCCCATTTCAGTTTGGTTTTCTTATTAAGCTTTATCGAAAGGTCATATTCAAAAAGTTCTATATCATTAATTCGTGAACAAGCAAATACCAAATCTTGGGTAATTTCTTTACAGATTATCATTCCTCTTACTTTTTGCCCTTCATCAGCTTGATATTGTTCAATCCATCCCATATATCTTAATAATTGCCCTACGACTCTATCATATCCTCTAGAAACCTTTAGTTCTATTACAACATAATTTTCATTTTCATCCAATGCCAAAATATCAATTTTTCTTCCACCAGCAGGAAACTCTATTCCATTAATTCCATCGTCTTCAAACAGTTTTAAACCAGGCTCTATTAATTCAAGGTTTTTTGAGAGAAAATTCTGGAGATCTTTTTCATACGCAAATTCCTGACTTTCTGTTTCTTCTTCATCACTTTCATCTATTAAGTTTTTAGAACCATTATCTGTACTTTTCTTATAAATAGGCTCAGGATCATTTTCTTTATCATACAATCTAAAAGTATCTTTATTAATTTGAAAAAGGATGTCTTCATTTCCATTATCGTGAATATTATAATGAATTCTGCTTGGAGCGTTAGTTGCCAACATAAGTAAATGAGCAGAAATAGTTCCTATTTTTATATCCGGATATTTTGTTTCAAACCATTTTACAATTTCTTTTCTTGTGAAATACCCACCATCTTTAAGAAATTCTCTTTCAAGAAAAGAATTATCTTTAGGCGGTTTAAACTCAATAATAAATTCTTTTATCAATTCTTTTACGGTTTTATTATATCTTCTCTTCATATAAATACCTTTTTTTGGGATGTCGTATAACGTTCCGGGTGTATACGACGTTTGGACGGCGCTATAAAGCAAGCCGCAGGCTTGCGCGCCGTCCAAATGTGCCGGAGTGAGGCGTGGGAACGAAGTGACCTAGCCGAACGCAGGCCGAGCGCCCTTCGGGCGCGATGCGTATACACCTTGTTAGGCGAAGTTGCCCGTACTTTATTTTTTGCAGATAAATATACCTGAATCTTTCTCTATTTTAAACATTCCTTTTTCTTCTATTTCTTTTTTTACTTTTTGATATATTTCATCCATAATTTCCTTTGGTACTTCATTGTATGAAACTATATAATCCATTATAGCGTTGACGTCTGTTACTTCAAGAAAATCTATATAACGCTTTTGTTCAATTCTTCTAAAATAGTTTTTTAATATGCTTTCTCCATAATCCAATAAAAATGAACATTCATATGAATAATTGAACTTTACTTGATCTTCATAATTTTTATAAACATTTTGTAATTCTTTTAAATGGTTTTTTCCTATTGTTGTTGAATAAAAATATCCATCGCTTTTTAGAACCCTTTTTACTTCAGACAAAGCTTTCACTAAATTAGGCACATGATATAACATATGATTTGCGATGATTATGTCAAAATTTTCATCTTCAAACGGTATGTTTTGTATATCCATTACCTGAAATGAGAATATGTTATTTCCATTAAGTTTTTCTTTTGTCTTTTCAATCATCAAAGGAGAAATATCTGTAAGAATGATATTCATTTTATTCGATATTTCTTTTTCCTTCGCGATCCACAAGCCTCCATTTCCACAACCTATTTCCAAAACAATAATATTTTCATCCAGTTTATATTGATCAAAAACCCAATTATACCAACCATATTTATTTGTGCTAAATTTATGTATATTTATTCTTGTTGATAATTTATCATTTTTTACATACATTTCTGCAATTTTTTTGGGATCATCCATGCTCATCTTTTCCTCCTTCCAATTATGACAAGTATTTACATTTGAATAAAATTCACCAATTCCCTTCTGCAATAGCTAGAGAAAAGTTTAGGGCAATTTCGCCTAACGTACGGAGTGTATACGACGTTTGGCAGCAGCTTATAAGGGCTTGCGAAGCAAGACCGCTGCTGCCAAATGTGCCGGAGTGAGGCGTGGGAAGCGTCGCTGACCTAGCCGAACGCAGGCCAGCGACCGAAGGGAGCGTCTGCGTATACACGCTGTTATGCGACGTTCTTTTGCTACCATCCAGTCCCATCACTTTTTTATTTTTTTATTCTTTTATTGAAGCGTCCTGAATATTGAATATGTATTAATAATGTAAATAGAATAGTAAGTTTTACTACCCTATTTACAAATTAAGCCGTTACGTCTTGGGGGTGGACTTGCCTTCCTGGGTGGCCACCCCTTCCATTATTACACAATGGAAACATTGATCTTTTGTTCCTTTACATGCTGAACATAATTTTTTTATATTTACTTTTTGTACAGCATTAAGGACTAATTGATCTAATGTTTTAGTCATTGGCTGTTTTTTAAACCATGCTAAACGCCTTAAAATGAATACTCCTTCTTTACTTAATTTTGGAGTATAGCCATACTCTAATGATTTGTAAGTGTACATAATGTACCTCCGTAAATTAATGTATGCGAGACGGTTGACTTTTCCATCTCGCACCGGAGGTGCAGGTACGAGTTCACTTTTTAATTTGTCAAGACCGAGCGGAGCGAGCCCGCAGGGTTTAGCCTTGATAAATTAAAAATGAACCGTATAATGAAAAGACGCGAGATGGAAATCTCCGCTTCTTTTCATTTTTATAAATAATTTAAACATTAAATTACACTTAGGTTTTATAATAATCCATAATCAAAGCAATTCTTAATTTAGTTTTTAAACATTATGTTTTAACGATTTATTATGGTTCTAAACCATTTTATTCATCATTACTTTCAAGGATTTATCAATTCTTAGATATAAAATAATGTTTAATTAAAAAAATTCTCATAAACATAATAGGCTCGTATCTACAAAATTATTATCTCAAAATTAATTTATTATTTTCATTTACGAAACCAAAATACATATATTTGCTATTTAAAAATGATTATTTGTTTAATTTATTTAAATAAATATTTTATAAAAAACTTTATCCAGTAAAACCTACAATTAAGCTCAAAAGAATGTCGCATAACTCTTATTCTACGCTATTTAGCTTTTATTTTTAACACCTATTCTTTTATCCCGTTTTTATTCGTATAATTATGATGGTCAAAAATATTACCGTTATATAACTTCATATCTCAAAACATGAATCTATATCCGCATATATTCGGATATAATCCCCAATAGTAATAATAAGAGTTATATTTCGAAATTTTATCCTAATTAAAAAATAATTTCTTCACTGAAATCAATTATCAAGAGGGCTTTTAATATTATTAATTTTCCAACTGGATACATGAGTATATATAGTTGTTGTTTTAATATTACTATGACCAAGAAGCTGCTGGATATATCTAATATCTGTGCCATTCTCTAATAGGTGAGTTGCAAAAGAGTGTCTTAATGTATGAACTGTTGCATCTTTTTCAATTTCAGCTTTTGCCAATGCTCTAATAAAAACAGCTTCTATGCTTCTTTCACTTATATGCCTGCTGTGATTTTCCCCAGGGAAAAGCCAACCTACAGGGTGATATATTTTTCTATAAGACATTATCATAGAAGCAGCTTTTTTTGATAATATTGTAGTTCTGTCTTTTCTTCCCTTGCCCTGTCTTATAAGTATATTCATCCTGTCATTGTCAATATCTTCTATCCTGAGCTTTGCAGCTTCGCTTATTCTCAACCCTGATGAATAGATTAATGCAAGAATTGTCTTATGCTTAAGATTAGTCACAGCACCAAGCAGTTTTGAAACTTCTTCTTTACTAAACACGCAAGGAAGTCTGAATTCATTTTTTATTCTTCTGATTCCACTGCTTTCTTTATATAAATTGGTATAACTTGAGAAATAAAATTTTACAGCTGATATAAACTGGTTTATGTAACTTCTGGAAAGATTTTTCTCTTTAGTAAGTCTGAGAATATATTGATTAGCTGAACAATGTTCAGGAGTTATTTTTTCTGCGCTACAATAATTAAAAAAATTTTCAATATGACTCATATATGCTTTTATTGTTGATTTGCTATATCCCCACAAAACAATTTTATTATTAAGAGATTTTAATATCCTGTTATAAAACTCTTTGTCAGAAATATCAGTATGAGAATTATTTGAAACAACTTTTATAAATGAGTTTTCGCTTTTGCATCTTGTCTGAAACATCAAGGAAAGAATTTCTTTCTTTTCGCTGCTGTAGTGAAATAGCCATGCTTTTTGCTCAGGGCTCCACCATCCGCCGCCAACACTTTTTAACTTATTTACTGCTTCTTCAGAATAACTGATATAAACTTTTATTATTTTACCATCAGTAATTATTTCTGTCATTAATGTGATATTACAAGCATGCATTTAACAATGCTTCAATTATTAAGAGACACAATTATCCCATTAGATGTGAAAAAAGCCATATATAGACAAGAGGCAGCCGGAACATACTCTCTCGCCTTTTCAGAGTCCTATTATATACTACAAAGCTAAAATTTGGAAACAAAAAAACCTATCTTTTAAAAATAGATAGGTTTTTATCAGATAAACATAGATATATCAATTTTAAATAATTATTTATCTTTTTCTCTTAATTCTACTCTTCTTATTTTTCCGCTTATTGTTTTTGGAAGCTCATCAACAAATTCAATAATTCTTGGATATTTATAGGGAGCTGTCACTTTTTTTACATATCTTTTTATATCTTCTGCAAGTTCTTCATTTCCAGGCTTATATTCTTTTGCAAGCACAATTGTTGCTTTAACAATCTGCCCTCTTATATCATCAGGAACTCCTGTTACAGCGCACTCAACTACAGCAGGGTGTCCCATAAGAACGCTTTCTACTTCAAAAGAGCCGATTCTATAGCCTGAACATTTTATAACATCATCTGATCTTCCAACAAACCAGTAATAGCCTGCTTCATCTCTCCATGCCATATCGCCAGTATGGTAAATACCATTTGTAATAACTGCATTTTTTCTTTCTTCATCTCTATAATATCCTGTAAAAAGACCTGATGGCCTTTCCTCTTCTATATTTATTACAATTTCTCCAATCTCTCCATCTTCACAAGGCACATTATCGGCGCTTAAAAGGCTTACATGATAGCTTGGGCTAGGCTTTCCCATTGATCCCGGGCGCATATCCATCCACTCATAATTTGCAAGCGATAATGTTGTTTCTGTCTGTCCAAAACCTTCTGTAAGCCGCAGCCCTGTGAGTTTATGGAATGCATTATATACTTCATCAGAAAGAGGTTCGCCTGCTGTTGAGCAGTGTTCAAGAGAAGATAAATCATATTTAGAAAGATCTTCCCTTATAATAAATCTGTATATAGTAGGGGGGGCACAGAATGATGTTATTTTATATTTTCCTATCATTTCAAGAAGCAGCGCAGGATTGAATTTTGAACTATAGTCATAGATAAAAACTGTGCATTCAGAAATCCACTGTCCATAGATTTTGCCCCATACAGCTTTTCCCCAGCCAGTATCTGCAACTGTAAAATGGAGGCCGCCTTTTTTTACTTTTTGCCAGAAATATGCTGTCACAATATGGCCAAGCGGATATGTAAAATCATGTGTTACCATCTTGGGATGGCTTGTTGTTCCTGATGTAAAATACAAAAGAGATGTGTCGCTATTTACAGATGCAGCTTCGCCTGTTGGCCTTTTAAATGGAGGAGCATTTTCTATTCCTTTATTAAAATTAATCCAGCCGTCTCTTTCCTTTCCGCATATAACAACTGTTTTAAGTTCTGGAGATTTTTCTCTCGAAAGTTCTATATTTTTAACAACCTCTTCGCTATCCACAGAAACAATCATTTTAACACTTGCAGCATTATTTCGGTAAATAAGATCTTCGGAAGAAAGCATATGTGTTGCAGGAATACATACAGCGCCAAGCTTATGAAGTGCAAGTATTGAAAACCAGAATTCATATCTTCTTTTAAGAATAAGCATTACTATATCGCCTCTGCCTATTCCAAGCGAAGAAAAAAATGCAGCAGTTTTATCGCTCTGTTTTTTCATCTCAGCAAAAGTAAATTCTCTGTAATCACCATCTTCATTTGTCCATACAATTGCTTTAAGATCTGGCTGCTCTTGTGCAAGAACATCAACAACATCATAGGCAAAATTAAAATTTTCGGGCACTTTCACCCTGAAATTTTTATTAAAATCTTCATAAGAGGTAAAATCAAGTTTTGTTGTAAGTTTTTCAATTATTGACATCAAAAGCTCCTATTCCAGTATTACTGCAAGAAAAACTGCATTTTTTCCACCCAGCGCTTTCATTCCATGCGGTTTTGTAGAATCAAAATAGATAGAATCACCTTCTTCAAGAACTAGCTCTTTTTTGTCAATTATAATCATCAGCTTTCCTTCAAGAATATAGTTAAACTCCTGCCCATTGTGGCCATGTAAAGTTAAATCTTCTTTTTCCTTGGGTTCCACAGTAACTATAAATGGCTCTGCTTTTCTTCCTTTAAAATTGCCTGCAAGAGACTGGTATTTATAGCTTTTTCTTCTGGCTACAGCAATTCCCCGTCCTTTTCTTGTTACAGAGTAACTTGTCATAAGAGGTTCGCCCCCTGTTAGAAGCGATGTAAGTTCAAAATTATATGCATGAGCCATGCTGTGTAGCACGCTTACAGGTATATCTTTTTCACCTTTTTCATATTCAACATAGTTTTCAACTGTTATCCCGCATGTTGAAGCAGCTTCTTCAACAGAGACATCCATAATTTCACGAAGGCCTTTAAGCCTTTCTGCAATCATCTTTGCACTATCGTTCACTTTTCTCTCCTCTTTTTAACAAGCTCATTGCCCATCTCCCGCAGCTTGTATTTCTGGATGTTTCCGCTTCCATTCATTGGAAATGAATCTATAAAAAATACATATTGAGGAATTTTAAAACGGGAAATTTTTCCTCTGCAGTAATCAATTACATCTTCTTCTGTAAGCTTGGTATCTTCTTCAAGAATAATAAATGCTCCTGCAACCTCGCCGTATTTTTCATCAGCAATTCCTGCAACCTGTACATCTTTTATTCCTTTCATAAGATAGAGGAACTCTTCTATTTCGCGCGGATAGATATTTTCTCCCCCGCGGATAATCATATCTTTGATTCTTCCTGTAACAGAAAAAAATCCGTCTTTATCTTTAACGCCAAGATCTCCTGAATGAAGCCATCCATTTTTATCAATAACCTTTGCTGTCTCTTCAGGCATTTTATAATAGCCTTTCATCACATTGTATCCCCTGCAGCAAAGTTCGCCCGGAACATCAGGAGGGCACTCATTTCCTGTTTCAGAATCAAGCACCTTTACTTCCACTCCATCAAATTCTGTGCCTACAGTTGCAACTTTTTTTTCAACAGGGTCATCAGCTCTTGTCTGGGTCATTCCTGGAGAAGATTCTGTAAGCCCAAAAACAATTGTAATATCTTTCATATACATTTTGTCTATTACTTTACGCATAACATCCATTGGGCATGGGGAACCTGCCATAATGCCGGTGCGCAGGCTTGAGAGGTCAAACATATTAAACATAGGATGGTTAAGCTCTGCTATAAACATTGTAGGAACGCCGTAAAGAGCAGTGCATCTCTCTTTTTGTATAGAAGCAAGCACCAAAAGCGGATCAAAATTTTCAAGAATAACAAGAGTTCCACCATGTGTAAGAATTGCCATAACTCCAAGAGTAATTCCAAAACAGTGGAAAAGAGGGACAGGAAGACAAAGCTTTTCTGCTGTTGTAAATTTCTGGCGCTCTCCAATAGAAAATCCGTTATTTATAATATTATAGTGGGTA
>JAVBQS010000071.1:0-10107 GCA_031548835.1 Spirochaetia bacterium
ATTTTTTAAGTTATCAAACAGGCGTATAAACTTATGATTTATCTTATTTTATATCCAATTGACTTACCCATTTATTAATTCTTTCTTTTGTAAGCTGCGCTTGATTATCTTCATCAAGAACAAGACCTGCAAATTTACCATCAATTATTGAGATAGAATTGGAAAAATTATAACCTTCTGTACTCCACATGCCTGTTATTTCTCCGCCTTGTTCAATTACAGCTTTATAAAGATAGCTCATTGCATCTACAAAAGATTCTCCCCAGCTTTCCTGGTCTCCAAGCCCAAACAATGCGACTTTTTTTCCTTTAAGATTAGAACTTTTAATAATATTAATTCCCTCTGCCCAGTCATCCTGTAATTCTCCAGAACCCCAGGTGGAAGTTCCCAGAATAAGCGATGAACAGCTTTCAACAAACAGTTTGTCAACCTCAGTAATATTTTTCATTACACTGCCTGAAATTTTTTCTGCAATCACAGTTGCTGCATTTTCAGTATTACCTGTTGAAGAACCATAAATTATACCAATCATTTTATAGACTCCTTTAAGATGTTTTTTTAAATCTTTCGCTAAAATTTTTAAATTCAGCATCTCTCAAATAAATAATATTTTTATTTTCTTTTTTGCAGATTTTTTTCATTGATCTACAGGCTCCGTGGCTTACACAATCAAGAGCACAAATTATAATATCTGCTTTAACAGCAGCATTTGATAATCTTTTTTTTGAATTTTCCATACCGCCGTCATGATGTTCAAAAAATCCCCCATTTGCGCTGACAATTTGTTTACAGCAATCTATAATATTTTTTCTGCCGCCTACCAAAAGGAATTTTTTATCATATAAATTAATGCTGTTATTTATTTTCTCAACTTCTTTCTTATATTTGCAATTCCCGTTATCAAAACATTCACAGTTATCCCCTGCCTGGAATTTTTTCTTTATCTGTTTGCTATATACAGTCGGCATAACTCACTCCTTTCTTTTATTTTTACTCTTTTTATATATCTTTCACACTGAAGCAGAACATCATAGCCCAGCATTATACCTAAAATAAAATCTTCATAATCTGATAATTTATCAAGCTCAAGAGATTTGAAAGACAAAAGCACATTAATACAATCTTCTGATCCGAAAAAAACATTAATTTTTTTATCAGAAACATCTTTTATAATGTAATTGATCCCATGTTTTTCCAATTTATCTAAAATAAGATTTCTATCTTTTGAATTACCTGTAAACAGAACCAGTCTTCTTAAGCCTTTTTTGTATTCATAAATATGGTGAATAAAAACATTCATATAATATTCTTTAATTATTGCCTCAAACTATTAATTTTAGCTTTATTAAATAAAATTAGTTAAAACTAACTAAATAAATAAAAAATGTCAATGTTTTTATATTATTTTTTATTTATAAGTGAGATAAAATAATTTTTTGGAAAATATTTAAGACTGAGGTATTATAATTACTCAATCATTGATTTTTTAATTTCTTCTGCAATTTTTCTTAAATTATTTATATAATCAGGACTTAAAGGATTAAGCACAACAACTTTTGCTCCAATTGCATTTGCAACTGTTTCTGCATTTTTCTTTGAAAATTCAGGCTGGACAAAAATAACTTTTATATTTTCTTCTACAGCATGGTTTATTATTTTTATCATAGTTGCAGGAGCCGGTTCTTTTCCTCCTGTCTCAATAGATTCCTGATTTAGGCCAAATTCATCTGTAAAATACCCAAATGCAGGATGAAATACAAAAATTGTCCTTCCTTTAAAAGGATCAAGATCTTTTTCAATTTCATTATGAATAGTATCAAGATCTGAAAGAAAATTTTCCAGATTTTTTTTATAATATTCACTATTTTCAGGGTCAACTTCTGACAGGGAATTAAAAATATTTTTTGCCTGTATTTTAACAGCAAGCGGAGAAAGCCAGATATGAGGATCTTCTGAACCTTCATGATTTTCTATATCTTCCCCTTCTCCATGACTATGTTCTTCTAAATATCTTTTCTTTACTCCTAAAGAAGTATCAATCAAAGTAAGATTTTTCATTGTTGCTCTTATTGATGAGATAAACTGTTTTTCAAACGGCACACCTATTATAAAAAAAAGTTTAGCATTGCCAAGATTTATAATTTGGTCAGGAGTAGGTTCATAAGTTGCAGGGCTTTGCCCAGGTTTTACCATAATTTCGACACTTACTTTATCGCCGCCTATTCTTTCAATAAAATATTTCTGGGGCAAAATACTTGCATATAAATGAATTTTGCCTGAACTCTCTTTTTTTCCAGCACATCCGGAAAATAATATGCAAAAAATAGTAATAAATGTTGTTAAGTATATTTTCCTCATAAATTATCTCCTGCAGAGGCTAATCTCTTTTGTCTAAATAGATTATGCTTTAGACAATAAAATTATCTACCTCATCAGATAATCTTTCTATATTTGCTTTGGTATCAAGCGTAATTTTACTTATATTTTGAACTGCAGAGTTAATATTTTCCATGCTGTCTGTCATTTGATCCATAGCATCGCTCATTTCAACTGTTATATTTGTGACACGCCTCATCTCATCAAGAACTTCATTAGTACCTGACAACATATGGATAGAACCATCTTTTACCTGGGCAGTTATATTATTTATCTTTTTTATTGAATCAAGAACCTGTGAACTTCCTGCGCTCTGCTCATCCATTGAATTTTTAATAACAACTTCATGATTCTGCACCTGGGTCAAAAGATTTAATATCTGAGCAAACTGCATCTGGGCTTTGTCAGAAACACCTGTAACATTATTTATTCTTTCTTTAAGATTTTTCAAAACATTACTGATTGATTTTCCCTGTACAGCAGAACTTTCTGCAAGTTTTCTTATTTCTTCTGCAACTACAGCAAAACCTTTTCCTGTTTCACCGGCATGGGCAGCTTCTATTGCAGCATTCATTGATAAAAGGTTTGTCTGATTTGCAATATTTTGTATAACATTGCTTGCTTCTATGAGGCCTTCAGAATCAGATTCAATAGTTTTTATTGTTTCTGTCACTTTCTGAATTTCTGTTTTGCCAAGCTCTGATGCTTTAAGCAGCTCCTGCATTGATGCTGCATTTTTATTAAGTATTTCAGTAACAGAATTGATATTTGCAACCATCTCTTCTACTGCAGCTGATGACTCGCTAATAGCAGAAGCCTGATTTCCTATAAGATTATTTAATTTATCAGTATGATTTTTAATTTCTTCCATAGTGGCAGTAGTTTCTGTAACAGAAGCAGACTGACTTATTGTCTGTTCTTTTAAGTTTGTAATATTTGAAGTTACATTATCCATTGATGTAGCTGTTTTAGTCATCTGATCTGAAAGATTATTTGCCATACTATCCAGTTTTACAGTTGATTCCTTGGCAGTTGAAACCATTTGCGCCAAACCTTCAACAGACTGATTAAATGCTGCAGCCATTGTACCAATTTCATCTTTTGAAGTTATTGCTACCTTTTGTTTTAAATTACCTCTTGAGACATCTTCAAGAACAGGAATTATTGCAGATATTGGCTTTGAAATTGATCTTCCCATAAACAGGGCAATAAATGCTCCCAGAAAAATAAAAATAAAAGTGCTTAAAGAGGCAAAAATTATAAGATTATAAATTCCGGCCAAAAGCTCTTTTCTTTCAATTGTGATAATAAATATCCAATCTATGTTTTTTACAGGAACAAAACCTGCCTCAACAGTTGTTTTGTTAAAGTTATAAACAGTCATACCTTCTTTTTCTTTAAGTATTGTAGTAAACGCATTTGCAATAGATTGAATAGATTTATCTTTTTTTGCCTCTTCCTGAGGGTTAAACTGGTTCATTACAAGATTGCTATCCCGGTGCGAAATAATAGTACCCTTGCTGTTAATAAGATAAGCATATCCTGTTTTTCCAAACCCCATTGTATTTGTCATATTACTTAATGCATTTCCATCCCTTCTTGCAATAAGCACACCTTTTACATCTCCATTTACCATAATAGGAGCAGCAAAAATAACAACAGGTTTTCCAATAACCCTGCTTATAATAACATCAGATATTACCAGATTTCCGGCAAGAGCTTTCTTTATATAATCTCTGTCAGCAAGATTTGCAGTTGTATCTTCTTTAATATATCTTGCTACGCCATCAAGCCCTACAATTCCAAAATCCATAAACCCAAGCCTGTCAATATCAGGCATAAGGCTTGTGCGCTGTATATTCCAGTCCATTGTCTGTGTTCTGGCGCGTGTTGCAAGTTCCTGTATTATGCTAAGTTGGGCATTTATTGTTTCATAAACAAGATCTGCGCCTGATTTAGCCTGATTTAACATAGACTGTTCTGCCATTTTATTTACAACATTGTATGCAATTCCTATAGAAGTTAAACCTAATCCCACAGAAATAAATAGAACCAATATTACTATGTATAATGCTATTTTCTTTGATAATTTCATTTCTTTCCTCTTTAAAAAATATATATTTAAGATTGAATTTTTAATTACATATTATAAAAAATCTCTATAATTATTATTTGAAATTATTTTTTATTAAAATAATTTCAAATATTTTTAAAACTATCGAGAAATTATTGTTTAAGCTTTACAAAAAGCTACTATATTTTTTAATTATAATCTATGGAAAAAATATTTTCTTTATAAACTAACTATTTATACTTCCATAAAAATCAGAATATTAGTTACTTAAAAGCATTATTTGACATAACAACAAAACAACAAATATAATATAATTCAGTATGAAAAAATCAAAAATTTCTCTTTTATTTATTTTTTTAATTGTATGTATTGGATCAATAATAATTATTTCAACAGCATTATCAGTAATGTTTGTTCAAAATATAAGATCAATATCCTATAATGAAATAGGGAAAAACACAGAAGAAGTTATCAGCCATTTAAAAGATATGGTTGTCTCTTCCTTAAATGAGTATTCACACTTATTACAGCATACAGAAATAGGTATTGAAGAATATTCAGATAAAAAAGAACTGGAAGAATTTCTGGCAAGAATGGCAGCCACAGTTCCAGATGTTTTCAGTCTTTATTATACAAACAACAGGCCATGGAATAGCCAGGGCGGAATTGCTGTTTTTAGCGATGGCTGGATTCCTGATAATGATTGGGATAACACAAAGAGAGACTGGTTTATAAATGCAAAAGAAGCAAATGGAAAAATTGTTTTTACAGAACCTTATGTAGATGCAACTACAAAACAGATTGTTGTAAGCCTTTCTGCAATTGCCTATGATGAAAATGGAAAAGATATTGGTGTAATAGCAATGGATGTGTTTGTAGATTCGCTAGTCAATCTTCTTAAAGAAAAATCAAAAGCTTCCCATGGAGAAACTTTTCTTCTTAATAGTTCAGGTTTATATATTACCCATCCTGATATTAATGCTGTAATGAGTAAAAATTATTTTGATGAGACAGGACTTGCTTCATACAAACAGTCTATATTGAGTTCTGACAATTTTTCAGAAATAAATAGAAAATTGTTAATATATTCCTCAAAAATTCCCGGATCAAACTGGATTTTAATAACAACTATTCCTGTAAAAGTTATTTATGCAGAAGCAGACAAAATACTTTTACGAACAGTTTTGGTTTCAATAATATTTCTTATTATTTCAGCAATAATTTCAGCAGTTCTCTCTATTCTTATTGTTAAGCCATTTAAAAATCTTGAAACACTTTCAGGCGTTATGGCAAAAGGCGATTTTTCCGGAACATTTCCTGATTATACAACAAAGGAAGCATCACAGCTTGCAAAAGGATTTAATTCTATCAATAAAAATATAAGCACTCTTATTCTTAATGTTAAAAATTCTTTTGGCGTTATTCTTAGAAAAAGCCAGGAATTAAATAAGATGATGGAAAAATCAATGCAGTCAGGAAAAGAAATTGTAAAATCTGCAGAAGAGGTAAACAGACACGCAGGAAATGAGGCTGATATGGTGCAAAAAACTGTTACATCTGTTTCAAAAATAAATAACGGAATTGATTCTCTTAATTCTCTGATTCATGAACAGGTTGGGCAATTTTCCGTATCATCTTCTGCAATAGAAGAGATGACAGCCAATATCCAGTCAATTGATAAAAATGTTACAGTTCTTGGAGATAGCGTAGCAAATCTTGTAAAAAGTTCCAGGACAGAACATAGCCATATTATAAAATCTTCGGAAGAGATTAAACAGGTATCTAACGATTCAGCAGCTCTTCTTAAAATGAATGAAATAATAGCAGCTGTTGCAGACCAGACAAACCTTCTGGCAATGAATGCTGCAATAGAAGCTGCTCATGCCGGCGAAGCTGGAAAAGGGTTTAATGTAGTTTCGACTGAAATTCGCAAACTTGCAGAAACAACAGCAGAACAGGCAAAAAGTTCAAAAACCACGCTTCAGGCAATTAATCAAAGAATTACTGATATTGCAAAAATTTCACAATTAGTTGAAAAATCTTTTTCAGATACAAGCTCAATTATTCACCATATTGACGGCGCTGTATCAGACATAAAAAATTCAATGGCTGAACAGCGGCTTGGATCACAGCAAATTCTTGACAGCCTGCATAAATCAAATGAACTTACAAATATGGTTGCAGACAGGGCAGCTTTTATGAAAAACGAAGCAGCAGAAACAACAGAAGTTTGTGAAAATCTATCAAAAATAAGTAAAGATGTTATTTCGCAGACAGGCAGCATATCTTCACATGCAAAGCAGATATCAACAGTAGCTGGAGAAGTAAATAATATTGCAAGCCAAAATAGCGAAGGTATTTATATACTTGAAAAAGCAATAAACCAGTTTGCAATAAAGGAAGATGAAAAAAATAAATAAGAGCCGTAAATCAAGCAGAAGTTGTAAGTTATAATTTTGTTTTCTTAATTAGGCCTGTTCGATAACCTAAAAAATGATACATTGCAGCCAAATTACTACTTATTTGCTGTTCACAAAATGACTTTCAACAGAGTATCGAACAGGTCTATTATCTTTTATCCTTGAAGAAATAAATATATAAAGTTATTATTTTATATATGGAATATAAATATATAAATATAATCACATTTGTATGGGTGACAGATATGGAAAAATCCCTCCATTTTTATACTAAAATTCTTGGATTTAAACAGGGATCTTTTTCAAAAAACTGGGTTGAACTTTCTGTTCCCGGCCTTCATACAGTTTATTTTGCTCTTAATAAATGGGATTCAGACAAGCGCATGCCTACAAATGATTTTGTAACATTAGGGGTTGATAATATTGAAAAATTCAGAAAATTCCTTGATTCACAAGATATACAAATAAAAGAAGAGACAGAATTTTATGAAGAAGGAATAAAAATGGTTAAATTTTTAGATCCTGATAAAAATATAATAACAGCAGCAGAAATCTTAAAGCCGTAATTTATAATAGCCCCAGCTTTAACATAAACTATCTATTTATAAATGATTTTTTTCCTGGAGAAGCTGCATAAAATGGTTATAGTCTTTGGACTGGGAATCAAGTTTTAAAGCAGCTTCCATATCCTGCCGTGCTGCAAGATAATCACCTGAGTGAAAATAGAGCTGCGCTTTTGCAAACCAAAAATCAGGCTGATATGGATCAAGAGATATTGCTTTGCGTAAATCTTCAAGCGCTGCGGGAAAATTTTTAAGCATTCTATATGTTATTCCGCGCAAATATAATGTTTTTGCATTCTGAGGATTAATAGCCAAAGTTTTGGAAAAATCATCAAGAGCTTCTTCATAACATGATTCAGCAAAAAAAGCCAATCCTCTGTGGACATAAACAAGGACTTTTATTTCTGCATTATCCTGCTGCAGAAGTAGTGTATATATTTTAATTGCAAGCTTGTATTGTTTATTATTGTGTGCAAGAAGGCCTTGCAGCAAGAGATCATCAAGGCTAATGGAGGACAGGTCAGATAATTCATTATCAGAAGATTCTTTACCTTCCTCATTTGTTTTGTCTATAAATTTTTTAAACTCATCATTTTCTGCATTAAGAGAAAGAATCCTTTCTGTAACTATTTCTGAAAAATTCTGCTGCCGGTGATGAAGCTCATTTTTAAGTTTTTTCTGATAATCCCTGATTTCCTGAAATATAATATCTGCCAGTGTAAGATTGGCATTAACAGCAGCCAGCTTACGCTTTAAAGGCCGGTCAAAAGGATTAAAACCTGCTTTATATACAAGTTCATGCTCAACCTCTGCCCAGGCATCCTGAAGTATTGTTCTTATTTGTATTTCAGCGCAATCCAAAGGTTCGCCTGTAGGATCTATTTCAGAAGCAGGCAATTTAATTAATATATGGGTTGATTCATAGCCGAATTCTCTAAAAGAGTGGATATTGCCTTTATTTTCAACTTCAACAATTGAAAAAAGCTCTCTTATAATTGATTCAACTTCTTTTAATGTTTCAAGAAAAGGACAAATAATTCTTATACCAAGAATATCTGTTATTAAAATTTTATCATTATGAGTTCTTTCCCTGAGACGCAAGACAACTTTTTTAAAATAATTTTCAAAAGTTTTTACCCTAAATCTAATTGAAGCGCGGATTTGCCTGGAAGCAAGTTCCTGCTCAATTTTCCGCGCCAAATCTCTTACAACAAGATAATAGGTTTCTTCATGATCCCTGTAGGTTGTTTCAAGATCAATCCGGTTAGGGACTATCCTCTGATCAGCCACATCATAACCTGCTTTAAATTAAAATGTAAAAGTTACAAGAGCCTCGGGCGATACTACCCTAAAAGTAAAAGATTCCATTATAAAAAGAGAAATTTCTTTTTCAGTATGGTGATTATATCCAACTGAAAAATCCTGTCCAAGAGTAAGAATAAAATCTCCTCCCCTTGCTGAAGCAAGAATTGCTCCTTTTACAACATTGGAATATATTACACTACCTTTAATCTGTTTTTCAATAAGTTTAATAAAAGAATTGCCGCCTGTAAGAGGGTGCGACATAAATTTCCACAGCTCTTTATTTACAATTAAATAAGATTTTCCGCCTGCTCCGCAGGAAAGAAGTATCTGCTGTCCCTCAAAAATAGAATCAATAATTGAATTATTTTCAAGTTTCATTGGAATAGCGCTGTTTTCTGCAGAGTCATATATTCCTTTTATATTTCCATCTTTTAAGCTTTTATAAATTGCATTTTCTTCAAAAAGGGCAATATTTAAAGCAGCATTTATCAGCGGGTCAAACTGAATATCAAGCGCGCCTCTTTCAATATTATCAAGCTCCTCCACACTAAGTGAAAAATTTACCCTGCTTTCAACCAAAGGCTGAACCATGTATGTGCTATATTGAACATCATTTTTATCTTGCGTTAATGTTTTAGACAGCCTGCCGAGGTTTAAAGAATTACAGTTAATACCTTTGGGGCCGTCTACATCTATAAACTTTCTTGCTGATAAATTTGATTTAAGAACAGCTTTTGCATTTTCATCTATTAAATCCCATGCGCTCCTGCTTAAAGGGGCAAGCTCTCTTTTTAAAATATTCATAAATATTATACTCCTCTAGCTTCTAAGGCTTCCAATTCCAAGATCACCATTAGAAGAAGAGTTATCAGGCTGTACTTCTCTGTTTAAAAATTCCTCTTCTACTTCTTTTGCGCCTTCTATATAAAATTTTTCTTCATTAGGATCAAGTTCTTTTAAAAGTCTCAAAAATTCACCTGCATGTACTTTTTCTTCATCTGCTATATCAATTAAAACATTTTTTGCAAGCCTATTATCTGTAGAAGCAGCAAGCTGCTGATAAAGCTGAATTGCTTCATACTCTGCTGCAATCATCATTCTTATAGCTCTCACAAGTTCTTCATGTGAAAGAATCCTATTATTATCTTTAACAGTAAAAGGATTTGAAAATTCCGGCATAATTAACCCCCTGTTATTAATATTCTTCTCCCTATATTGGCAGATGTCAAGGAATATTTTATTAGCAAGTTATATATGAAATAAATAACATGGATTTAATTTATAGTAATGTGAGCCGATTTCAAAATCAAGAAATTGAAAAATTAAAATAGAGAAAAAACTTCAAAATAGAATATTTTTCTCTAAAAGT
>JAVBQS010000141.1:0-11898 GCA_031548835.1 Spirochaetia bacterium
CAGAATAAAAAGATAAGTAAAAACAGAACTATTAATCGTGCGGCAAGATGATATATAATAAAAGAATGGGAAGGGAAAAAATAAGCCTATGGGAGTATTTATCGGAAGTAGAAACGGACGAAGTATGTAGCCGTGATGCAAATCATAAAGGGTCAATAGTTAATGATTATACTAGGCCAGCGACAGGTCATGATGAAATAAACGGTTGTGAACATACAGAGTTTTGTGCCCATACGGAAGGTCCAACGGGTCCAAATCACTATGAAGATGGACATGGGCATTACCTTTCGACGGAATCATGCAAGAAACAACACCTTTGCAATGCTTTTACGGATTGTACGGGTATAATGAACAATGGGATAGGTGCGGTGCTTAGTGATAGTAATCAGTCTTGTATAGATAATCATTGCTATACAGAAGAAGCAGAAAGTCATGCTGCTGCCGTTGAAAGAGCATACTATGATAGGCTTTGGAGTGAATGGAGAGGAAGAACGGGAGCTTCGCATGGTGTACCTGGGTATGTAGTTGCCACGTCTACAGACTATAAAAGATATTTTGGAAATGAGGGAAAAGCAAATTTTCCTTTCATAGATGCCGATAAGCATCCTTGCTTTACCGGAAGCGATCGTGCAGCAGCAAGAGTAGCAGCTGCAGAAGCATTGTTGCGACAACACTAAACAACACATTAAGATGCGCATGACCAAACAAACGGGAATGTGCATCTTTTTTATGCTTTTTATTAGGTTAGATTCTTAGATCTTGGCTTTTGAATTCAATTAAGGCCGAGTTTTTTGTGTTGAGGATTCGGCTTGCTATTCGTTGGTCGTATCGTTCTATGAGGTCGGCCGGGGAAAGATTCGTAGAAATAATAAATGGCCTGTTGTGTAGCAATCTTTCGTTTATTATGTTGTAGATGTGTTCTTGGGTTATGTTTTTTATTGTGGGTTCCGAACCAAGGTCGTCTATTATTAAAAGTTCGCATTCAAGAAAAGTGTAAAGGTCGGACGAGTCTTGTCCAAATGATTGCACATATTTTTGGAAGGCAGTAACCATGGCGAAGGCGGTTGTGTAATGAATTTTGATGTTTTGATCGTAAAGCATATTAGCAATAATTTGGGTTACGAATGTTTTCCCGGTACCTGTACCGCCAGAGAAAACGAAGTTTTTTACGTTTGGGAATTCTTTGCAATATGCGGACAGTGCATTGTAGATTTTTTTATGCTCTGGTGTTGGGGCATCAATATTCAAAGTGCGTGGGACGTCTTTGAAGCCTTTTAGAGGTATGTTGGGAACAATTGGATGTTCACTGTAAAACTTTGCACGCGTTAAAGTTTTATTTTTGGTAAATGCTTTGTAAAATTCGGAATCGCGTTTGGCTAACCTGTTTCAGGGGGATGTAAAATCACTATTTTTTCTTGGCATTTCTGCGTCTTTGTGTGATGCATTTTTGAATATATTATGCTAACATAAGGTCTAATCTGGAAACAACAAAATGGCAGTTTTAAATTTGAAACAAAACAATAAAGGAAAAATTATTCTTGCATTAAGCGGCGGCATTGATTCAGGAATGTCAATTAAAAAACTTAAATCAGCAGGATGGAGCAATATTTATGCTGCCAACCATGTTGTCTGCCGGGGAGTTAAGTCAAGCAGTAAAGAAGTTTTGGGCAGGGCCTCAATGCTTTGCGAAATGGAAAATATACCATTTTATGTAATAAATGCAGTAGATAAATTTAATGATATAGTAATAACAGATTTTGAAGAGCAGTATTTAAAAGGACTTACGCCAAATCCCTGTGTTATTTGTAATGAGTATATAAAATTTACCTGGTTCTTTGAAAAAGTTTGTGAAAAGCTTTTACAGGAAAAAAAGATTTTTCAGGATGAACAGATTTTTTTCTCAACAGGCCACTATGCCCAGATTGAAGAAAAAGAGGGAAATCTTTTTATAAAAAAAGCTGTGGATAAAACCAAAGACCAGAGCTATATGCTTTACAGGCTTCCAAAAGAAATTCTTTCAAGATGTGTATTCCCGCTGGGCACTGTCTATAAAAAAGATATTATGGTGGAAGCAAAAGAGGCGGGATATTCTTTTGAATCAGTTAAAGAGAGCCAGGATATCTGCTTTATCGAAGGCGAATATGGAGATTTTATTAAACAATATAATCCTGATTTAAAGCATAAATTTAAAACCGGGTATATTTTTGACAGCCAGGGAAATCGACTTGGAAAACATCGAGGCTATATCTACTATACAATAGGACAGCGCAAAGGATTATCTCTTGGAAGCGGTCCCTGGTATGTGCTTTCTGTTAATGCAGAAACAAATAGTATAGTTGTTGGAAGAGAAGATGAACAGGGGCAAACAGAGTTTAATATTGAAAAAACAAACTGGTTTATTGATTTTGATAAAAGCAAAACAGTTGAATGCAATGTTATGGTAAGATATAACTCTTCTGAAAAGCCATGCAAAGTACAAATTGATAAAAATAATAAAATAACAGTTTTTCTTGAAGAAAAAACAGTTATAACTCCAGGCCAATCTGCTGTCTTTTACAAAGATGATCTTGTCCTTGGCGGAGGGGTTATCTGCGGCACGGATGCCGCGTCCTGCGCTGTGGCATGGATGCCACGATTAAGCGCAGAGCAAAACAAGGATGCCGCGTCCCGAATAGGCTTTAAAAACAAAAATAAATCTGTAAAACAAGATTCGGGATACATTTCATTATCCAGCGCTGTGACAGGGACAGCGAAGCGTGTCCCGAAGCTTTGTCCGCAGGTTTATTCTCGTTTCACTAAGCCATTCGGGATGTCACAAAAATGCGCAGGGTTGCAAAAACTAAGTCTTGTAAATCCTTTCAGCATAGCTGAAAAAGCAGAGATTTATTATAAAGAAATAACTTCTTCAACAATGACTGATGCAAAAAAGCTGATTTCTCAAAACCCGCCGACAGGAACTGTTGTTCTTGCTGCCTTCCAGACAGACGGAAAAGGACGCATTGAAGGAAGAAAATGGCTTTCTGTAAAAGGAGAAAGCCTTACATTTACAATTATTATAAAAACTTCTGATATTAAATTCAGACTTTCTCTTTTTCCTCTTTTTGCAGGTTTTTGTGTATCAGGATTTCTTGAAAAAGAGTTTGGAATAAAAAGCTCTATAAAATGGCCGAACGATGTCTTAATAGAAGGAAAAAAAATATCAGGAATTTTGTGCGAGAACAGCTCAGGCTATATTTTATGCGGCATAGGCCTTAATTGCAGGGAACAAAATATGGAAGAAATTCCGGGAAAAAAAGCTGTTTCTATTTATAAACTTACAGGAATTATGCCTGACTTGGATAATATTCTTATTAAATTTCTCAATTTTACGAAAAACAATTGGGAAAATAGTGAGTGGAAAGATATTGTTTCTGAAAAACTCTATAATAAAGGAAAAAAAGTCACTTTTTATGATAGCCTGCCAGATAAAGGCAAGGCAATTACTGGAATTATTGAAGGAATTGGCGAAAATGGAGAATTAATTATAACAGAAGATCAAACAGGGCAGCCTAAAAAATATTACAGCGGTGAAATTTCTTTCAATTAATTAAGTAACAGATGATTAAATTGACTCTAATCATCTGTTTCCAGGCAAGTAGCGAAGCATCCCGCCTGCGGCAGGGTGCTTCGCGAGCTTGCTTCGGGGTCGAGAATAAATCAGCAATTTTTTAAATTAGGGCTATAAAAAAAACAGAAAATATGAATAATAAAATATTGATGATTTAGGAAAGTCTTTGTATCTTCTTATTGAAAAAAATAAAACACATAAATAAATGTAAAAGGGAAGGAAAATAGCAATGGCTAAACAGTTAGAATTTAATGAAACAGCAAGGAAAAAGCTTTTTCTTGGAGTTGAAAAACTTTCAAATGCTGTAAAAGTAACACTCGGCCCTAAGGGCAGAAACGTTCTTCTTGATAAAAAATTTGGCGCTCCTACAGTTACAAAAGACGGAGTATCAGTTGCAAAAGAGATAGAGCTTGAAGATCAGTTTGAAAATATGGGAGCTCAGCTTGTAAAAGAAGTTGCAACAAAAACAAATGATGTTGCAGGCGATGGAACAACAACAGCAACTGTTCTTGCCTATTCAATTACAAAAGAGGGTGTAAAAAGTGTTGCTGCAGGTATTAACCCTATGGCAATTAAAAGAGGAATTGATAAAGCAGTGGCTATATCAGTGGAAGAAATTAAAAAAATTGCAAAAAATATCAAAGATAAAAATGAAATTGCCCAGGTAGCTTCTATTTCTGCAAATAATGATATGGAAATAGGAAAACAGATTGCTGAAGCAATGGAAAGAGTTGGAAAAGATGGTGTTATTACTGTAGAAGAATCAAAAACAATTGAATCATATATAGATTTTGTTGAAGGCATGCAGTTTGACAGAGGATATCTTTCAGCATATTTTGCTACAAACAGAGATACAATGATAGCAGTTCTTGATAATCCATATATTCTTATATATGACAAGAAAATTGCCAATATGAAAGAACTTCTTCCAATACTGGAAAAAGTAGCTCAGTCAGGAAAGCCAATTCTTATTATTGCAGAAGATGTTGAAGGCGAAGCTCTTGCAACACTTGTTGTAAATACAATAAGAGGAACTCTCTCTGCTGTTGCTGTAAAAGCTCCGGGTTTTGGAGACAGAAGAAAAGCAATGCTTGAAGATATTGCAATTCTTACAGGCGGACAGGTAATTTCAGAAGATTTAGGCCTTAAGCTTGAAAATGCAGAGCTTGATATGCTTGGAAAAGCAAAAACAATAAAAGTTGAAAAAGAAAATACAACAATAATCAATGGCGAAGGCAAAGCTTCTGATCTTAAAGACAGAATTGCACAGCTTAAAGCCCAGATCGAAGATACAACTTCTGATTATGACAGGGAAAAACTCCAGGAAAGGCTTGCAAAACTTGCAGGCGGAGTTGCAGTAATCAATGTAGGAGCTGCTACAGAAGTTGAACTTAAAGAAAAGAAACACAGAGTAGAAGATGCTCTTTCTGCTACAAGAGCTGCAATTGAAGAAGGTGTTATCCCCGGCGGCGGAGTAACACTTATCCAGGTTGTTCACTCTCTTACAAAAACAGATATGTCAGCTATTCCTGAAGATGAAAGAGTTGGTTTTAATATAGTAAAAAGAGCTCTTGAAGAGCCTATCAGACAGATAGCTGAAAATGCAGGCCTTGACGGAGCTGTTATTGCTGAAAAAGCAAAAAATGAGAAAAAAGGAATTGGTTTTGACGCAGCTAAAATGGAATGGGTAGATATGCTTAAAGCAGGTATTACAGATCCTGCAAAAGTTACAAGATCTGCTCTTCAGAATGCTGCTTCAATTGCAAGCCTTCTTCTTACAACAGAATGTGTTGTTACAGATATTCCTGAGAAAGAAGCGCCGGCTGCTCCTGGCGCTGGTGGAATGGGTGGCATGGGAGGAATGGGCGGAATGATGTAAAATCATCTTTCTGTTTGTTCAAAAAATATATAAAATAGGAGGGAATGTTCTATTTAGGGCATTCCCTTTTTTAATCTTAAAAATCAGGTTTGGTTTAAAGATTAAATCAGGGATTTTTACAGCTATAGATTTTAATAATCTATCCGGCATAAATTAAAAGGGTTTAAAATATGACAAGGGAAGATTTTATATTTACTGTAGGCTATGATGGAAATGCTGCAGTAGTAGATAAAAAAGCAAAGAAAAAATATTCCAGACTCTCAACAATGGAATTGCTAAATGCAGGTTTTTTCAAACCAGCGCTATGTTCTGCAATATATTCAAACAATCCCAATGAGTTAAATTCAGTTCTTGAGAAATATAATTCATTGGCAGAAAAGAAAATAGATAGCGTAGAACAGTTAAAGCTTGTCCTTGGAATACAAAAAGTGCCGGAAGAAATAACAGAAACAGTACAGATATAATCTTTGGGAACTGCTGATTTATTCTCAATACCGAAGAAGTTAGCGAAGCACCCTGTGGGTAGCGAAGCACCCTGTGGGTAGCGAAGCACCCTGTGATTAGCGAAGCACCTTGTGATTAGCGAAGCACCCTGTGGGTTAGCGAAGCATCCTGTGGGTAGCGAAGCATTACCCCATTAATGGGGACGGGACTTTTCAGCCGAATGGCAGGAATGCTGGCACAAACTTTCCCGAAGCAAATACAGGACTTTTGAATAAATCAGCTGGTTACTAATTCTTGACTAACTGTTATAATAGATGATAACTTTTTCTGTAATTTAAAATAAACTATTAAATAAGGAAATTTCTATGATTAGCTTAATCAGTAATCTACCGCTGATGCAAGGTGGTGCAGCAGGCGGGTCAATGGTTACAACCTTTCTTACTTTTGGCGCAGTAATTGCTGTATTTTATTTTTTTATAATAAGACCACAGAATAAAAAACAGAAAGAAACACAAAAAATGCTTACTGAGCTTAAAAAATTCGACAAAGTTGTTACAATCGGCGGAATAAGAGGCGTTGTGCAGTCTGTAAAAGACACTACTGTTATTCTTAAAGTTGATGATAATACAAAAATTGAATTTTCAAAAAGCGCTATTGCTACAGTGCTTGAAAGACATGAATCAAAAAGCGATAAAATCGATTCTTCAGCGAGTGAGGAAAAAGACAATTAAAACTTCAAAACCGGAGTAACTAAATGAGCAAACGTTCTAGATTTTTCGTTATACTTCTGGTATTGGTCATTGCCGGAGTTTTTTTGTATCCTACCTGTAAATGGTACTTTATGGTGCCGGCAGATAAAAAAGATATTGCTTTAGGATCAAAAGAACAGATAAGAAACTATGCAATGAGTAAAGCTGAAAAAGAGCTTGAAAAAATCCGGGAAATGGCCAAAACAGATAAGAATAGCGAAGTTCCCAACGAATACAAATTTCTTGTTAAAAAAGCAAAAGTTAATTATAAGAATAGTAAAACAGAAACACCTTCAAAATGGACAATAGGAGAAGTTCTCTCAAGTTTTGGATCTGAAGGTAAAGTTTATAATGAACTTGAAACACATTACAGGGAAGAAATCTTTGCGCTAAAAGAGAGCGGCAAAGGAATTCTCCAGCTTGGACTTGATCTTTCAGGCGGTATGAATGTTCTTCTCCAGGCAGATATGGACAACCTTGAGCAGAGGCTTGGCCACACACCGACAGCAGATGAAAAAAGAACTGCAATTGATCAGGCTATAGAAATTCTTAATAACAGAATAGATAAGTTTGGAGTAACAGAACCTGTGCTTAGAAAACAGGGCGATAATTATATTGCTATTGAAATTCCAGGCGCAGCAGATCCTGAAAGAGTAAACTCTTTTCTTATGGGAAAGGGAAGGCTTAACTTTCATATTGTTGATGATGAAGCTACTGCAAAAGCTATGCAATATATAAATGAGCATAGAGGAGCTGCATTAAGGCCTGATAATGGCCAGCCTGTTGATCCGTCAATTCTTCCGGCAGGAATAGTACTGCGGGAGTTTGTTCAGAAAGATGAATATGGAATTGACAGAGTTATAAGATATGTTGCAATAAGGGAAGAAGCAGGGCTTGACGGCAACCATATTGTAAATGCCCAGGTTGGAAGCGACAATCTTACAGGAAAGCCTATTATAAATTTTACACTTGATAAAGAAGGCGCTGAAATTTTCTATAAACTCACTTCTGCCAATACAGAAAAAACAATGGCAATAGTTCTTGATGACAGGGTAAAAGCAGGCGCTGTTATACAGGAGCCAATTCCAAGCGGACAGGTTAGAATGACTGGCTTTGGAAAAGAAGAAGCATCTGACCTTGCTCTTGTTTTAAGAACTGCAGCCCTTCCTGTTGAACTTAAAATAGATAACCAGCAGGCTGTTGGAGCTTCTCTTGGTGAAGACTCAATTAAAACAGGGCTTAGGGCAATTTCACTCGGATTTTTGCTTGTTATAGCTTTTATGCTTATCTATTACAAGGGCGCAGGATTTGTTGCTGATATTGCTCTTCTTTTAAATTTATTTCTTATGCTGGCAATTCTTTCAGCATTTAATATGACACTGACTATGACAAGTATAGCAGGTCTAATTCTCACAGTAGGTATGGCTGTGGATGCAAATGTAATTATTTATGAAAGAATTAAAGAAGAGTTAAGGCTTGGAAAAACACCTGAAGCTTCTATTAATGCAGGCTATAAAAAAGCTTTCTGGACAATTATGGATGCAAATATAACAACATTTATAGCAGCTGTCTTTCTTTCACAGCTTGGAACAGGCCCTATCCAGGGATTTGCATACACACTTGCTGTAGGTATTGTTTGTTCAATGTTCACAGCTCTTTTTGTATCAAGATTAATTTTTGATTTCAAACTTAGTTACTTTGGCAAGAAACATTTGAGCATCAGCTGGAGGATAAAATGAATAGAGTAATCCATTTCACCAAAGTAAGAATACCTGCAATTGCCTTATCATTACTTGTTATAATAGGCGGTTTTGTCGGAACATTTATGCATGAGGGGTTTAACCTGGGAATTGATTTCCGTTCAGGTATCTCCATGAGGGTTCAAATTGCTGAAAGTGTTTTAAAAGTTTCTTATTCAGGAAATGAAAGAGCTGTTATAAATATAGCAAATGGTGTTCTTCAGCTAACAATGTTAAGCAATGGCGGGCTTAACAGGAATGACCATTCTTTTACTCTTGCAGATTATGCTTCAATTTCAGATTTATCTTCTGCATTGAAAGCTATTAATGGAGTAAGTGTGGAAGAGACAGGCAACAGCCAGCTCGTTCCTTTATCAATCATAGGCCTAAACTATGCAACTGATTTAACAACAGATGGTATTGTGCTTAATTGTGCAAATACAAATCAGGATAAATATATTGATATTGCTGATATAAGAAATACTCTTTCTGAACTTGGTTCTCCAAAAATACAAACAGTTGGAAAAGGTGCAAGCCAGGAATTTATTATAGGAATGCAGAACAATGGCGATGACAAAGATTTTAATGTAAAAGCTTCATCAGAGATTACAAGAGTTCTTGGCCAAAAATATGGAGCAGCAAATGTTGTTGTAAAACAAACAGATTATGTAGGGCCGCAGTTTTCCCAGTCTCTTGGAGGACAGGCTGTTAAGCTTACATGTCTTGCACTTGTTCTTATACTTGTTTATATCTGGTTCCGGTTTAAGCTTGCTTATGCTGTTGCAGCTGTTACAGCTCTTGTGCACGATGTTTTAGTAATGGTAGGAGTTATCGGAGCTTTCCAGTTTGAAGTAAACACAGCAACAATTGCAGCAGTTCTTACAATAGTTGGTTACTCTCTTAATGATACAATAGTAATTTTTGACAGAATAAGAGAAAACCAGATTCTTTTAAGAGATAAGGATTTTGTTAAAGTTGTTAATATAAGTATTACACAATCCTTAAGCAGAACACTTATAACATCTCTTACAACACTTCTTGCTGTAGTTGCTATCTATATTTTTGGTTCAGGCATGATAAAAATGTTTGCCTTAAATCTTATAATTGGTATTGTTGTTGGTACATATTCTTCTATCTTTATAGCATCACCTGTACTTATCTGGTGGATAAATGCAGCAAAGAAAGTTAAAAGCGGCGAAGCTGAAAAAAAATCAGATGAAAAAACAGCGGTAAAAGAAGAGGCTCAGTCTCAACTTGCATCTGATACAGCCAATACTGAAGAAAATAAAGAGGTTAAACCTCTTCCTTCACAAAATATAAGAAGACAGCCTAAAAGAAAAGGAAGAAGATAAATTTTTTATACAGATAAAAATTTAATTTAAAAATAAAAAGCTTTCCGTATTTTGCGGAAAGCTTTTTTTATACCCTGATAGCGGAAAAATCCCTAATTTATTCAAAATTGCACAGATAATAGTTATTTTTTATCTATATTTGAACTTAAATATAGATAAAATTATATTTTCTTACAATTATTAAATAAATTTAAAAGATTTGACAACACATATTTACTTGAATGTTGCTCCTCTTTTCGGTAATATTTTCATATCAGGCTGAATTAAATAAAACAGAGTATTTAATATATCCGGCCTGACAGGGTTTTATTTTAACTTTTTATAAATTTATTTACTGTAATAAAATTTTACATATACAGGAGAGAACAGATGGAATTTTTTGAAAGAAAACTTAAAGATAGCGATCCTGAAATATGGTCTGCAATTGAAAAAGAAAAGGAAAGACAGAATAAGAATCTTGAGCTTATTGCTTCAGAAAACAATGTTTCAACCTCTGTTCTTGAAGCTGACGGATCAGTTATGACAAATAAATATGCGGAGGGATATCCTGGCAAAAGATATTATGGAGGATGCGAATTTGTAGATATTGCAGAAACTCTTGCAATAGAAAGAATAAAAAAACTTTTTAATGCAAAATTTGCAAATGTTCAGGCTCATTCAGGTTCACAGGCTAACATGGCTGCATTTATGGCTCTTGTAAATACAGGAGATAAAGTTATGGGAATGGATTTAAGCCATGGCGGACATCTTACTCACGGACATCCTCTTAATTTTTCAGGATCTCTTTACAATATTGTTTCCTACCAGGTTTCTCCAAAAAACCATCAGATTGACTATGATGAGTTAAGAAAAATTGCTGTTAAAGAAAAGCCTAAAATGATTATTGCAGGAGCAAGCGCTTATCCAAGAACTATAGATTTTGCAAAATTCAGACAGATATGCGATGAGATAGGAGCTTTTCTTATGGTTGATATAGCACATATAGGAGGGCAGGTTGCAACAGGGCTTCATCCTTCTCCTGTTCCATTTGCAGATATTGTAACTGGAACAACTCATAAAACATTGCGCGGGCCGAGAGGCGGATATCTTCTTACAAATAATGAAGAAGTTGCAAAAAAAATTAATAAAGATATTTTTCCCGGTATTCAAGGAGGGCCTTTGATGCATATTATTGCTGCCAAAGCAGTAGCTTTTGGAGAATGCCTTAAAAGCGAATACAAAATTTATATGCAGCAGGTTAATGATAATGCAAAAACGCTTGCACAGGAACTTATAAGCAAAGGGCTTTTTCTTGTATCTGGAGGAACAGATAATCATTTAATGCTTATTGATGTATCAAAAAATAATCTTACAGGAAAAGCTGTAGAGGCTGCTCTTGATAAGGCAGGTATAAGCGCCAATAAAAATACAATACCTTTTGATACCCAAAAACCAATGGTTACAAGCGGAATAAGAATAGGGACTCCATCAATTACAACAAGAGGAATGGGGAAAAATGAAATGAAGATGGTTGCAGATTTTATTAAAAGAGTAATAGATAATGTAGATAACGAAAGTGCGCTTGCTTCAATAAGAGATGAAGTTTACAGCTTAACTTCAAAATTTCCCATGTATAAATAAAATTAATATTTTAAATATTTAAGAGAGAAGGGGCTGTCTAATATCCTGTCATGGTAAGGCATGACAGGATAGATAAGTTTTGCGAATAATTTTTTATTCATTATTTACACATAAAAATACAAACTATTTTTCACTAGATTTGAATTTTTATGCAAAATAATTCGAAAACTTATTCTTATTGAACAGCCCCTCCTTTTTTATAAAATTTTTTATTTTAAGATAGTTGAAATATTATTGATTGGGACTTATTTCTTCTTTTGTCCTTGCTTTTTGCCTGAAAAAAAATTTTGAAAAAGTCTCCTGTTTTATGTTGCGGGTAACAGCAAAAATAATCATGCAGATAATATATGTAAATATAAATCTTCCCAGAAAAATAGGTATGCCGGCTCCTCCTATTGAAATAATAAACATATTATCATCAATAACAGCATCAAACATGGAAACAAAAAATTATGTATAAAAGATTTATTTACGTTATATTTATCATTCTATTGATACTATAATAAAA
>JAVBQS010000138.1:0-3044 GCA_031548835.1 Spirochaetia bacterium
ATTTTTTAAAAAAAGAAAAATAATTTTTTTTATTGCAAAGATAATTAGAAGCTATTAAGAAAATTTTATATATTACCCAATTTCAGGAATGATAAAATCAATTATAAAAAGAATGAAAGCAGATGTCAAAGAATGTTTAAAAACTTTAAAGTAGTAATCTCTGTGTATATATCCAGCATAGATTAATATGCCGGATATATATACAAAAAAAAGTAAAAGTCATAAGAATGCAGATATATTATGAATAACAAAACTATGCCAGTATTTTTTACAATTAAAATTCATTAAAATATTAATAAGGAATATATAATTAGAGTAACAGATTATTAAATATTTATCCAAGTTTTTTAAGCATGAATTTGTCAAGCATACGGTCGCTTGTAAAATGTCTTATAAAGATAAAAGATCTTGCGCCATGGCCTGCAAGATAACGCGTTTTAGGTTTGCTTACAGTAAGCGCTTTTCCAATTGTTTCAGCAATAATTTGCGGCTCTGATAGAGTAGCGCTTTCATAAATTCCCATCAGTCTATCTGCTGCATGGCCTGCTTTTTCAGCATATACTCCATTGGCCGAAGTTTTCTTTAAATTCTCTGCAGCTATCTTGCCCCAGTTTGTCTTTATTCCTCCCGGTTCCACAATAATTACATCAATTCCAAAAGGAATTAATTCCATACGCAGACAATCTGAAAGACCTTCCACCGCAAATTTTGTAGCATGATACCATCCTCCGAATGGCGTTGCTACTTTGCCAGCAACAGAAGATATATTTACAATTTTTCCATACTTGTTTTTACGCATTGAAGGCAATACAAGTTGTATCATGCGGGCAAGCCCAAACAGGTTAACTTCAAACTGATGCCGCGCTTCCGGCAAAGGCACATCCTCAATTGCGCCATATGAACCATATCCTGCATTGTTTACAAGAATATCTATTCTGCTTTCTTTTCTTAAAATTTCATTTATACATGAAATCATTGAAGAATCATCTGTTATATCTAACACAACACTATTTATTCCCTTTTTATCAAGCTCCTGTAATTTATCCTTGTTCCGCGCAGCGCCATACACAATAAATCCTCTTGAAAATAATTCTAAAACTGTTGCTTTGCCAATGCCTGAAGATGCGCCTGTAACCAGGGCTATTTTCTTATCCATAATCCGCCTCCTTCTTATAATTGACACTCTGTTATTTATTAAATTATAATTTATAAGTTATATAGCGTCAAAAAATCCTGTATTATTTGCGCAGAATTATAAAAATGGATATATCGATTTCGCAATAACAAGAATAAAAGCAAAACAACAAATAACAAACAGACAAATAAATCCAATGAAAGAAGGAAAAATTATTATATTATAAAAAAACATGGAGAATAACTATGGATTTTTCAGATAAAATTACAGTAGTCACAGGCGGGGCTGCAGGCATAGGAAAAACAATTTGCGATCAGTTTTTCAAAGCAGGAGCTAAAGTCTGCATAATTGATAAAAATGAGAATAGTTATTTTACAGGCGATATAGCTGATGAAAATACACTTACAAAATTTGCGGGAAAAGTTATTGCAGATCATGGCAAGGTTGATTTTCTGGTAAACAATGCAATGCTTAGCAAAGGCGGCCTTCAAAGCTGTTCCTATGATGAGTTTAACTATGTGCTTAATGTTGGAATAACTGCTCCATTTATGCTTACAAAACTTTTTCTAAATTATTTTGCAAAAGGCGCAAGCATTGTAAATATATCATCATCCCGCGACAGAATGAGCCAGCCAAATACAGAAAGCTATGCTGCTGCCAAAGGAGGAATTGCTGCGCTGACTCATGCGCTTGCAGTAAGCCTTGCGGGAAAAGCAAGGGTAAATTCAATATCTCCGGGCTGGATAGATACATCATTCAAAGTTTATGAAGGAGCTGATGCTTTACAGCATCCTGCAGGAAGGGTTGGAAATCCGCTTGATATTGCAGATATGGTTTTATATCTTTGCAGCAGCAAGGCAGGATTTATAACTGGAGAAAATATCTGTATTGATGGCGGTATGACTAGACAGATGATTTACCATAATGATTTTGGTTGGAAATTTGAGGCCTGATTTTTTGAAATTTAATTTTAAGAGGAGTTTTGTATAATGAGTGATAAGGTTGAAAAAGCAGCGCTTGAATTTAAAAATGGCAAAAATTGTGCACAAGCTATATTATCTGCATTTAGTCAGGAAGCAGCAATAAGTGACAAAGATATAATTTTGATAGGAGAACCTTTTGGCGGCGGAAAAAAGATAAAATGCGGAGCTCTTCTTGCAGCAGAGATTGTGCTATGTAATTTAGGCGGAATTAAAAATAAAGATAATTTTTTTAGCAATAACGAAAAAATAGCTGAATTTGAAAATAAATTCAAAAATAAAAATAGTTCAGTAAATTGCAGAGAACTTAAAGCAGGCCTTCGTTCCTGCATGGGATGCGTAAAAGATTCAGCTGCTATTCTTGAAGAGATGATTTAGTATATTTGCAATATATTGCAATGCTAGATATATTTTTACAAATAAACTCAGTAATTATTTATATTATTTATATATAACTTTATTTTATCTGCTGTATCTTTTAATTCTTGATCAATATATTTATAAATTTTTCCCAATGAGTTTTCATTTGTAAAATCAGGTATATCATAGAAAAATAAGGCGGCTGGGTGTACTTTTAACACTTTTATTATTTTTGTAAGCAATGCGCTTGAAACAAATTGTCTTCCATTTTCAATAATAGACAAATGTTTTTGTGTAATTTCAAGTTTTTCTGCCAGCTCTTCTTGAGTATATTTTCTTAATTTTCTGTAATACAATAAATTGTTTCCAAAAATATTATTTATATCAATATCTTCTATTTTAATAATCTCTGGCATAATTTAAATTATTAATCAAAACCACCCGTCAAACGGGTGGTTTGTACTGCGGCTATAAGCCGAGGTTGCCAGCGGCGTCTCAAGACGCTGGCTTTCACTGACGTTCAAGCCCACTGCTTTTGACACGTCGCTACCCGTGAAACGGGTATTCGT
>JAVBQS010000223.1:0-10924 GCA_031548835.1 Spirochaetia bacterium
TATAATCAAGCGGAATCTTTCCTCCCCAGGATTCCATTTTTTCAATAAGTGTAAGAGAAAATGTTAAAATATGCTTAAATGGAAATATCTTTTGTTTCTTCTTATCACTGCATGCTAAAACAGCATTTTCAAGAAAACGCCTAGATTCTTTACGCGCCTTTTTTGAGAACAGATAATAAAAAAGACTAACAGGGAAAGCGCAGAGCCGTAAAAGTATAACAGGAAAAATTTTAAATAAAACAAGCATTAATTTTAAAGGAGCATATCCTGATGCCTCTTCTTTATGCTGCGACCAATGGATATTTTTTACACTATTATTTCCCATAATCCATATTCCTTGCGTGTTTAATACAATTTCTGTAAACCAATAAAGGAAATCTAATTAGCATACCAAAAAAAAGTTTGGTAAACATCCATGAAATACGCACATTATCATAAAAAAGATGAAAATGGGATATACCGTCTTTAAAATATTTTACATTAATAGGATAAAAAAGCAATTGAATGTTTTTCCAGTAAAGACGCACCAGAATTTCAATATCAAACCCCATTCTGTAATCAAAATGATAACAGTGAATAAGATGCCATACATCTTTAACAGGATATACACGGAATCCGCACATAGCATCTTTAATATCTCCTGAAAGAGTTACAATTTTTGCCATTGTATTGCCGATAATGCGTCCCTTTCTGCGGTTTTCAGGAACAGACTCATCATATTCAGGATAGGAACAGATTGCTGCCTGCTGATAAATAGATGACTGTTCCAGAAAAAAGAAGGCGCGGTCAACATCATGCTGTCCATCTGCATCAATTTGTAATACATGTGTAAGCCCTAACTCATAAGCTTTATCAATGCCTGCAGATACAGCGCCGCCTTTTCCGCTGTTTTTTTCAAGAGTTACCAACACTGTTAAAGGAAAAGCAGCTGCTGTATCTGCAAGATACTTTTTTGTTTCAGCATTGCTGCCGTCATCAATTAAAATTATAGGAAGCATTTTTTTTGAAAGTTTTTCAACAATAGGAGCTACTGTTTTTCCATGATTATATACTGGAATAATAAATCCCTGTTTCATGATATTTCTCCAACATATAGTGTTCCGGAAGAATATGTTACTGTCCTATCAGGCGAGGTAATTTTAAATGAAACAGATTGTTTATCCTTGCTGCAGTCAAGTTTAAGGTGAATTTGTGAATCAGGCATGATTGCATTGGAAAACTTTATTCTCTTTGCATTTGGAACATATATGCCTGTGCCAAAATAACGGGAAGCAAGCCGTGTTATAAGTTCAAATTGCGCAACTCCGGGAAGAAGTTTATAATTTGGAAAATGGTTGTCAAAATATTCACTGTTTCCTGGAATATCAAGTTCAAGCAATAAAGAATAATCGCTTTTTTCCAGGATATTTTCATGCGGTATTCCATGGAAATTTTTCTGAATAAACAATGCTTCTATTTCAAGTTTTTTCTTTTTGCCCTGGAGATCTGCAGGAAGTTTATCAAGGTAACGCCATTTTTTAGGCACTACAATATTTTCAAAAAAATTAAGCAGATATTCCTGGAAAAATCTATTTATTAAATATTTTTCACTATTATGAAACTTTTCTTTTCCGTTATTATTTAATACCAAAGCAGCGGCAAGATATTGTCTTCTGTCTGATAATGGAATAACACAAACTTCATTTACAAACCCGGATTGCATAATGCGGTTTTCAACTTCGGATAACGAAATACGTTTTTCTTCAATTTTTACAATAGAGTCTGCCCTGCCTTTTAAAATAAAACGCCCATCATCAAGAATATCTGCAATATCTCCTGTTTCAAAACCTTCAGGATCTTTTATATATGGAGATTTTACAACAAGACAGCCTTCGCTGTTTTTACTTATATTGGCGTTATCAAAAGGAGTCCATTCTATTCCATCTTTTGATTGACGGTAAGCAATGCCGCTTGTCTCTGTGCTTCCATATACTTCTACAGGCCAGAAGCCGAATATTTCAGCTGTTTTTTTTGCTATTTCAGGAAGCAGCGCTCCTCCTGATGTAAAAATCCACGGAGATTTAAGATTAAGATTTTCTTTTGTTTCAACTTCAACTGATCTTTTTAAAAATGCAGGAACAGTAATAATCATATAGGAATCATCTGTCAGATTTTCAAATTCTTCAGGCTGTGTAATAAGAGTGCGCCGGAAAGGTACTCCTGCTGTAAAAGGCAGCAATATGGAAAACAGTAATCCGTAGATATGGTGCTGGCTGACAGTTGAACATAGTTTGCGTTTTAAAAACTCCCCTCCCCACTTGGAAATTACAAAACTATTATCTATTTCAAATTCTGTAAGGCGCTGCCGCACTGCTTTTGGTTTTCCTGTGCTTCCTGATGTATACATAATAATAACTGTTTCATCAGCAGCTATTTTAGGCATTTTATTTTTTTTATTTACAGAAGAAACATTATCTGCAATTTTAGATAATAAAGATGGAATATTTAGTGTGTCTTCAATATTCTGATCTGTTAGAAAACCAATTGCATTGGAGCGTATTTCTTTTATATATTCAGTCGCAATATTGGCTGTAAGCAAAATATGTTTTTTGCTCTGCAGCAAAGCTGTAAATGCAATAAGAAAAAACCAGCTATCTTCACAATGCAAAATCCATTCTTTGTAATTATATCGGCTTATTATGTTACGCAAAATTTCAGTTTCTGAAATAAAATCTTTCCATGTTTTATATTTTTTATTTGAATATAATTGATCATAACAGATAACTGTATCAAGGCTGCGTGATGATGATGTTATAGATGAAAGCGGAATACTTTTAGGCATTTTTTTTTCCACCATTTTACGTACTGCAAATTCTCCTGTAAACAAAATTCCAATAAAAATATATGATATAAAACCATTATAAACTGACCAGACTATATCCTTGGCAAATAAAGCAGTAAACAGGGCTATAGCGCCGTTAACTAAAAAAAACGCACACCATATTAGTGTAACATTAAGGCAATATGCTTCTATCTGTTTTTCTGCTAGAGAACCTTTTATTGACTTATCCTGTAATAGTGCAAATCTAAAAATCATTACAGGAGGGTAAAAAAGTGTATATCCAAAACTTCCCAGCAGCACTAAATTAATTAATACAGGATATAGTTTAAAAAATATGGAAGAATTGGTAATAAAACATAAAACCCCAATTCCTGTTAAAATAGCTGTTCCTGCAAACAGTCTAAAGTTTTTTCTTTTTTCTTTTTGCGAAGTTGCAATTAGAAAATAAATTAATGCAAATAATATAATTACCAGAGAAAATAATCTCAAAGGTACTTTTAATATTATTAGAAAAGAAAATACAAAAATTGGATATAATAGTGTTGCTGTATAAAAAAGAGCCTTTATTGCCCTGCGCATATAAGTGTTATAAAAGTTATGTCTTTACAAGAGGATAAAGAACTTCTACAACATCGCTGACTGTTCTGACGCTTTTAAACATCTGCGGGTCAATTTTTCCCGGAACATATTGTTTCATTTTTACAATCAGATCAACAGCATCAATTGAATCAAGATCAAGGTCTTCAAATAATTTGGCATCCTGTGTAACAGTATTGCTATCCAGTTCAAATTCCTGTACCAATATTTCCTTTACTTTTTCAAAAACATCATTTTTAGTCATTGCCCATTACTCCCAGCTGTTTGCGAAGCAGCAATATATTCTGCCAGACTGTTTACAGAGGCAAAATGTTTTTTATTATCTGCACTGTCAGCTGAAAATTTTATACCAAATTTCTTTTTTAGCGCAATGCCTAATTCAAGTGCATCAATAGAGTCAAGTCCCAACCCTGTTCCAAAAATAGAATCAGAATCTACAATATTTTCAGGCTTAATATCTTCAAGTTCAAGAACATTTATGATTAATTCTTTTATTTGAAGTTTTAAATTATCCATAGCAATATCCACTGAAAACCCCGCAATAAACTTCAATTTGGCGCATATTATAAATTATCAGTTTATAAATGTCAAATATTGCAGGGCTGTTATATTAATTATTCCAAGATTGACATCAAAAAATAGCTGGTATAATATGGCATAATTACCCTAAATCAGCATACACAGGTTTTACTAAATGGATCAAAATATATATATCACAGATAAAATACGTGCTGTTGATGCAAAATTCGAAGCACAGAAAATTGCTTTTGCACCAATTACATTTCAGGCAGTGCGCGCTCTCTTAAAACTTGGCATTTTAAAAAATATATCAGAAAATAACAAAGGCCTTACAAGGCAGGAAATAGCAAAAAAGGCAGGAATATCAGCTTATGGCGCAGGTGTTTTAATTGAAATGGCGCTTGGAATGAATATAGTCAAGTTTAATCCTGATACAACTATTGATGGATCATCAGATAAAGAGCGTTTTGTCCTGGCAAAAATAGGCTGGTTTTTGGTTGAAGATGATATGACAATAGTTAATTTTAATTTTATCAATGATATTTGCTATAAAGGCGCATATGATCTTGCTGAATCTATAAAAAACGGAAAACCGGAAGGCCTTGCTGTTTTTAATAAAAGTGTTAATACTATTTATGAAGCTCTTTCAACACTTCCTGAAGAAGCAAAAAAAAGCTGGTTTGAATTTGACCATTTTTATTCTGATATTGCATTTCCCGAAGCTATTCCAATTGTTTTTGCCCAAAAACCAAAGCAGCTTTTCGATATTGGCGGTAATACTGCAAAATGGGCAATAACCTGTTGTAAATATGATTCTGATGTAAATGTTACAATTATTGACCTTCCGGGACAGACTGCTGTTGCAGAAAAAAATGCAGAAAATGCAGGATTTGCAGAAAGAATTAAAATTTTTCCATGTAATGTTCTTTCCAGGGAAACTATTTTTCCCAAAGGAGCTGATGCAGTGTGGATGAGTCAATTTCTTGACTGTTTTTCGCTTGAACAGGTTACAAAAATATTAACCAAAATTAAAGCATCTATAAATCCTGAAACTGATATATATGTTCTTGAACCTCTTTGGGATAAGCAGAGATTTGAAGCTTCTGCTTATGCGCTTCAGGCTACATCGCTCTATTTTACCTGTATGGCAAATGGAAATAGTAAGATGTATAGATATGCAGAACTTACAGAAGCAATTGAGAAAGCTGGTTTTTGTCTGAAAACTGCACACCATAATTTAGGTTCAAATAGTTACTCGCTGCTTAATTTCAGGAAGAAAAATTAAATGACATATTGTTCATTAAAGATGGAACAGCAAAAAACTGTATATGTTAAAAAATTTACAGCATGGGCTCCTGGATTTCTAACCTGTGATGATTGGGCAGACTGGGTAAATGGGAAAAAAAATATAGAAGAAACAGGCCAAATGCCTGATATATTATTTACAGACCCTCTTTTCCGCCGCAGATTAAGCCAGCTTTCTAAAATGACTATTCAGGTTATTCATGATATTTTACCAATAAGTGAAAATAGTAAATTAATATTTCTCTCTTTTTACGGCGAAATTGCACAGCAAATGAAAATTAATAAAATGCTTATAGAACAGAATTCTGTAATGCCTGCTGCATTTTCACTTTCTGTATTTAATGCTCCTGTTGCGCTTGCAACAATTGCATTAAATTTAACAGCAGGTTATACAGCAATTTATACGGCGAGAAATCAATTTTTTACAGGTTTTCTTGCAGCCGCTGCATCAGTTTTAAATAAAGATAGAGAAGAGAGAGTTTTTATATATGCTGATGAACTTGTTCCGCATTTATATGGGAAATTATGCCCTGTTCCCAATAGAGCGTTAGCTTTTGCTGCAATTATTTCTTCAGAAAAAAATGAAAAAGCAATTCCTGTTCCTCTAAATGGAAATGCAGCAGAAACTATAATGGAAACTCCTGACAGTTTTCTAAAATATCTTTTTCAGCAAAAGGAACAATATTGTGCAGAGTGAAATACCTCCTGTTAAAAACAGGATTTTATATATCTACCGCATTATTATAAAAATTTTATCTTTTGCACTATTTGGAATAGGGACAATTATTGTTGTTACAACTATCTTTCCTGTAATGCGGCTGCTGCTGCATCCTAAAGAAAGGTTTCAGAAATACGGCAGAATAGTTATTTTTTATACAATGCGTTTTTTTGTAAGAGCTGTGAGTATAACATGTGTTGTCAAGATAGATATTGATAACAGAATAGCATACCGCAATCTTTCATCAAAAATAATTGTTGCAAACCATCCATCACTTCTCGATGTTGTAATGCTTCTTTCTTTAATTCCAAATGCAGTCTGTATCTTTAAAGGATATTTGTCACACCATATTATAAAAGGAATAATAGAACAATTATATATTCCTAATTATCTTGATTTTGATATTCTTACAGAAGCATGCGCAAACTCTTTAAGACAGGGCAATTGTATTATTATTTTTCCTGAAGGAACCCGCACTCCCCGCTCAGGCAATGTAAAATTGAAAAAAGGTGCGGCAAGGTTATCTCTTTCATCAGGATGCAGCATTGTGCCGGTTCATATAGGCGGAACTGATAAATATGGCCTTGGAAAACATGATCCATTTCTTTCATTTAATCATACAGATAAATATATATTTAGCATAAGAATGAAAGATGAAATATTGCCTTCAAAATATGCAGATGCTAAAATCCAGCTTGCTGCAAAATATCTAACCGAAGATATAAAAAATATACTTTTCAATCAGGAAAATAATTAAATATTTTTTATATCTTCAAGTTTTAATATCTTATTCCTGATAGTAAAATATTTTATTTTACAGGATTTTTATTTTTAATAAATAAAAAATACTCTTCTGATTTTTGTTTAAATATTGTAAATTATGTATGAATGATAAAAATAAAAATAGTTGATATTATAGCAACACTGTTTAGCTTGGCAACAGCGCTTACAGCAGGTTTTATTATTTATAGTAATTATACTCCTCCTGAACTTCTTGAAATTACCTGCAGAGATGGCGTAATGGTTTATCCTCTTGTTCAGGATAAAGAAATTGCTGTAGATGGGCCATTAGGTGATTCTATAATTATTATCGAAAACAAACAAGCATATTTTAAGTATTCCCCATGCCCTGATAAATTATGTGTAAAATCAGGCCGCCTTGAAAAATCAGGCGAGTGGACAGGTTGTCTTCCAAATATGATTTTTATAAGAATTGTAGGAGAAGAAGAGGTAAAAATAGAAAATGAAAAAACAGACACACTTAGTTATTGAAAATAAAGAAACACTTTCTCTTCTGGCTGCATGCTGTGTATTTCTTTCAATGATTGAATATATTATTCCAAAACCTGTTCCATTTATGCGTTATGGAATTACCAACATACCTATTATGGTTTCTCTTAAAATATTTTCTCCAGGTATGACAATGGTTTTGGTTTTGCTAAAAATTGTGGGACAGGGCATAATAACAGGAACTATTTTTTCTTATATATTTATATTTTCTTTTTTTGGATCACTTGCAAGCGGAGCTGCAATGATGCTTATATATAGAATATGTAAAGATAAAATTTCAATGATAGGAGTATCTGTTATTGGGGCTTTTTCCAGTAATATTATTCAATTAGTTGTTGCCAGATATGTTGTATTTGGAGAAGCTGCAATAATTATAGGGCCGCCTGTTATAATTATTGGCACAATAACTTCTGTTATTGTGGGTATTTTTGCAGAATTATTTATTTTAAAATCACAGTGGCTTAAAAAAAAGTTACCTGATATAAAGGTTATATATGCTGAAAAATCTTGAACCAAGCATCTATTTTATTACAGGTATAACAATTTTTCCTGCTTTTCTTTTTACTAATAACTTGATTGCAAGACTTATTTTTGTAATTATTACTGTTATTCTTAATATTTTAACAGGAAGAAAATTCCGCATTCTGCCAAATATTCTGCTTTTAATTGGAGTAATACTTGCAAATATTTATCCGCCTGACGGAAAAGTATATTTTGAAATTGGACATTTTTATATTACACAGGGAGCAGTTTTTTTAGGTATAAAAAAATCTTTATTATTAATAGGTTCAGTATATATTTCAAGATTTTCAGTAAGAAAAGAGCTTGTATTTCCAGGAAAAACAGGCGCTCTTTTTTATGAAATTTTTTTCTATTTTGAAAGATTAACAGAACTGCATTTAAAATTTAAAAAAGATATTATAGAACAGATAGATTTAAAACTTATTGAAATTGAAGAATCTGCTATTATTAAAGAAACAAATCAAAAAAAAGATCATTCCTTTAGGTTAAAACCTGACTTAAAACAGATACTGTTTTTTTTAATAATAAATATTTTTTTCTGGGGATTGTTTATATATTCAAAGCTTAACCTGGGGAGGATTTGACCCGCCCTCCCATTTTTCTATATCATTATTAGTAATTTTTCTTCCATACACAAGATAAAAAAGAAGTTCAAAATCTTTAGGATCTATCTCAAGAAAAATAAGCCCGAAAAAAACATTATCGCCATTCTTGAACTTTCTCATAACTCTGGTATTTATTGGTATAACTTTTTCCCCAAGTATAAGATCAATTTTTATATCTGAGTACAGGTAAATGGATTTTTCCAGTTTTTTTGAATTTGACCCAAACAAAAGGCCTGATGCACTTACATCTATAATAGTATTTTCATATTTCTCATGAATTTCTCTTTTTCCCTGGTTAAAATATCCGCTAATTTTAAGTGAAAAAGCCAAAATTTTTGAAAATTGGTATGTGTATTCAATAATATCATTTTTTATTCTTGTCTGTTTTACACCCTTATTTTGCAGATGTATATATCCGACAACATATTCAAGATATAAAATAGGACAATATAATTCGGAATGAATTCCTTTGTCATATTTTTCAGAATTGCTTTCTTTTAGTAATTTCTGGGCGCCGGGAATATAGCTGTCTATAGTATCTCTTGTTAATACAGGAACATTTTCTATTTCTACAAAAAGAGGTATATCTTTATTAACAGACGGGATATATAAAACCTTGCCGGAAAGCGCAAGCAATTTTTCTTCAATAGATTCAGGTTTTTGTTTACGGTATGTTACAATATTAACATAACTAACAGATTCAAGAACTTTTTTTCTATAATCATTTAAAAGCTGTGAAAGATTATCTACGGGAAATTCTTCTGTATTAAATTCAGGATAATCAACTGCGTTATATTCTTCTGTTTTTGGAAAATCAAGCTGAAACTTTTCGCCTTTAACCGAGAAAACAATTTTTGAATTTTCAGGAGGAATTACTCTCTCATATTTTCTGCTTAAATTTTTATAAATTTTTAAAGGATATGAAACTGTAATTTGCTCATCTGATATTTCTGTTATTGTTGCAGTAAAATTCATAACATGGCTGAAATAAGAAAAATATATATTAATTTTTTCATCTTTATTAAGCAGTTTTATCTCTTGTTCCGATAACTCAAGTATTACATTTTTTTCAAGATTAAAATCTGATATTCTTCCTACTATGTTTTTTTTCTTTGTATGAATACTTACAGGAATTACTTTATCTGAAAGTGCTTTTAAAATAAATTCTGTTTCTATCCTGTTTGTTTCAACTCCCAATTTAATTTCCGCCTTTACTTGTTGATAATATTAAAATTTATAAATTTCAGGTTCAAATTTTTCATTGTTTTTATTGTATTCTACATCAAGTATTCCAAGATCGCCATAAAACTCTTTTATTTTAAGGCTTTTATTTAATTCTATAAGTATAATTTCCCCTTCTGTTCTGTTTTTGCCTTTAAACATTCTAAGATTTAATCTTAAAGTATCGTTATTTCGAATTGCCTTTCCTATTCTGATATTATCAGGAATTTGTTTTTTTTCTATATAAGAATCAAAAACATTTGTCAGAAAAAAAAGATTTTCCTGCGAAATCATTGATGAAGGTATGTTGCCTTTTCTAAGCTCATTAAAAAATCTATTTATAAAATCCCTATATACTTTGTTTTGAGCTTCTGTTTCAGGTTTTGTTGAGAAAACAAGAAGAGGCCCTATTTCAAAATCTTCAGGGCTTATAATATCTTTATTCTGCTCATAAAAAAGATAGTGCCTGTTAATCATAGATTCAGGCAGTGCTGTTTTATTATTTTGATTTTCAGGCACAGGATTTATGGCTGCTGCTGAAGGTTTAAGTTCTATTGGTGAATCATTACTTTCTATAACAGGTTTTTCAGCAGGATTAGGCGGATTATTATTATTTATTTCAGGTAAAACAGTTTCGTTTTTCTGTTTCTGCTGCAGTACTATAGGTTTATCTTTATTTTTCTCGCGGTTACATGATATTGCAAAGAGTATAAATAATAAAATTATTACTATTTTTATTTTCACAAAGACAGTATATCACATAATTATATTATTATTTAATAACATTTTTTGTAATTTAATTATATGTATGTGGATTTTGATTTTATCAGAATTTATAGATAAAGCGAAATATAAAAAAATATTAAATGGAAAATTTTAAATTAATTCTTTTAAAAATTACATTTTTGAAAAAATATAAACAAGCGCTATTATTATCAATGTAAGAAATGCTGCTGAAGAAAGAACAAACCACAAAGGAAGATGTTTTGTTTTTCTATTACTTTTTTTAACTTCAGCAAAACCTTTATTGATTGTTTCATCTCCAAGATAGCCGCACGATGGACATCCTTTTATAAAATTATCAGCTTCTCCTATAAAAAAACACATAGGACATCTTACTCCCTTAAAAAACCTTCCGCAATGAGGACATCTTCCTGTATTTGCCGGAACTGCTTTTCCGCAATTCTGGCAGACAAACCCTTTTTTACCCCTCGGCACTATTTTCTCCTGAAAGCAAGAATTGTTAAATCATCATACTGATCATCCTGTTTTAAATTAGAGAAAACAGAATAACCTGGATTATCTGTTGTTTCAACAGGATATGCA
>JAVBQS010000046.1:0-17531 GCA_031548835.1 Spirochaetia bacterium
GAAGTAGTTATAACCGGAGCAATAACAGGAGAAGGTTCTACAAAACGTTTAAGAGTAAAAGCGCTTGATGTAAAAACAGGGCAAATTAGGGCAATGTCTTCACAAAGTATTTAACAATAAGGGGTAAAAAAATTACCCCTTTATTTTTGAAAAAATAAAGTATCAATCAAAGAAAAAATAAAAAATTGAAAAAGACGTTACTAAAATAATAACTTGTTTATTGATTGATAGATTTTTTTAAATTGCACAGGCATTCCTGCAATTAATTAAAAAACATTATTTTTAGGAGATTAATTATGATAAAGAAATTACTTTTGATTGTAATATTGATTATTGGATTATCAAATATTTTGTTTGCTGATGAATTAATTTTAAATAAAACTAAAGAACAGTCATTATTGTTGGAGGATTCAGTTATTCAATTTAATTTTGAAGAATATGAAAATAATCAAAATTTTTCAACTGGCAGAAGAATTAGTGCTGCTGGTTTAAACTTATTATTAGGTGCCGGTTCTTACACAATGGGTGATATATTTGGAGGAGTTGTAACAACTGTTGCAGAAGGCGGTGGAATTGCTTTATTAGCTCTCGGTATATCCTCTGAGAGTTCTGGCATGGTGTATGCAGGAGCGGCTTTATTAGGAGCTGGGATAGGATGGGGAATTGTAAGGCCTCTTTTTTATAATCCTCAACCATCTAAAACTGCACAATTAAATGATCTTAGAAATTGGACAGTATCATTTATACCTATAAACGAGAAGGAATTTGCAGGAAAAATTAGTTTTGCTGCACATTTTTAAATATATATCACAATAAATTTAATGCTGGAATGCCATTGTTTATAATAATATTTGTCAAAAAAGGTAATTCTTTTATTTAATAATTAAAAATATAACTGCACTTATCATTAGATAATTTATTTTAAATTAAATAAGAATTCTATATATTGTGAAATAAAAACTAAGAGATTATTTATCAGAGGTAAAAATGAGAATAAGATGGAGAATAATTAATTTTTGTATTTTTTCGCTTCCTTTTTTATTACTTTCTATTTTTTTGATTAGTTGTGGTACAACGTCTGCTGCATCAAATGTGTATAAGGCAATGGGGGCAGATGAAATTAATAATGCCGAAATTTTAGATAAAATAAATGTTGCAGTGCCTGTAAAAGGTAATATATGGACAGCTACAGTATTAAGAAATGACGAAGCCTACAATGCACTTCTTCTGGAAGCGAAAAAAAAATATCAAGGTAATATTGATATAAGAAACGTTACTGCAAAGATTGGTGAATATAATGTATGGACACATGATGCTGTATTTATTGCAACTGGTAATGTTATAATATTTAAAAAAGGATTAAAAGCATTTTCAACTGGATTAGATTTTGCTGTCAACAGTGTATTTGAAGATTTGTCTCCGAGTCTGACTGCAAAATCAAAAATGGCAATAGTAAATATATCTTCATCAAATTCAAGCGAAGGAGAATTTGTCTGCGAAGAACTAACGCTTTTATTTGTGCGTGCAAATAAATACAGTATTGTAGACAGACGTAGTCTTGATGCAATAAAAAAAGAACAGAATTTTCACATGACAGGCGAAGTAGATGACAATTCTGTAGTTTCAATAGGGCAGCTGCTTGGAGCCGAAGTAGTTATAACCGGAGCAATAACAGGAGAAGGTTCTACAAAACGTTTAAGAGTAAAAGCGCTTGATGTAAAAACAGGGCAAATTAGGGCAATGTCTTCACAAAGTATTTAACAATAAGGGGTAACTTTTTACCCCTTATTGTTTAAAAATAAATTGAAAACCTCAGGAAATTTAATAATAAATATTAACTTTGAATTTTTATTTTGTCAAACTATGTTATAATTCTTGTCATTTTACATGCATAGCTACACTTTTACCAACAAGAAACATCTATTGCGCTGAATTTTCTGCCCAGAGTTCTGCAAGAGTAATAATTACATTTGAAGCTTTAAGCATTGAAGAAAGCACTGCCCACTCTTCCCTGCTATGATAATTATGACCGCCTGTAAAAATATTAGGGCACGGAATACCCATTTCGCTAAGCCTTGCTCCATCTGTTCCTCCCCTTATTATCTTCTCAATAGGCTGTGCGCCTGATCTTTTAACTGCTTCAAAAAGAAGTTTTATTCCAGGGCTATCTTTACCTATAAAATCAGCCATATTTCCATATTGTCTTGTAAAAGCTACATTTACTTCACTTCCCGGATATAGAAACTCCAATGTTTTTGCTGTTGCTTCAACTGCTTTTATTCTTTTTTCCATATTATTTTTATCAAAATCTCTTAATAAAAGCTCTACAGTAGCCTCACCCAGATTTCCTGTTATTCCATGCGCACAATAATAGCCGTATCTGCCATCAGTTGCTTCAGGGCTTTCCTGGGAAGGAAGCATTTGAATAAATTCAGCGGCAAGTTTTACAGCATTTATTAGCTTTCCGCGCGCAGTTCCAAGATGTATTACATTTCCTTTTATTTTTATTGCTGCAGAATAAGCATTAAAACATTCCATCTCTATTGTTCCTTCGCCATCGCCGTCAAGTGTATAGCAAAACAGAGATTCTGCTTTTTCAAGAGGAAATTTTGACATACCTCTGCCTATTTCTTCATCAGGAGTAAAAAAAATTTCTATTGTGCCATGTTTTATCTCTTTATGGGTAATAATATAATCAGCAGCAGTCATAATTTCTGCAATACCTGCTTTATCATCTGCACCCAAAAGAGTAGTTCCATCCGAAGTTATAACTGTTTCTCCCTTATATTTTTCAAGGCCTGGAAATTTTTCAGGATTAATATCAGTTCCTGTAAGTTTTATCTTTTTTCCATCATAATTTTCATGCACAACAGGTTTAACATTTTTTCCTGAAACATCAGAAGCTGTATCAACATGGGCAAGAAAACCTATAACAGGAACTTTTTCATATCCCGGCGAAGCAGGAATTTTTGCAGACACATAACCATTTTCATCAAGCTCCGCATCTTTAACCCCTATTTCCAAAAGTTCCTGTTTAAGCAGTTTTAATAGATCCCACTGGCATTTTGTAGACGGCGATGTCTGAGAATCAGATGAAGAGGTTGTTTCAATTTTTACATATTTTATAAATCTTTCAAGAAGCTTTTTTTCTTCATTTTTTAATCTTTTATAATCTTGCATAAAATTAAATATATACTGGTAAAATGAGTAAGTCAAAGCAACTTAAATTTAACTCTCAAATTTAGACTAAATTCATGTTACTTTATTTTATATTTTTCTTTCTACACAAATTCTTCACAAAATAACCATTTATTATTTTAAATAGTAATTTTATATTATAGTTATGGCAAGAATCTATATTATTGAAGATAATGAAGCAATAAGGGAAGCTGTAAAAGGATACCTTGAGTTAAACGAACATGAAGTTATACAGTTTGGCAACATTACAAATGTAGTTGAATCAATAGATGTAAAAAAACCTGATATAATAATTATTGATATAATGCTTCCTGATGGAAATGGATTTAATCTTGCAAAACAGATAAGAAAAAAAAATAATGTGCCTTTTATTTTTCTTACAGCAAGAGACCAGGAGTCAGATAGAATAACCGGTTTTGAAATAGGCGCTGATGATTATGTTGTCAAGCCTTTCTCTCCCAGAGAACTTGTGCTGCGTGTCGAAGCTGTTTTAAAAAGAAGCGGCACAGGCGCAAAAAATAAAGATTATTCGATATGGATTCTTGAAGAGGATTTTCTTGAAATTGATAAAAACAGCCACACAATTAAAGAAAATGGAAAGATCATTGATTTAACAGCAGCAGAGTGGAAAATAATAAGCCATCTTTCCGAAAATTCAGGAATACTTCTTTCGCGCGAAAAATTGCTGGGAGAAAGCCTCGACTATTTTTATGAAGGTTCTGAAAGAGTTATAGATACTCATATAAAAAATATCAGATCAAAAATGAGAAACCAGAACTGGATTAAAACAGTTCGGGGTTTTGGATATAGATTTGAGGGAAAACAGGGAAAAGATAATGGCATCACTTAAAAACAGAATAATATTTTCTTTTGCCATAAGTTTAGGCATTTTTTTAATCTTTGTTTCAGTAATTATTTTATCAGGATTAAATGCTGCCCTAAGAGGCTGGTATAAAGCTTCGGAAGAAAGATATGCTGCCTCAATTATAAAATCTATTGAAAAATTATATGAAAATAATAATACAAAATATATTTCAGATAACGAAATTATAAAAACGGCAAGCCAGTATTTTAATGACAGATTTTCAGTTCTTTTAATATCTGCAGATGGAAGAATTATTGTTTCACATAATATAAGAAAACCACCTTTCCCGCCTCCAAGAGATATGGGCCCGCAGAATAACAGAATAAGAGTATGGAATTATCAGGAAGCAGGCAACGAAAAACAGCATGAACATGAAAGCCAGATGACAGGAAAAAGATTTGTAACAGATATCCCAAGATGGGCTATTCCAATATTACAAAATGGAGAACCCCGGGCTTTTATATGGGTAAAATCAATACAGTTTACAGAAAGCGATACAATAAACCAGCATCTTGTAAGAAGTGTATTAATTGTACTTTTTCTTGGAATAATATCATCAACTGCCGCAGCAATGATTTTTACATCAATTATATCTGGAAAAATCACAAAAGATGCTTCTGATGTTTCTTTAGGCCTTGGAAAAATAGCTTCTGGCAAAAGAGATGTTGTTTTTCATGAAAGCGCTCTTAATGAAATTTCATCAATTGGAAAAAGCGCTTCTATCCTGCAGGATACTCTTATAAAAGAAGAACAGGCCAGAAAACAGTGGACACAGGATATTGCACATGATTTAAGAACTCCGACAACAGCAATAAAAGCACAGCTTGAAGCAATGATTGACGGAGTTCTGCTTCCTGAAAAAGACAGATTTGAAAAACTGCTTACAGAAATAAACAGGCTTCAGCTTCTTGTAGAAGATATAAATAGTCTTACAAAAATTGAGTCTGCTGAAATTAAGTTATTATACAAAGAAGTTAGTTCAAATGAACTTGCTGCTATTTTAGAAGAGAGATTTTCTTTTCAGGCAGAAGATAAAAAAATAGAAATAATAATTAAAGCAGATTCTTTTAAAATTAATTGCGATATAAATGGTCTTATAAGAGCGCTTAGCAATTTGGTGCAAAACAGTATACAATACAGCCCTTACAATTCAGAAGTAAATATCAGATTTTACAAGGAAGATGGCAATGCTATATTTACCATAGAAAACCAGGGAAATGTTCCTGAAAATGAAACAGAAAAAATTTTTGACCGTCTTTATAGAGGTGAATTTGGAAGATCCACAAAAGGTTCAGGCCTTGGGCTTACAATAGCTAAAGCTGCCATAGAAAAACATGGCGGAACTATCAATGTATATAATAGAAAAAATTATAAAATAGATACTGTTGTTTTTGTTATTAAAATACCTCTCAACAATAAAACTGAAATCTAGTTACGGCTGGTTTTAAATATTTTTTCAAGCTCTGCTACATTATTGCATATATAATTTGGCTTTTTCAAAAGTAATTTGCTTTCATTATGCCACCCATAAGTAACAGCTATTGTTACAACTCCTGCTTTTTTGCCTTCGATAATATCTCCGGAAGAATCACCTATCATAAATGTATTTTCAGGTGAAAATGAAAAATTTTTCATAAAATATATAATTTTATCAGACTTGCTTCCTTCCATATCGCTGCCTGCAATACCTGAAACAAAAGAAAGCAATCCTTCATATTCAAGCCTGTTTCTTACTATCTCTGAATCACTTGCAGTATTAATGCAAATAATATTTCCCGCAAGATATAAATTTTCAATCAGCCTGCCGATACCTGTAAAAATTTTTACATCAGGCAAATTTTTTTTAAAAATATTGACAATATCAGAAATATATAAAAATGTCCTTTCATCATTTTCAAGTCCTGCATCTTTAATAATTTCAGCCATGGAAATGTAATCAAGCTTTGCCAATATATTTTCATCCAATCTGTATTCAATATTATTTATTATTCCGCCTTCTTCAAATGCATTTATCCAAAGGCAAAGTGAATCAGCAATTACACCATCATAGTCAAAAATTATTAATTTATTTTTTGTCATATTGGTCATATAGTGTAATAATTTTAAATAAATGTCGAGGAAACAATGTCTGGGAAATAAAGAAATATTTTAATTTTGAAATCGGCTCTTTTATTTATAATTTTATTTAGCGCAACTTTATAAAGCTATGCAGCCGCCTGTTCAACAGGGTTCATCATACTGTCTGCCTTAACAAGCTGATAAAATACTTCCTGCAAAATATCATCTGCATCTTCATTTTTTGAGACATGTTTGTGTATAAATGCTTTTAAACAGGGCTGGTACTCTGCTATAAGTTGCCCCACATTTTTCCTGACAGTTTCTGCCATTTCTTTTATTCTTTTTTTTCCCTGCTATTGCTGTTATCAAAAAAATTTTCATGACCAAAAGAATTATTATTAAAAAAAACATCTCTGTTAAACATTCTTTTATTCATAAATTCTTCTCTTTTTTTAATAAACTCTTCTTTTTCATCTTTTGTCATTGCAGGCCATTCTTTCCTGCGCTGATCAGTATCAAAGCCTCTGCTTCTGAAAAAGCTATTTATATTTTTTTCTGCTTTATTCATTTCTTCCGCCATTTTGTCTATAAACTCTATTTTTTCTTCTGTTGTCGTTTTCTGCCATTTTTTTCTGAAATCTTTTAATGCATCAAAACTGTAATTTCTTTCTCTAAAAAATGCTGTTGTAAAATCTCTTGTATACATAATAATTTACTCCTTATTTATAATTTTTGCATAGTGCTTTCTGTAAATCAAATAATAGCCTCTACTTATGATAGACAAATAAGAAGTAAAAATATTTTATAAAACTAAAAAATAATTTTACATAGTGTTTATTGCGGGAAAATAGGTTTGCAAAATTATTAATATTGTATCTAATAGTTAAAACAGTTTTGATAATTTATTTTTAAAATAGAATAGTTAAATCAATGCCTGCGGAAAAAAGAGGTTCAAAATCAGGAGAAAGAATAATAGAATATCTTAGTTTAAGAGGAATAATTAAATATTTTAGCGGAAACCGCAGCCAACCAGGCATGTTGTTATAATTTATATAAAACAGATATCCAGGCTGGAATCCTATAGTTGGAACAAAAACAAAAGAAATTTGTTCTTCTGCAAACTGTGCCCCTGCTTCAAGATTTGCAGAAAAAGCAAAGAAATTTTTTTCGCCAACCCATAAATCAAGATTATTTCTAATACCTGCTTTTATTTGCTGCATCTGAATATCGCTGCTTAGGCTATCACGTTCTTTTATCTCTCCTATGAAATAATCAATAGTATAGCCCATCCAGTAATCTGCAGCGCCTTTTTTCCCGCCTTGTTTATTAAAATTAAATGATTTTACAGGAGTTCCCAAATTTATTCTAAAATCAAATCCTTCAAAATAATTTTCAGCAAATATTGAAGAAGAAAATCCTAATACAAAAGAGTTTGATATACGGCTGAAAACATAATCCCGATAATACGGCTGCTTTGCTATATCCTGCATTGTTTCTGTAATTTCAACTGTTTTAGGCAAAAGAGTTGTTAAGTCTGAATAATAAGGAATAGGAAGCATCTGCAATGCTTCAAATGTTTGTAGAAAATATTCTGCCTGGATCTCTTTTTCATCAGGAACTGTATCAATAAAAGGAATAACAACATTATTATCATCATTTAAATATATTGTTAAAAAACTATTCCAGACTTCTGATATAGAACATGTGACAGCTTGTATTATACGCTCAGCTTCATCTGTATATCCTGAATAATTTATATTGGCTTGCTGGATTTCAGGCTGCAATTGATAATGAAGTTTATTAAAGTTGTCATCGCCATATGTATGCCAGACTTCACCTCTCATGTTTACCACATCGCATCCTTCTTTGTTATAAAAGTTATGCATTTGCCTGTTATTTGTAAGAGATGTAAGTATTGTTCTATTAACAACAAGATGGCCTGCTGCAAAAGAATCTGCCAAAAGGTGATCTGCAAAACTGTTAAAAAGAAAAGCATAAAAAAGTAATTGTTTTGCTTCTTCATAATTACTTTTGGCAATTATAGCGCTTTTTTCCGCCATGCTAATAGCTAAAGTATGAATAGTCACATACATACTTAGAGAATTGGTTTTGTTTAATTTTTTAAATATTTTTTTAGTATCATAAGAAATTTCATATTGCCTAATAAGTTCTTTATCAAAATAACGCAATTGCTGCTGAAAAGATTTTCCATATTCATAAAAATGAGACATATTTGCAGCTGATTCCAGTAAGTAACGGAAATATGATCTGGCTAATCTTATGTCAGGAGCGCCGCTATAACCCATTGCTATATATTTATTATGAAGATGGATTATAGTGCTGTTTATAGGAGAAGATTTAAGCTTTAACTGTTCTTCTAGAAATAACGGATTACCAGCATGGTCGCCATTTAAAGCAGTTAATACTCCATAAGAAATATATTGGGTTTTATCAATAGTTAAATCTTTAAAAAAATAGATTTCTTTTTCTTCTATTTTTTCAATATTTAAAAAATCAATGAGAATATTAAAAAATTCTTCCTGCTGAATACTTTTCAGCAATCTGCAGAATGCTTCATCTCCGCTATCTTTATGTTCAGAATAATTATATGCATATAGTTTTATAACAGAAAAAATGAAGAACAGTATAATAATTCTTATCTTCATCTGTTCTTTTTTTTAATTTCAAAGGTAATGAGACAGGCTATAAACAAATATTAAATTAAGACAGAATTACAATATAATAATGCAGAATATATTTTATATCTGTTTTGTTAGCAAATGACGGTTGCTGGTGATATTGAATGCAGGCTGGAAAATGTTAAAGTTCTAATCTACTGCATAATATAGGCAGATCATAAGTTAACAGTTCTTTATTCTGGAATATAATAATATTATTTTTCTAATTTACCCTTCATTATTAGAAGTTAAAGACTGGCAAAAGATCAGGATTGGCATACTATATATAGTTAAATTGAAGGATTTTCTGTTACAGTTAAAAATTATCCTTTATTCCATATTTATATAATTTTACCTTTAACATTGCCTCCCTTATTATAAGCTTTTTTAAAGATATGCTGAATTTTCAAGATTTATATATAATTTGTATTAGCATTATTATTTTTTAAATTACACTGCTTTATTTAATCAGAAATAAAGACTTATTTTTTGTTATATTTTTTCCAGCTATTTGTTATGGTTTTTATTTTTATGTGTGAGAATATATATAATAGGCAAAATACCAACTGTATTAATTATTGCTATACAGATAAACCACACAAACTGATTATTTCTTGCTGATTTCCATAGCCCAATTAATTTCCAAATCATATCCCAAACTGTGAGAATAACTAATATTAACCATAAGGAAGCCGGCATTGCCTGAATTATTTCTATATTTTCCATAATAAATAAATTTTAGTTTTTTATTTAATATTTTTCAAATATTTTATTTACAATTTATAATTAATTTGCATCAATATTAAAATAATAATGTTTACAGCATATACTGTTATAATTTTTCATAATTTACGAAAGCGTACGCCGGTTCCTCTGGGATTGTAACTGTAACAGGCGTGAAAATACCCCCGGGTTTCCCCTCAAAGCCTCCACGAAGATCCCCGAATCATCGGAAATAACCGGTTCCTTCACCAAATCAAAAAGGGCCCGCGCCTTGATCAGGGCGTTATCCAGGAATGTGGCCCCGGTTTCCTCGGGATCAAAATCGTAGCCCCCGTCAAGGGGTATTTTAAGGGTGTGGCCGGAAAAAACAGCCTCCAGCTCCTGTTTTTTATGGGCATTGCCTGTGGCTAACCATATTGTCACTGATGCAATGGGGTGAATGACTCCAGGCGACCGGCTACACTCCACAGCAAGGGCATTGAACCTGTCAAGGCTTCACTCCTTTGGGCACTGGTGCCCCAAAAAAGCCAAAAAAAGTTCTTGACAGATTTTAATATTAAGGAAGATAATATTACTATGAATCTAGAAAATGTTATTTCTTGGCTCTATTCTCCGATAACCGACAAACTGTTGTATCAACTATTTGACCATAACCTATCCCACCTCCTGGTTTATTTATTTCTTTTTTTTGTATTAAGCGGTATTTTGACATCCTTCGAATATATCTGCCGTAATGGGCGGACAAATATGTTAATTAGATTTAATTCTCTAGGGAACCACTGATTAAATTGACTCTAATCAGCGGTTCCATATTACTATCCCGGTACAATAAATACATGCCGGGGTATTATCCTGGTATGGAAACCATATTAGGGTATTTTTCTCGTTTTCCTATGGAAAACTGTGAAAAAACAACAATAACCCTTGGCAAGGTAAACCATGCCAGGATAAAAAAGTACTGCCGATTTATTCTCGATCCCGAAGCAAGTACGGGACTTTCCCGAAGCAAGTATGCTTCGCTACCCACAGGATGCTTCGCAACTTTTGAATAAATCAGCGTTGCTCTAAGGAAAGGAGTAAAAAGATGAAAAGAGCGTATCGACCCATAGAAGTTATTTTTTTACTTATGGCAGGCGTGATCTTGCTTGCTATTGCGGGCTGTCAAAATCCCACAGGGCCTAACGATACCGTGGATACCGGGGATTCCAGGATTAGAGGGCCCGCCCTCCGTTATGAAACCGTGCCGTATAGCAATACAGAACATATGGGGGAAAGCGGCGGGAGTTATAAGCTGGTACATTCCGCGTATGACGCAGACAGCAATTATTACTTATATTTGCTTGGCCATGTTAATTTTGTGCCGGTAGCGTACCGGCAGGCGGGGATATACAATGGAATGACGCCGATAACAATAGGCTATTCAAGTTCAAACACTACTGAAGCATCAATAATGTTATCCACGACAACCGCCTTCGAGAACAGCGTTTCCAAAAGCCAGGAACTTAATTATAGTGTAACGGCAACAGTCGGCTTTAAAGCCGAACCATGGAGCGCCAGTGTCGCGGCGAGCGTGGGCGGTTCGACTACCTGGGATGACACAGAAACCCGTTCGGTATCAGATACCTATGAAACTGTCAGGACAGAAACATCCGAATTTGTCGACTCAATGGAAATGACCGTCGGAGAAAACAATGAACCGAAAGGAAAATACCGTTATTGCTTATTCGGCACCACAGACGTTTATTTTGTCTTGGTAACAAATAAAGAAAAGACCGTGGTTGAGGATTCCTATACCGCGATATGCGCGAGGCCTGCGTCGTACGCGTGGGGACTTGACTACGAACCGGATATGGCGGGGTCATTCGCCAAAACCGCGCCGGGGGATTTACTGGAAATCCCCGACCTGGATATTGCCGTGCTTCCGGATCCGACGAGCAACGACCTTACCGTTATTCCGGCGCCCGAACCGCCCAGGGCAGACCCCAAAGGCGGAAACTATGTGGGAGCGATAAGTGTAAAACTTTCCACCAACGCAGCGTCAAACGCAACGATTTATTACACAACTAACGGAGACACTCCTACAAGGGACAGTACCCAATACACCACGCCCATCAATATATCAACCGGCAGCACAACATTGAAAGCCATTGCCGCAAATGCCTCCACGATAAGCGATGTTATGACGGAAACCTATACCATTACCCCCGGAAGGGTATATGCCGAAAAGTCTGTATCTTTTGAAGTTGCTCATGACCAGGGCGCAACTATAGAGTATACGCGTGGCGATGGTTCGATGAATACGAAATCTGACTCCCGCAATGAGTGTGAATTGGAGGTTGATATACGTAAATCCGGCAATAATGCGAAAGCTGCTTTTATCTATACCGTTAAGGAGAACGGAGGCGACCACACCATTCGCAAATTACGTCAGGAAATTACGATACCATTAAATAAAATTGACCTGCGCATTGAAGAGCCCTCGGAGGGAGATGTTCATGATACTGTTTCAGGAACGAACAATTCGCTTGTTGAGACTGCAGCGGACCTTCTTAACGGCACACCAATAACTGCTTTGCGGGTACAGATTGACGGGAGCGGAGGGAACGACGATAAAGACAATATGCGCGCAGTAGGAACGATGCTGGTTAAATACTCGTACCAACCAACGGAGTAGTTACTGCCTAAGCCGGCATCCGGATGACCAGTCCCGGTTATTTCCCCAAAGACAGGGAACTGAAGGAATATCATCCTATCAGTTCCCTGCCATATAATGTTACAAGGGTGTCTTGAATATCTGCCAGGAAGCGGTGTGGTGTTGTAGTTCAGGATTGGCCACGAAAATGGGTATCCGAAATCTCCGAGGATGGGGATTCCCTTGAGGCCGATAAATGCGTTGGCCTCGAGGTTCAGCATCGCGTTCAAGCCGGCGGTCCCTATCAGATCCGGGTTCGCATACTCAATCCCAAGTATTCCATAGTCGAGTCCGACATCCACGCCAGGGAGATTGCGGAAGCATATAAAACCCGATGGCAGATAGAACTCTTTTTTAAATGGATAAAACAACATTTGAAATACAATCGTTCTTGGGTACCAGCAGAAATGCGGTTATGACCCGGATATGGATCGCCATCATTATGATGCTGTTACTTTGTGTACATCATAGTTTAAACATGATGGCGGTGGCCATCCATCAACTGATGTCCTTATTGAAAACAACGATCTTTGTTAACAACACCGTTCAGGGATTGTTGAAGATCTTTGTAAATACTCTAAGTTTTGCAGAAAAGTTTTGTATCTGTTTTTCTTTTTGGTTTTTAAATATATAGCAATATCAGCCAAGTATTATAAATCTTATATTTTTTGATAAAGCTCGACACTATATTGATAATTATCCTACAAATTTGTAGGATAGGATATGCAGGAATCTATACAGTCAAAACATTACAGACATATAATACAGGAATTATCGCTTCTTTTTGATATAAGCCGTATTTTACAAAAAAGCGAAGATATTCAGGTTTCTCTTTCAGTAATTATTGAGCAGATAGTAAAATCAATGGGAATGCTGCAGGGCGCAATTACCCTCCTAAACAGGCATTCAAATGAAATTTCCATAGAAGCATCTTATGGAATTTCTGAAGCTTCAATGGAAAAAATAAAATACAAACTTGGCGAAGGTATTACAGGAAAAGTTATTGCTACAGGAGAAACAATTACAATTGAAAATGTTGCAGATAATCCAATATTTCTTGATAAAACAAAATCTACCAAAAAATGGAAAAACCAATCTTTTATATGCGTGCCTGTAAAAATAGGCAACCAGACAATAGGGACAATAAGCTGCCAAAGAGCTTTGACAAAAGAAATCACAATAGAAGAAGATGCCAAACTGCTTTCTATAATAGGATCAATGATTGCTCTTTCTGCAAAGCTCAGGAGAGAATATCAGGAAGAGAAAGACAAGCTTAAAATTGAAAATGAAAGATTGCAAAACGAGCTAAAAAGCAAGTTTAAACCAAAAAATATAATAGGAAGCTCTACTGCAATGCAGGAAGTTTTTGATCTTATTTTCCAGGTTTCAGGAAGCGAAGCAACAGTTCTTATAAGAGGAGAAAGCGGAACAGGAAAAGAGCTTATTGCAAATGCAATACATTATAACAGCAAACGAGCTGATATGCCTTTTATCAAGGTAAATTGCGCTGCACTTCCTGAAACTATAATAGAAAGCGAGCTTTTCGGCCATGAGAAAGGCGCGTTTACAGGAGCAGTTGCAGCAAGAAAAGGCAGATTTGAGCTTGCTGATGGAGGAACAATTTTTCTCGATGAAATCGGAGATCTTTCACCATCAACCCAGATAAAGCTTTTAAGAGTGCTGCAGGAAAAAGAGTTTGAAAGAGTTGGCGGAAATGAAACAATAAAAGCAAATGTAAGAATAATAGCTGCAACAAACAGGGATCTTGAAAAACTTATGGCTGAAAAGAGTTTTAGGGAAGATCTTTATTATAGATTAAATGTTTTTCCAATACATGTGCCTCCTCTTAGGTCAAGAAAAAGCGATATAATGCTTCTGGCAGACTATTTTACCGAGAAATATAGCAGAAAAAATAATAAAAATATTAAAAGAATAACAACTCCCGCAATACAGCTTTTAACAAGTTATCACTGGCCTGGAAATGTAAGAGAGCTTGAAAACTGTATAGAGAGAGCTGTTCTTTTAAGCAAAGATGATGTTATCCATGGAAACCATCTTCCTCCAAGCCTTCAGAGCGCTGAATCAACAAATACAGGGATTCACCACACACTTAAACAAGCAGTAGATGAACTTGAAAAAGAGATGATTCTTGATGCTTTAAAGTCATGCAATGGAAATATGACAAAAGCTGCAAAAATGCTTGGAATAACAGAACGCATAATTGGTCTTAGAAAAGAAAAGTATGGTATAAATCCAAAGACTCTTACCCATGAAAAATAATTACAATTTTCTGCTCTTAAACATAAAATAATACATTTTTGTAGGTTTTTATGTTTTTCCTACATTTTTGTATAACAAATATATTATTTTATAATAGTATTATATTTAACAATAATTAAAAATATTTTATATCTCTTTATAAAATAACAAATTATTCTATATTATCAATTTATAAGTCTATTTGGCACATATATTGCTTTAAACTATATGTAGACTAAAATGGGGGTTATTAAAAATATTTATGTCAGACAATTCGGTAAATCTTACAAGAACACCTTTGGAAGAATTATATGGGGAAAACTGTTTTAATGATGCAGTAATGAAAACAAGGCTGCCCCGAAGTGTATATAAAGAATTAAAAGAAGTTCAGAGAGGCAACAGCGAACTTACGCTCGAAATTGCAGAAATAGTTGCAAGCGCTATAAAAGACTGGGCAATAGAAAAAGGAGCTACTCACTATTCACATTGGTTTCAGCCAATGACAGGCCTTACAGCAGAAAAACATGATTCATTTATAACACCTATTACAGATGGAAAAATAGTTCTTGAATTTTCAGGTAAAGAATTAATAAAAGGAGAGCCTGATGCTTCTTCTTTTCCAAGCGGAGGCCTTAGAGCTACATTTGAGGCAAGAGGTTATACTGCATGGGATACAACATCTCCTGCTTTTCTTATGAAAGACAACTCCGGAGTTACATTAAAAATTCCAACTGCATTTTTTGCATATACAGGCGAAGCGCTGGACAAAAAAGTTCCGCTTCTCCGTTCTATGGAAGCTATAAATAATGCTTCGTTAAGAGTATTAAGAGCTCTTGGAAATACAACAACGAAAAAAGTTATTCCTACAGCAGGCCCTGAGCAGGAATATTTTCTTGTTGATAAAAAATATTTTGATAAAAGAATGGATCTTTTTCTTGCAGGCAGGACACTTTTTGGAGCAATGCCTCCAAAAGGACAGGAAATGGAAGATCATTACTTTGGAAGAATAAAACTCAGAGTTGCAGATTTTATGCGGGAATTGAATTATGAACTTTGGTCTCTTGGGATTTCTGCAAAAACACAGCATAACGAAGTTGCTCCAAATCAGTTTGAAATTGCTCCGGTTTTTACAAGTGTAAATGTAGCAACTGATCAGAATCAGCTTACTATGGAAGTTATTCAAAAAGTTGCAAGCAAACATGGGCTTGTAGCGCTGCTTCATGAAAAGCCTTTTGCCGGTGTAAATGGCTCAGGCAAACACAACAACTGGTCATTAGGAACAGATGATGGGTTTAATCTGCTTGAACCTGGCGACAGTCCTCATTTAAATATGCAGTTTCTTATTTTTCTTTCAGCTGTTATAAAAGCTGTTGATAAATATGCTCCTCTTTTAAGATGGTCTGCAAGCAATGCAGGTAACGATCACAGGCTTGGCGCAAATGAAGCGCCGCCTGCAATAATTTCTGTTTTTCTTGGAACAGAATTAACTGCAATTCTTGAAAAATTATCCAATAATGAATCAGCAGTTTATACAAACGGCAACTATCTTGAACTTGGAGTAACATCGCTTCCAAAACTGCCGAAAGATTCTGCTGACAGAAACAGAACTTCTCCTTTTGCATTTACGGGAAATAAATTTGAGTTTAGAATGGTTCCGTCATCAAGCTCAATTGCAATGCCAAATACTGTATTAAACACAACAGTTGCCGAGGTGCTTAACGAATTCGCAGATATACTTAAAAAATCAGATAATATTAATGAAACATCTCAAAAGATAATTAAAGAGACATATAACAATCATAAAAGAATAATATTTAACGGCAATGGCTATTCAAATGAATGGGTAAGGGAAGCTGAAAAAAGAGGGCTGCCTAATATAAGATCCAATGTTGATGCAATACCAGAGCTTATAAAAGATTGTTCAGTAGCTCTTTTTACAAGCTTGGGGATAATGACAAAAGGAGAACTTGAAGCACGTTATACAATATATCTTGAAAAATACAGCAAGCAGATTAATATCGAAGCAGGCGTAATGATTGATATGACAACTTTGGAAATTATTCCTGCTGTCTTAAAATATTCAAGAGAGTGTGCAGATACAATTAAATTATTAAATAGCGCCGGTATTACAACAGGAATTCCTGAACAAAAAGAGATGCTTCAGCTGATTATGGAAAATTTTGAAGGATTATCAAAGAGTCTGGGATTGCTTAAAACAGAGCTGGCAAAAGCAAAAGCGCTGCAGGGACATCTTGAACAGGCAAAATATTTCCATAGTAAAGTATTTCCTTTAATGGGGCAGGTAAGGTTTTATGCAGATATTCTTGAGAAAAAAATAGGAAAAGATAACTGGCCTTTTCCAACGTATGTAGATCTTCTTTTTAGAATATAATCTTATCTGAAAAGGGGCTGTCACATAAAAATAAGTTTTCGAATTATTTTGCATAAAAATTCAAATCTATTGAAAAATAGTTTGTATTTTTATTTACAAATAACGAATAAAAAATTATTCGCAAAACTTATCTATCCTGTCATGCTTTACCATGACAGGGTATTAGACAGCCCCTTATATAAAAATTTTTAAAAAGAAGTTATTTTACAAATAGCTAAAATAAAAAACTTTATTTAGTGTTAAATAATAGTTATATTGATAAATTGACATTTAATCATATTTCAATATAGTATTGATACTGCGTTTGTCCCAGTAGCTCAGTAGGATAGAGCGGTTGCCTCCTAAGCAACAGGTCGTGCGTTCGATTCGCGTCTGGGACAAAATTTTAATTATAAAAAAGCTTCCTAAAGTTAAACCTGGAAGCTTTTTTTATTTATAATATTTAGAGCCTCTTGCAAAACTCAGGGAATGGAGGTCTGCAAATACTTAATAGCAGCCAGACAAAAAACTGAGGCCATAAGAACAAACGAGACTTTAGAGAAACCTTTGACATAGATATTTTTGGGAATCAAATTATCCTTGAGGTGAGAGATAGCCCTTTCTACCGTGGTTCGTATTTTATACCGTTCCAGCTTTGCAGGTTCAAGCGGAGGGAGGTTTGTATCT
>JAVBQS010000187.1:0-13526 GCA_031548835.1 Spirochaetia bacterium
AAAAAGGGTAAAAGATATTTTGCTTTTCCAGACAAGGCTTAAAGATATTGAGGAAAAAACAGGATTGTTTGAAAGAACTCTTAATAAGGTTTTAATCTCAGAAGGCGGAAAAGAGGGAAAAATATTAAGCCTTGATTACAACAAGTTTAATTCAAAATATATACCAAAAGAACATAGAAAAGTAATAAAAGATATTTTTGTACAGCTGGCAAGAAATGCTATATGGCATGGAATAGAAAAACCTGAAGAGAGAAAAAAGAAGGGAAAGGATCCTCAAGGAACAATTTATATAGCGCTTGAAAAAGATAACGAAGGAAATATAACATACAGTTTTAAAGATGATGGAAATGGAATAGATGTGGAAAAACTTGCATCAATAGCAAAACAAAAAGGATTAATAAAAGAAGGCGCTAATTTTGATATTTCTGAGGCAATTAAATTAATTTTTAATCCAGGATTTTCCACAGCAGAAGAAAATTCACTTGGAGCAGGAAGAGGAATAGGGCTTCCTTTTATAAAAACAAGAGTAAGCGCCATGAAAGGGAAAATAAAAATAAAAACCCAAAAAGGCAAATATTGCGAATATATAATTATACTTCCTACTGGTGTTAAAGAAGAAATAAAAGCATAACCAAAATATATCTGGCAAAATTAAAGATTGGCCAGATATATTTTATAGATTAATATTTCAAAGCAATCAGCTATTAACAGTTATTACCAATAGTAGCCTGATTTAAAAACTATTTTATAAATATCTGAAATAGATTATGAGTTTATTTTAAAAATTATACAGTGTGTTTGAATTAGTAATTATTTGGTGTTCACAAAATGACTTCTAACAGTGTTATCGAACAGGCCTATTTTTAAAACCACTATGTATCAAATATTATTTATAAACTATCTTTCTAAATATTTTTGGAGAGATAGTGAAATACCTTGCCCAAGTCTTCATATTTTAATACAGCTTTTTCATCAAGATAAGTTTCCATATTATTTACTATTACAATTTTTCCGCCGTTTTGAAGAGTATAAACAGGAATTGCTGCTGCAGGATTAACAACAAGAGAAGAACCAAGTATAAGTAATAGGTCTGCCTTGCTTGCTTCTTTTCTTGCTTCCAGAAGAATTTCAGAAGGAAGAGGTTCTCCAAAAAAAACTATATCTGGCTTAAAAACTGCATCGCATTTACTGCAGTATGGAATTTCTCCTTTATTTACAATTGCAGCTACTTCATCAAAACTAATTTCAGCGCTGCATTTTATACATTTATGTTTGCCAATAGAACCATGAAGCTCAAGAACTTTTTTTGAACCAGCTTTCTGGTGCAGAATATCAATATTTTGTGTTATTACAGCTTTAATTATTCCTTTTTCTTCAATATCAGCAAGTTTCTTATGAACTATTGATGGAGAAACATTATGCATATTATATAAAAAATGTCTGGCTGCATTGTAATAAAGAGAAGGATCTTTATAAAACCACTCAATATCAAAAATTTTATCAGCATCTTTTTGTTTGTAAAGCCCATTTTTTCCTCTAAAATCTTTTATTCCGGAAAGAGTGGAAACTCCCGCGCCTGTAAGAGCCACAGCATATTTAGATTCTTTTAAAAGAGCTACAAGCCTGTCCACAAACAACCTCCTCGCTATAATTAAGTATAGAATAAAAAATAGTATTTGGAAAATCCTGCATATAAAATTATTAAAAAATATTTATTACTTTTATCTTTTAATCTTTTTTTATCAACCCAAAAATACAAAAGCAGTATGCAACAGTATTGGAACTATTGACTATAGGAAAAATTGTCAAACTATCTGAATAAAACTCTTTTTTAGATAAAATAACTTCTTCAATTTTAGCAATTATTTGTTTATCTTTGACAAAACTATTAAGAAGATAATCTGAAACCTGGTCGATAGATAGCGAATATTTTTCTGCAAAATCTTTACTGCAATAAATAATATTGCCTGCAGCAGAAACAACTACAGCATTTTTTTCATAGGTTTTCATTATTATTTTAATAAGAGTGTTCATTGAATTAATTCTTACTGTTTTCTTTAAACTTGTTTGGTCAAGCTCTGATAAAATATCTGCTATTTGTATTCCTGTCTTTCCAAGTTTTCTTAATCCTGCATCAGGAGAGTGGCCTGTATTTCTAACTGCAACAAGAAGCATATCAAGAGCTCTTCCTATTTTGCGGCTTCTATTAATTATCCTAAAGCCAAAAAGTGCAAAAATAATTGCAAAAAGAATTCCTATAAAAAATATAGTTTCAGCATGGAATTTTAAACCATCATAAGAATAGATATGGCTGCGTATTACTATATAATATGAGTAAAAAGCAATAATAATAAAAAAAATAAAAACTGCAATAATATAAAATAACATTCTTGCTTTTCTTACAAGAATCATATTTATTCACCTGCCTTCATAAAATTATCAATATCGCTGTTTTTCCCAAGAACAACAAGTATATCATTTTTTTCAAGAACTGCATTATCCTGCGGATAAATTACTATCTCCTTTTTTTTCGGAACTCCATCTTCGTCAACATCTGTTGTTATTCTTTTTATAATAACAAGGGAAAGATTAAATTTTTCCATAAGTCCAAGTTCTGTAACTTTCCCTCCCTGGAATTCCTTAGGCATGTAAGCTTCTGCAATAGTAAGTTCTGCGGAAATTGGAACGCGGTCAAGTATATCAGGAGCAATAAGCCTTGATGCAATTCTTTCTCCTTCATCAACTTCAAGATTGATAACTTCATCAGCCCCTATTTGTTTTAAAACTTTTTCATGAATTTCAGAAACAGCTCTTGATAAAACAAAAGGAACAGGAATCTGTTTTAAAATTGCTGTGGAAAGAATATTTGCCTCAATATTATCGCTTATGGCAACTATTGCATAATCAATATTATCAAGCGCTGCATGCGACAAAGCCTGGTCATCGCTTGCATCAAGAAGGACTGCGCTTGTCACTTTATCTTTCATCATATCAACAAGATCAGGATTGCTATCTATTGCAATTACTTTCCCTCCTTTTTCCATAAGAGTAAGGCAGAGCTGTACTCCAAAAGCTCCAAGTCCTATTACAGCAAATACTTTTTCCATTCCCCAACTCCTTTATAATGCAAAATTGCAAAATAATTTATTTAACAATTTTTACCACAAACAAATATCAGTAAAATTATCCAATAGCTATATCAGCTTCAGGATATTTATAAAACTGCTTTTTCTCTCTAAATGTTCCGACTGATGCAACCAGTGTTAATGGGCCGACTCTTCCTGCAAACATTAAAATTATTAAAATTAATTTCCCGACAGATGACAAGTTTGATGTAATTCCCACAGAAAGCCCTACTGTTCCAAATGCAGATGTTGTTTCAAACAGCAGCGAAAGAGGCTCCTGGTGCTCAAAAATAAGAAGAAGAAAAAAACCGCCAGTGACAAATATAAGTCCAAATGATAAAACTGAAAAAGCTTTTAAAACAATTTCATGAGTTATTTCCCTGCTGTAAAGAATTATACTTTTTTCTTTTCTCAATAAGGAACGCAAATAAGAGATAATTACAGCAAGGCTATTTACTTTAATGCCTCCTGCAGTTCCGCCGGAAGCGCCGCCGATAAACATCAATATAACCATTAAAAAAATTGTGGACGGAAGAAGTGATGAAAAAGAAATTGAATTAAAGCCTGCTGTTCTTAAAGTTACTGACTGAAAAAATGCTGAAAGATATTGAACAGGAAGCGGCTGATTTTTCATTGAATTTCCATGTTCAAAAAAATAGATAAATAACATTCCTGTTAAAATAAGAAAAAATGTATATGTAAAAACAACTTTTGAATTTGTGCTAATTGCATTTTTTTTATATTTCCCTGTTATAAAACTTTTTATGCTATTAAAAAAAGTGTTTCCCAGATCCATCATTGCAGAAAAACTTATGCCGCCAAGAATTATAAGAAAACCTATTGTTAAAACAACTCCATAATTTGATGCAAGATGTTCAAGATTATTTGTAAAAAGGGAAAATCCTGCATTGCAAAATGCTGATACAGCATGAAATATTGAGTAAAATATTCTGTCATTTAAATTTAATGTTTTGTCAAAAGAAGCCAACAGAATAAGAGCTCCTGCTGCTTCAACATAAAAAGTAATAGCAACTATTTTTTTTACTATTGAATGTATTTTTGTCATATCATTTTCATTAATCATATAGGAAATAAGCATTTTATTTTCTAATGATACAGATTTTTTAAACATAAATATTGATGAAAAAGAGAGTATCATTATTCCAAGCCCGCCAATCTGAATAAGAAGCATTATTATAACTTTTCCATAAAAACTAAAATTGGTTGCTGTATCAGCAACAACAAGCCCTGTAACACACACAGCAGAAGTTGCTGTAAAAAGGCTGTCAATAACAGTAATAGATTTTCCGGGAGCCAATGCAAAAGGCATTTTTAGAAAAATTGTTCCTGCAAAAATAACAAGCAGAAAACTTAGAGCAATTGTCTGCGCAGGGTTTACTGCCATGGCATGAACAAAATCGCTTAGTTTCTGGAAGCGGGAAAATAGTTGAAAAAATATAAGAAAATTTCTTAAAACAATAATTGCACTAAAGCCTGAAAAAACAGGCTGATATCCTATCAGTATAAAAATTCTGTCTGTTAAGAACAGTAAAAAATATATAAAAAGCATTATTGTTGGAATAAGATTACGAGATAGATATACTCTTTTATATTTTGCTTTTGATAGTGAAAATATAAATTCAATAGCAGAAAGAGTTATAATTAATAAATCTATAATTTCACCAAAGATAAGCGCATATTTTAAGCTGGAAAAAGTCTCAAAATATATTGATACAATACCAAGTATAAGAACAAAAAGAGTTATAAAACTTTTCAAGGAATAGATTCTCCTAGATAAATTATAATTCTTTTAAATTTATTTGCCAGAAATTAATTATATATAACATGGATGTCATAATAAGAAATTTACCTTATTATGACATTTAATCCTTGGTGTAACTATTGAAATGTTTTTATATAACTCTAAGATGTTAATCCTTATGGCATGGTTCCTGAGTCATAACTACCAATATTAACTCCAGGTTCTGCACTATAATTTGCTGGTTCATAAACATATACATCATTAGTGCTGTTGCCTGTTATATCGCCGCTTAACATAGTGAATGACGAGCCAGTATGAACATATACGCCGCCGCCGTTACAGGTTCCATTATTTAATATATTGCCACTCTCCATTATAAATAAGCCCTTGTTATACACTCCAGCTCCCCTGTCGCTTGTTTGTACATTATTATTTATATTGCCGTCCTGTATAATGAATTTACCTTCATTATACACGCCGCCGCCCTGATAGCTGCCGGTTTGATTAATTATATTACCGTTAATCATAACAAAATTCTGGCTAAAATTAGCAACTCCGCCGCCCATATATGCGCCGTTGCCGCTTATTGTTCCGCCATCCATTGTAAACTTTGTGTTTGTAGCATTATATACATATACTCCACCGCCGGCCCCATTGGCAGTATTCCTTGAAATCTCTGCATTTCCTGTAATAGAAAATATTCCGCCATCTCCCACATAAACTCCTCCGCCATTACTGTTGGCATTGTTATCGTAAATTTTTGTATTTCCTGTCATGGAAAATGTTCCGTTAGCAACAAAGACTCCGCCGCCATTGCCAGTAATATTATTACCATAAATTTCAGCACTTTCTGCCATGGAAAATATTCCGCCAGCTACATAAACCCCGCCGCCGGAAGAACTAGTTGTAAGAATGTTATCTCTAATAACTCCTCCAAACATCTTAAATTCCCCGCCCAAGACACTTACACCGCCGCCAAAAACATTGGGCATTATTGCAATGTTATTCTTACAAATTGTGACTCCTTCCTCCATTATTAATTTACCGCTATTTACAGTAATAAGAGCTTTACTATTATTAGCATTTGAATCTTTCCCTCCATCTATGGTAAGCGTATTGCCAGGGCCGTCTCCCTGCAGAACTAATTGGGATACTCCTGAAATAGTAAACATAGATTCCGACTGATCCATTGTAAATTTCATAGTTATATGCCCGGATGGCATAAGTACAATTTTCTTATTGTCGGAAATGTCAAAAGTTTTGTCAGATATATTTTTCAGCAATGTAATTGTAGTCTGAATATTTGGCAGCACTGCAGTTATAGCATTAGCCAAGGTTGGATAATATACTGTTCCTATCCTGGCCACAACTTTAGTTAAATATCCAGATTCATTTATTGCCCAGTAATCACTATCCGGCGTTACCTGAAATTTTGTGCAAAGAGCAAGATCTCCTGTTAATATAGGCATATGAGATATATTATCGTTATCATAATAGGTATAGTTATGAGGTGTAATTTTGGCAATTGAGGCAGCGCTGCCTGTATAACTGGTAATATTAATTTTACTGCCTGATAGATACACATCATTATCAATATTAACAGTAGCGCCCCCGTTTATATTAAAAGAAGCAAGACTGCCTACAAACACCCCTTTTCCAAGATCTGCATTGTTGCTGCTTATGGCAGTATTTAGTCCAGTCATATTAAATGTTCCGGAAGATATAAACACTCCTCCGCCGGAAGCGCCGCCGCTCGAGAAGTAGGAGGTATTGCCTGTTATTGCCCCCCCTCTCATTGTAAAAGTTGCATCAGGACCATCTATAAGCACTCCGCCGCCACTGCCGCTTTTATTAATATTACCTGTAATTGTAACGCCATCCAGCATCTCAACTGTTGTTCCATTGTTTATAGAAATGAGAGCTTTATTATTGTCTGAATACCCTAAGAGGTTAAGTTTATTTCCGCTTGATCCATCAAGTATAAGTGTCCCTGAATTTAGAATAAACATGCTTCCAGCTTCTGACAAAGTTATAGTTCTGTCATTGCCTCCTGCTTTAAGTGTAATTGTTTTACTTCCTGCACTAACAGGACATGGGGACTGGTTGTTTATATCTCCAAGAACAGTAACAGTGCCTGCTGCTGCAGAACTGGCTATTATATAACTTATTGCGCTAGCTAATGTTAAATAATATGAAGGACTTTCTCCGCTTATATCTACCCTGGCAACAGCTTTATCCAGGTATCCGTTTGATTTTACATACCAATAATCGCTGCCATTAGAAGTTACATTAAATCGTGTGTTGTAACTGCTTATAATTCCAGTCAATACCTGCGTTGATGTTGAATATGCGGCTGCAGGCACTGTAATTGCTGCAATTGTGTCTGTGCCGCCAAAAAGAGCATCAATATTAACCATACTGCCTGCATCAAGATATATATCGTTATCCGAAGCAACTCTGGCATTGTTGTTCATGTCAATATTGGTTTTTGTGTAGATACCGCTTCCTTTGCCATTGCCGCCAAGTGTATTACTGCTTATTGCGCCGCCTGTCATGGTAAAGTTACCGCCATATAGACACAAGCCGCCGCCACCTTCAGAACCATGTGATGCATCATTTGTTACTATACTTCCATTACTCATGGTAAAATTACCGCCTGTAACAAACGCGCCTCCTCCAAGCAAGGCTCTGTTTCCTTTAATCTTTCCGCCGCTTATGCCGACTGTTCCGCTTCCGGTAAGATATACCCCTCCGCCCCAGGTTGCTTTATTTTCTGTAATTTCCGCTGCCAGTGATATTGTAAAACTTCCAGCGCTTGCAAAGACTCCTCCGCCATTTCCATTGATTGAATCAATTGCACTATTATGGCTTATTTTTCCTCCGCTCATATTAAAGGTTCCGGCGGCGTAACTTACCGAGACTCCTCCGCCATTCCCGGTTTTTGTAATATTATAGCTTATTGTCCCGCCTGTCATTATAAAGGTTCCATAAGAAACAGTTACTCCACTGCCGTTGTCTGCTTCATTTTTATCAAGAGGAGAACCGCCGATAGTTCCGCCGCTCATGTTAAAATTTCCATAACTAAGAAATACTCCGCCGCCGCTTGTTGTTCCGGATGATGGAGCAGGAGAATTGCGAACTATGCTTCCGCCCGTCATATTAAATGCAGCATTATTTATATATACACCATTGCCTGACCCAGCCTTATTATCTGCTATAAGCGCGCTTCCGCTCATATTAAATATTCCGCTGTCTAGAAATACTCCGCCGCCTTGCATTAGATAAGTACCATGACAAGTGTTTCCGCCTATAGTTCCTCCATTCATGTTAAAAGTTCCAGATGTATGAACTCCTCCACCCTTGCTTCCGCCAAAAGTATTTGTATTGCCGGTAATAACAGAGCCGTCTTTCATTGTAAGTTTGCCCCCGCTTTTAACTGTAACAAGCGCTGTTGTATTGGAGCTATGGCCCTTAAGTGTAATTGTATTGGAAGCTGTTCCTTCAAGAATGAGCTCAGTTCCGCTGTTTATTGTAAATAAACTTCCATTACCATCAAGCTGTATTATTCTTAAGCCTTCTCCCTTTAATGTAATAATTTTTTCTGTTCCTGTAATCTCATAAGGAGTTTGCTGAAGTATATCTTGAAGCAGTGTTACAACTGCTGTCTGTCCATCTGTAATACTGTTAAATGCATCGCCCAGGCTGCTATAGTGGGTTTTTACGCCGCTGCCATTTATTTCTACTGTTGCTACGCCATTGCCTGGTGAAAGATCTTTTGTCACTGTTTTTTCAAGTCCATCACCATTTCTAAATAATAATGTTATAGTATATGAGTTATTAATATTTAGAGGTGTTGTTGAACCGAAATACACACTATATTCATTATCTGTAAAATCTATTGTTTTATTATCTGCTGTTTTCCACTGACTCCATGATGTTCCATCATGATTCCTGCTATAGGTTTCACGTGTAAAACCATTACAGCTTATTTCAAGATAATTTGCATCTGATAGATCATTTTTTATTGCCTGGCTCCATAAAAGAAAAATACCTTTATCTCCTGCTCCTTTTGCAGCAGCTATAGCTGCAGGAACAGATGGATAAAGCATACATTTCATCTTTGGAAGTTCATATGATTCAAATGCTCTTCCGATTCCCTTTTCCTTTAGGGTAAGTCTAAGATTATAGAATTCACTTATTGCAGCGCCTGAAACTGTGACTCTTACAATATCAGGTGATTCATATTTTACAGTTATTGCTCCAGCAAGGTCAGCTGTTGTATAGTCTGCTGTATAATAAGAATGCCTAACCTCTCCTGTAAAACTCTTCCATTCGTTATTATAGTATTCAAGAGATGGAATTAATTCATATTTTTTAGGGTTTTTTAGCTTAAATACAATTTCTGTTGCCTGCTCTACAAAAACAAGAGAATTTGACTTTTGAGAAACAAAACCACTGATAAAATTATACTGTCCTACCGAAGCGCTGTTTGTATTTTGATCAAGATAGTCAGGCACTGAGCTATTATAAATATCGCAGCCTGATATTATTAAGATAAAGAAAAAGATAACTAAATTTTTTATTTTTAGAGAGATATGCATATATTTTTAACCTTCTATTCTAAACTAACTATATAAAATTTATAATATTGTAAAAAATAACCTTATTATTTATTTTTACACATATATACCATTAAAACACCAAGTTGTATATATTTTATTAGCTATTCATTTTATGCTCAAATAAAGCATAAGATCTTGCACTATTTAAATATAAATATATAGTTATAAAAATATATATAATATACATACAAAGAGAGGATTTTACAAAGATTTTTATCTGAATTTACCTTCAAGGTATTTTTTAAAAACATATAAGGAATCTTTAAAATTTTTTCTTCCAAGGCCAAGCCTAAAATAGCTATCATCATAGTCAAACAATCTTCCAGGAAGCATTAAAAGATCTTCATTTTTTATAAGCTCTTCTGAAATTTCAAATGCTGATATATTTTTTTTAAAACAGGGAAATGCAACAGAGCTTCCCATTGGCTCATTCCACTTTAGAATATCATCAAGCTGTTCAAAAACTCCTGCGGCATAATCTATATTGCTTTTTATAATATTTCTGCTCCTCCCAATAAAATAGTCCCGGTGGCGAAGCGCAATTCTTGCTATCTGTTCAGAAACAGCGCTGCTGCAAATTGTTGTGTAATCTTTCATGTGGGCAACCTTATTATATAACTCTTTTTTTTTGGTTGAAATCCACCCTATACGGAGCCCGGGAAGTCCAAAAGATTTTGACATGCCGAATAGAGAAACACTATTATCATAAACTGTACATATTGATGTAAATGGGTCCCTGTAATCATGTTCAAGAAGCCAGTACATTTCATCGGAAAAAATAAAGATATTGTGCTTTTCAGCAATATCAATAATTTTTTTAAATTCATCTTCTGTTGGAATAAAGCCTGTGGGATTGTGCGGAAAATTTACAAGCAAGGCCTTAATTTTTTTTTCAGATACAGTTTTTTAAAGAAAATCAATATCTATCTCCCAGTCACCATTACTGTTTTTAAGATCCCATCTTATTATTTCACATCCTGCCGCACTGGGTATTTCTGCAAGCGACTGGAAAACAGGATATAAGACAACAACAGAATCTCCCTTATCAAGAAATGAATTAAGTGTAAGATATATGCATTCTTCAGGCGCTGCCACAAATATCTCATCAGGGTTAAATCCATTATAAAGTTTTGAAATCTCTTCCCTTAGCTTTATGCTCCCGTTTGACTCAGTATATCCCAAAGTCATATTCATGATTTCTTTTTTTTCTTCATGATCCATAATATCAAAAAGAGTATTAAGAGATATTGATTCGCAGTCAGAACAGCTTAACTGCTTTGTTACAGAAAACTCATATTCTGCAAAATATCTTTCAATTCTGAATGGCTGATATTTCAAAATATAATCCTCCCGTATTTTCCATCAAATCCATATTCAATATTATAGCTGCCATTTTTTATTCTGTTAACGCCTTCTCTTACTTCATCAGGGATTTCTGTCAAATTAAGAATTCCTTCTTCAAGCCATATAGAACTTTCCTTTCCTGTCTGAGATATTATGCTGCTGTAAATATCTATAACTTTTTTGGAACTGCTTCCGCATTTTATAGATCCTGCAATGACTTCAACCAAAGGAATCTGATAAATAAAATCCTGTTTTCTTGCTTTGCTTTTAGAGTAGAGGGATGCAGAGCGGTGTTTTGTACCTTTTACAAGCTGTTTGCCGCATATTGGACATATTTCAGGAGGGTTATCAGTAAAATATATTTCTTCTCCGTTGTGCCCCGGCCTGTCTCCCCTGTGCCCTGTAAGATAGTAACGTCCTTCAAAAGGAGGAAATTCAGCTGTTTTTATTACATTGCCTTTTTTTAAAGATTCTGCAACTCCCTGCCCTGTTAATTCATCAACTTTAAGTTCAGTAAATTCCCTGCCCAGTCTGTTAAAAGCAGCAGAGTGCGCATCGCTTGATGATATTACAGGAACATTAAGAGCTCCGGCAACTTTTTTTATCATCTCAGGGTCAGCTCCAAGTCCTGATTCAAGAGCATCAATAAGATGCGTTTCGCTGCCAAATATATCTTCCACTTTTTCCACAGGATTTTTTCCTCCCAAAATACCGTCAGGAGTCATTACATGGGCAGGAACAAGAAGACATTCTGTTTTATTTTTAAGATTATAAAAAAAATCGCAAAGCTGTTTATTGCTTTCAAATTTAATAAAAGGCCGGCCAATCCCAAGCTTGCTTCCCGCAGACAAAAACATCTTTCTTGCAGTTTGTAATTTTTTTCTTCCGCGGAAAAGTATTACCATATGAAAAAGTTTTCTTTTTTGCGGGTTGTGAATATAAGGAAGAGTTATAATTACTTCTGTCTGGGGCAGCAGATAAAATTCTTTTCCTGAACTTCCATGCATTTTCCACATTCCTTTTTTAACATCAAAAGAAAATTCACTATCAAGTTCATGTTCCCATTTTTCAAGCAGAATATCTCCGCTGCCATAAACATCAATACCTTTGTTTTCCATAACATAGCAGAGACGCTTAAAATCTGTTTTTCCGCTTGCGCCTGCATAAGGAGAATGAGAGTGCAAGTCTACAACAATATTCATATAAGTTCCAAAATTAATTTATTATTGTTTTATTTTATTCTTCTATAACTGTATAGATAAGAGGAAGCTCATCAGGTTCTTTTTCTTCTATTTTATAAGCAGACTTAAAAACAGAAATTGCATCTTCCAGATTTCCGGAATCATTTACATGAAAAACAGCGAGCTCTTCACCTGCTTTTATATAATCTCCATGCCTCTTTGTAAGCCATATACCTACAGCAGGATCAATTTTATCATCTTTTTTTTCCCTTCCCGCACCAAGCATCATTGCAGCAAGTCCAACATTTTTTGTTTCAATTTCAGTTATATATCCTTTTTTATCAGACTTAACAGCTATCTTTTTTGCAGCTTGCGGAAGAAGGGAAAGATTGGAAACAACATCAGGATTGCCATTCTGCATTTCTATCATTTTTGCAAGTTTAAAAAGAGCTTTGCCTGAAACAAGCGCATCTTCCAGTTTTTCAAATGCTTCACTTTCTGTAGCGCAAATATCTGATACCATAAGCATTCTGGCAGCAAGAGTAAAAGCTACTCTTTTTAGATCAGATTCATGCTTGCCCTGGAGAACTTCTATTGCTTCCCTTACTTCAAGCGCATTTCCCACGCTTACCCCAAGAGGCTGATTCATATCTGTAACAATACCTACAGTTTTTCTGTTTGCAAGTTTTCCTATTTCAACCATAACTTCGGCAAGCCTTACAGAGTCTTTTATTTTTTTCATAAAAGCGCCGTTACCTGTCTTTATATCAAGGATAATTGCATTGCTTCCAGCAGCAATTTTTTTGCTCATTACGCTTGAAGCAATAAGAGATATATTATCAACTGTTCCAGTAACATCACGAAGCGCATAGAGTTTTTTATCTGCAGGGACAAGATTTTGATTTTGCCCTATAATAGAGAGTCCTATTTCAGAAACTATTTCTATAAATCTTTTCATTTCAATATCTACAGAAAAACCTGGAATAGATTCAAGCTTATCCAATGTGCCGCCTGTATGCCCAAGCCCCCTGCCAGACATTTTTGCAACTTTTCCGCCGCACGCTGCAACAAGAGGAGCTACTACTAAAGTTGTTCCATCGCTTACTCCGCCTGTAGAATGTTTATCAACTTTTATGCCTGGAATTTCTGAAAGATCGACAACATCTCCTGAATGAGCCATCAGAAGAGTAAGATCTGCTGTTTCATGGTAATCCATTCCCTTAAACCAGATTGCCATTAATAATGCAGCTGCCTGATAATCAGGAATCAAGCCGTCAACATATCCTTTAATGAAAAAATTAATTTCTGCAGAAGAAAGAACTTCTCCCTTCTTTTTTTTCTCTATAAGTTCTGTTACTAGCATGAAGCTATTTTAAAATCATTATCAATCATTTTCAAGGTAGCATAATAAATCTTATCTTAAATATTATAAAAGTAGAAAAATATCTTATTATTTAAAGATTATTTTTATTAAAAAGTAGTTTTGATTATT
>JAVBQS010000121.1:0-13741 GCA_031548835.1 Spirochaetia bacterium
CATAATAGAATCGCAGTTATTATTATTTTCCTTAAAATTATTCATAATAAACTCTCCTTATGTTTTGGCATTTACCCATATTTTTTATTTTTTCTGACATAACCATCTTCTCACCTCCTCTTTTATTTTTTTATTGAAAAACCTCATTTTCCAGATTCATAAGAACAAGGTTTTCTCCAACATCTCTTTCTTCTGCTATTTCCCTCACCCTTTTAGCAATCTCCACATCATTAATTGCTATTCCCAAATTATGAATTAATATAATTTCATTATTATTTTCTCTTCCGTTTTTCTTTCCAATTAAAACTTCTCCAAGTTGCGCATATGGGGCAGGAAGTTTGCCGTAATAACCGCCGGCAGTGCAGTGAGTTTCTTTAAACTGCTGCCAGTCATCCACATAAAATTTATCAACAACTAATGGTAAATCACGGTCCCACCCTCCTGTATGCACAGGCATAATCAAAGCACCGCTTTTAATCCAGGTTTTAAAAAATATTGGTTCATCAAGTTTTCCTGTAGCAGTTATAACTATATCTGAATCTCTTATCGCTTCTTCATTGCTATTAACAATCTCTATATCAGCATTGATTTTATTTTTTATAAATTCACGATATTTTTCTAAAATATTTTTATTAATATCAAATGCCTTTATTTTATTAATTGACGGAACTACCTTTTTCAATGCAAGCGAATGAGCCCTTCCCTGTATTCCTGCGCCGACAATTCCCAAAGTTTTACTTTCTTTTTTAGCAAGATATTTTGCAGATATTGCTGATACAGCAGCAGTTCTCATTGCAGTAATCCAGGAGCAATCCATTATAGCTACAGGAAATCCTGTTTCAGGATCGTTAGATACTATAACACCTGTTATAGCAGGCAATCCTTTTGAAGGATTATCAGAATAACCGCTGACCCACTTTATTCCGGCAGCATGAGTCCTGGGCAAATATGCAGGCATTGCATGGAAAAAAGATTTAGAATTGGGATGTATTGCAGGTTTTTTAGGGTTAACAAAAAAACCCCTGCCATGTTCGATTAATACTTTTTCTACAATATCAATAATTGAATCAAACTGGATATTTAATGATTGAATATCCATATGAGAGAGAAATTTAATTTCTATATTTTTCATTTCATCATCTCCAAACAAATTATTCTTGTGAATTCATATTATTTTATTGTTATAAGAATGGTCAAAATTTTGAAGTTATTTTTTAAGTTTGATTTATTTTATTTATATATTGGATTTATATTGGTTATTCTCTTTACCTGTTTTTATTATTTATATTTATTTATCGTTATTTATAGATTAAAGATGTATTTATGAATCTGCACCACTTGAGAATATTTTACTACACTGCTAAGTATGGTTCGATAACTAAAGCAGCTAATGTATTGGGACTAACGCAACCTGCTGTAAGCTTACAGATTCAGGATTTTCAAAGTAAATATAATTTTAAATTTTTGGATATAATGGGTAAAAAAGTACAGTTGACGCCTCTTGGAAAAGAAGTTTTTGAAAAATGCGATATTATCTTTGACATGGAAAAACAGCTTGATACCTTAATATCTGATTATCAAAATTCAAAAGATGGTTTAATAACAATATTTTCAACATCAAGTTTTTCATATTATTACCTTCCTGCTGTTATTTCTGATTTTAAGAGAAAACTTCCCAGCATTATTCTTCATTCATATACATACAGCTCTGTAAAAGTTGTTGAAAAAACAGCTAATTTAACAAATGATATTGGATTTATAGGATACAAAATAGAACATCCCAAGCTTGTCACAAAAGAATTGCTAAGAGAAAGCCTCTACGTTATCTGCCATCCTGATCATAGGCTATCAAAGAAACGTATTATTATGCCCAATGATCTTGAATCCCATAATTTTATTACAAATGAAAAAAGTGCAGGGACAAGGAGATCTATTGATAAATATATTGAAGACCACCATATTAAATTAAATATTATTGCAGAATTTGATTCTGTAATTTCTATAATTGAAATGGTAAGGCAGAATCATGGTATAGCAATTGTTTCAAAACATATTATTGCTGAATCAGTCAAAAGAAAGGAAATTGTCGGCATACCTCTTTTTGGAGGCTGTTTCAGATATTTTTATCTTGTATATCACAAGAAAAAACATCTATCTGATACTATAAAAGCTTTTATTGCAGAAACAGAAAACTGGTGTTCAAATTATAACCAGCAAAATCTAAAAGATATAACTTCAATAAACTGAATAGCCTCTGTTTTCATATTTTAAGAAAAAACATATTTTGTTTTCCTAATATACCAGATTGATAATATTTTATCTATTAGAATTTTTTTTAAAAAAAAGAACAATAGAGTCAATAAATCTTCTAAAAACTGATCCCTTCTCCACTCCTGCAGCAGTAATAATATTCCTGCTAAAAATAAGCAAACCTTTTTTATCAAGAAGCCTTATCTTTCCTGCCTCAGCGCCTGCTGGAAAAGGAGCTACAAGAGGCTTCCCCCATTCAATTTCCCAGATTACTTTATCAACATCATCCAAAGGAAGAGTTATAGGCGGAACTTTAACTGTTAACTCAACATTTTTATCTTTTCCTTTATAAACTTTATTTTCAGACAGCTCAGGAAGTTTGGGATAAAATGTTTTAAAATTATCAAAACCATAGGAAAGCAGAGTTTCTCCATCCAGAGCCCTGTTAGCTATTCCATTTTCTTTTGGACATCCCATTATCACGGTAAGCAATCTTCTGCCATTAAGTTCAGCAGTTAACGCAATATTATAGCCTGATTCAATTATATAACCTGTTTTAAGCCCATCCACTCCATCAACTTTTCCCAAAAGATTATTATTGTTAGGCTGTGTTATAGGCCCATAAGTACTGGTTCCCCCGGGAGGAATATTACTTTTTTGAGGATATGTAAATTCCTTTAATGAATGAAGCATGGAAATAGAATCCGGATTTTTTTTAATATAATAAAAACAGAATTTTGCAAACTCTCTTGCAGTTGTCTGATTATTCTCATCATATCCTGAAGCATCTACAAAAAATGTTTTTTCAAGTTTTAAATTTTTTACTTCTTTATTCATTAGATCGACAAATGCGGGAACAGAGCCTGCAACAGTTTCTGCAACAGCAACACCTGCATCATTTCCCGAAGATACAGCAAGCCCTTTCATAAGTTCAAGAAGTGTTACAATCTGCCCTTCTTCAAGAAACATAAGAGAAGAGCCAGGAGGGCTTGATTTAAATGAAGCCTGCTTGCTTATTGGAATATATTGATCAAAAGAAAGAAATCCGTCCCGTATTGCATTAAAAACAAGATGCAATGTCACAAGCTTTGTCATTGATGCCGGAGGTATTATTTCATCCGCATTTTTTTCATAAAGAAGAAATCCTGAATTAAAATCATAAAGAACTGCAGAATGTGAAAAAAGTTCCGGCGGATGTAAATCAACTGCCAAAAGTGAAAAACAGGCAGTAAATAAGAAAAAAATAAAAAACAATATTTTATTATTATAAAATAACATATCTAAAATATACCTTTTGCAGATAAATACATCTTCCTTATATAACTTAATAATTACAGAATTTATTTACAAAACTGTTATATTTTATTATTTATATTTTTTCAATAGTTTATATCTTTCATAAATCTTCAATAAACGGTAAAATTATAATAAATTATTAGTTTTATTAATCCTGCCATAACAGGATTATCAGGCAGGCTCAGACAATAGATATTATTTTTGGATTATTTATTTAATAAGTGTAAATGTTACCAATATTATATACAAACTGGGCCAATTATAGAGAAATAATAATAGTAAAAAAATCTGCAGTTTTAGTAACAGAAGAAATAAATCTTTTTACTTTTACTCCAAATTTTTTAGTATTATAATAATACAAGGAAGGAAATAATAATGTTTTTCAGAAAATCAGATAAACTTTTTAAAATGATAGAAAATAATAATCATAAAAAAGCTATCATCATGATTAGAAAGATAAAACATATTGACAGCAGGGATGATAATGACAATACGCCGTTAATTGCTGCATGCAGAATAGGAGATATAATAATTGTAAGAGAATTGCTTGATAATGGAGCAGATGTTGATGCAGTAAACAATGATCATGAAAATTCTCTTATAGCAGCTGCAAAAAACGGCCATCTTGAGATAATAAACTATTTAATAGAGCATAATGCAGATATTAATATAAAAGATAAAATAGGATACGGCGTGCTTCACGCTGCGGCAGGTTTCGGCCATCTTGCAGTGCTTGAAATAATTTTTCCATTATGCAGGGAAAAAGATTTTCCCGATATTTTCGGCAATACACCATTAATTTATGCAGCCATGTATGGACATAACAATATTGTGGCTTTTCTTCTTGAAAATGGGGCAAACCCAAATGCACAAAATGTTAATGGAAACACACCTCTCTTTGAAGCAGCAATTTATGGACATTCAGCCACTGCAAAAATACTTGTTGAATATGGAGCCAGAACAGATATAGCAAATAACGAAAATATTTTTCCTCATACTATTGCATATAATAATGAATTTTACGACCTTTTCAAATATTTAAGTAAAAAAAATAGCGAACAAACAGATAACACTGATAATTCCCCGGCAGAAAATCTAAAAGACGGGCTAATAAAAACATCGCTTTGGCTTGACCAGCATATAGGCAAAAAAACAGAATATTCTGTAATAAGACAGACAATAGCAGGAGAATATGACAGCAGGGATGAAGGAAAACATGATTACCAGGGAATTCTTGTTAAAAAGGAAAAAGAGTTTTATGTTTATTCTGATTATCTTGCGCTTGAAATACTTATTGACGGATATCCTGCCCACTGCTCTGAAAATGCAAGCGCTATAACCTGGAAAGATTACAGGACTCACGGCGTTTTTCTTGAAAAAACAATAAAATTTGAATAAGAAAACAGGCTTAAAAAAATAATCAACAAAAGATACAAGCCGCTGGTTTGTAAATTACATAGAAAACTTTTTATCCTAGCATGGTAAGCCATGACAAGTATTAAACAGTCCCTATCATTTTTCAAGTTATTGAACAGGCCTAATATCTTGATTATATAATTCACTGCTGGCATATTTTTATAATATATTATAATTTCAGATATATTCAGATATAATTAAATAAGAGGGAAAATATGGATAAAATAAAAATACAACAGGATATGCCTTTATGGAATCTTTTTACCATTTATAAAGGACTGGATGACACCTCTTATACAGAAGATAAAGAGAAAATGTTAATTGAATTCCAGAACCTTCTTAACCTTGTAAAAAATAAAAATAGTTCTCCTGAAACAGATGAACAATGGACTGAAGATGTAATAAAAAAAATTGCACAGGCAGAAGCTATTTATGAAAATCTATACTCTTATTGTTATGCAAATTATTCAACACAAACAGCAGATGCTGAAATAGTCAGAGAGCTTACCAGTCTTGAAAAAGAAAAGCTTAAACTATATAAAGCAAAAACAATATTTAGAAAAAAATTTCCGCTCTCACAGCAGCAAATAAATAATATTTCACAAAAAAAATCTTTTTTATCTGATTATACTCTTTTTATCAATGAAACATTAACAATAAAAAAACATCAGCTTTCAGAAGATATGGAATCTCTTGTTGAAGAATTACTCCAGCCTGGAGCAAATTCCTGGGCCCGCTTACAGGAAGCAGTTTCATCAGATTTAAATATAACCTGGAGCAAGAAGAAAGGCGATAAAAAAACAGTAACCCAGCTTAGAGCGCTTGCTTTTTCAAAAAGCAGGAAAACAAGGAAAAAGGCTTTTAAAAAAGAGATAAAAGCATGGAGAAGCGCGGAAATACCTCTAGCATATGCGCTTAATGGGATTAAAGGCACAGGCATAATTCTTAACAAGCGGAGGAAATGGAATTCTGCTATTGAAAAATCAGTATTCCAGTCAAGAGTAACTGAAAATACTTTAAAAGCGCTTATAGACGCTATGGAAAAATCACTTCCATCATTTCATAAATATCTTAATGCCAAAGCATCTTTGCTTGGAGTTAAAAAGCTTGCTTTTTATGATATTTTTGCGCCCCTTCCGTTAAAAGAAAAAAAATCAAAAACAGATGAAAAAGAAGATAAAGATGTAGATTTCTGGCCATTTCAAAAAGCTATAAATTTTATAACAGAGACATTCGGGAATTTTTATCCTGAAATGGGCCTGTTTGCAGAAAATGCTTTTAGCAAACGATGGATTGATGCCATACCTCACAAAGGAAAAATTGGAGGAGCATACTGCATAAACTTTCCTATTGCAAAAGAGAGCAGAATATTATGCAACTATAATAATTCATTTTCTTCTGTTTCCACAGTTGCTCATGAACTTGGACATGCATGGCATAGCGAAATTTTAAAAAATGAAAGCATAATACATCACACCTATCCAATGACTCTCGCAGAAACAGCATCAATTTTTTCTGAAATAATGATATTTGACAGGGCAATAAAAGAAGCATCAAACAGCACAGATAAAATGTTTATAATGGAAGTATTTCTTCAGGAAATTACCCAGGTAATTGTAGATATTTTATCAAGATTTTATTTTGAAAAAGAGGTTTTTGAAAGAAGGGAAAAAGGAGATATTTCTCCGCGGGAATTTTCATCTATTATGGAAAATGCACAAAAGAGAACTTATGGAAATGCAATAAAAGAAAAAACATATCATCAATATATGTGGGCTGTTAAAGGTCACTATTATATTCCTTCATTAAGTTTTTATAACTACCCCTATGCATTTGGACAGCTTTTTGGAATTGCTCTTTATAGAAAATATCTTTCTGATAAAGAAAATTTTCCAAAACAATACAATAATATACTTAAAGAATCAGGAAGAAAAACCAGCATAGAAATTGCTTCCCAGGCAGGTTTTGATATTGAAAACGAACTATTCTGGCTTGACAGCATAGACTATATTAAACAGATAATTGATGAATTCTCGGAAATTGCACTTACAGGAGAAAATAGAAGATGAGCGCCAAAGTCGGAATTATCAGCGCCGGAGCATGGGGCACTGCAGTAGGCAAGCAGATAGCCCAGAAAAACATAGATGTCCAGATGTGGGATTTTATGGAAGATGTTGTAAATGATATAAATAAAAACCATAAAAATTCAAGATATCTTCCAGGCATTACCCTCCCCGGAAAAATGACAGCATCTACTGATATAGAAAAAGTTGCAAATGGAAAAGATTTTCTTATACTTGCAGCTCCTTCGCTCTACCTTATTGATACAGTAAAAAAACTGCTTAAAGTAGACGATATACAGGATGGAAAAACAATAATAGGAATAATAACAAAAGGGTTTATTCCATCTCCATCCGGCCCAAAGCTTATTGTCAATACGCTGGAAGATTATCTTCCTGGATTTTACAGAGACAGTATTGTTTATATATCAGGCCCAAGCCATGCAGAAGAAGTTGCAGCTAACAAACTTACAGGACTTATAAGCGCATGCATTAACGGCAAAAATTCAATAAAAATCAGAGAACTGCTTTCAAGCAAATATCTTTTTGTTTTTTCTTCAATCGATGTAATAGGCGTCCAGACATGTGCTGCTACAAAAAATGTTATAGCAATTGCATTTGGAATACTTGATGCTATAAAAGAAAAATCAGAAATATTTGGCGACAATACAGAATCTCTTCTGCTTGCAGCAGGGCTTAATGAAATTCAGAAAATAGGACAGGCGCTGGGCGCCACACATCCTGAAACATTTACATCAATATCAGGCGTCGGGGATCTTGATGTTACATGCAGAAGTATTCATGGGAGAAACAGAAGATTCGGCCGTGATATTATTAATAAAAATATTCTTGATCAATTTTCAGATGTTGAAGATTTAATAAAAAATATAGATAAAGTTGGATATCTTCCCGAGGGAGTTGTTGCTGCAAAATATATAAAACAAATTATAGATAACCGCAAATTAAAGCTTCCTATTTCTTCAGCAGTATATAAAATAGTAAATAAGGAAATGTCTCCGCAAAATGCAATAGGAGTTTTGCTTGGCAATTCTGCAGACATGATAAGGGAAGATCTTATATAAATTTTTACAAAAAAATTATTTGCATCTTTTTCTGCAATTTTATCTAATTTTAATTTATAATATATTACAGATATATGTTATGCGATATTAGTATAAAATAGGAAAAAAATGGTATACATAACTGGCGATACACATGGCGGAATAGACATCTCAAAATTAAACAGTAAATATTTTACAGAACAAATATCATTGACAAAAAAGGATTATTTAATAATAGCCGGCGATTTTGGATTTATTTGGGAAAAAAGCAGGACAGAAGAATGCTGGATAAAATGGCTTGAAGAAAAACCATTTACAACATTATTTATAGATGGAAATCATGAAAATTTTGATCTAATAAATAGCTATAAAACAGAAAACTGGAATAGCGGTAAAATACATAGAATAAGCAATACTGTTATACATTTAATGCGCGGCCAGGTATTTAAAATAAATAATAAAAAATATTTTACATTTGGCGGCGGAAGGTCTGCTGATAAAGCAAGAAGAATAGAAGGGATATCATGGTGGAAACAGGAAATGCCGTCAAAAGAAGAATATAAAGAAGCAATATATAATTTAAATAAAAATAACTGGAGTGTAGATTATATTATTACACATACAGCGCCCACAAATATAATACATTTTCTGGAACAGGAGCATGAAGTATATAATAAGGAAAATGAATTAAGTGATTTTCTCGAAGAAATAGACAATAAGACAAAATATAAAAAGTGGTTTTTCGGGCATTATCATCTGGATGAAAATATTGATAATAAATATTATGCATTATATCAAAATAAAATAAGAATAGACTAAAATCAAACTCTTTTAATAACCTTGCCTTCAGAATCTGTAAATGATCCTACAGCAATTAATATAATATCAATAATTGTCCAGATTCCCAGTCCTCCAAAAGTAAAAAGCATTAAAAGGCCTGTTCCTATTTTTCCAACATAAAAACGGTGTACTCCAAACCCGCCGACAAAAATACATAATAACAGTACAGTCAGCCAGTCTGATGATATATTACTAATACTGTTTTTCCTTTTTTGCCTGACCCCGCATTTTGGACATATTTCAGCTTCTCTATTTATAAGAGATCCGCATGAATAACAAAAAACTTCATCATTTCTTATTTCAAAATTATTACTCATGAAAGACTCCTCTTTGCAGTATATTATTTTATTATTTTAGCAATACAATATACTAAAACTAATTATCAGGTTAATTTTTCTTTTTTGTCAATTAATAAAATTTATAGATATTCCAATAAAATATTATTTATTTCTTGCAAATATTTTAAGTTCCTGCATATCGCTATATGTAAAACTTTCCCAAGACATAGGGAAAATTGAATTATTATGATAAAGAGGATCTTCTGCAACAGGATAAATACTTTTCTTTATACTCTCTTCCCACAATAAAGATCCAGGCACCGGAGAATACTCTGACACACTTATCTTAACATCAAAATTTTTAAGATATCTTACACTCTCTTTTGCTTCTTCTGCATACTGCCCGGGAAGGCCTGCAAGCATATAGATAATTAAATTATCTCCGTGAAATCCGTTTGATTTAAGAGTCTCTATAATTGCAGGAAAAGTATCAGCATTATATTTCTTCCCGTTTCTCTGATGAAAAAGAGGATCAGAACTTTCAAAACCAAGTCTTATCTCTTTAAACCCTGCTTTTTTCATCATTGCAATTGTTTCATTATCAAGATAATCAATATGGAGTGCATTTGGAACATAAAAATTAAATTTTATATTGCTTGAAATTATCTCATCAAGCAGCGGTAAAAAAGCTTTTTCTTTTTTAAACAGCAATGCATCATCATAAAATGCAAAATTAGTTGTTCTATATTTTTTATTTAAATAAATAATCTGATTAAAAACTGTTTTATGGCAGCCCATAGAAAAAGATGAAAGCCTTGCAGAAGCGCAGTAGCTGCATTTCATGGGACATCCGCTGTTAAGCCTCACAACTGCAGCATCTTCCCATATAGGGCTATCCATTAAAAAATTCCCGCCGCAAGGACCGCATTCAGGCAGTGAATTTTTCCTAAAATAATTATTAAGAAATTCCCATGCTTCCCCCTCTGCTGTAAAATCAGAGCCTGTAACATTTTTACAGTGGCCAGGCAAAAGAGTTGCATAGATACCTCCGGCAATAACAGGAACACTGGGCCATATTTGCCTGCATATTTTTACAACTTCTGCTGCTCCCATATACCAGTATGTCATAAATGTAGATATAAGAATAATATCAGGCTTTTTTGCTGCTGCTATTTTATAGTAGAGCGATTCTTTACAAATTCCATACCGCGCAAAACTTCTTTTTACAGGAGGAATATCTTTACTAAAAGGAGACTGCACAATCTGGCGGAAAATTTTACCAGTGCCATTGCTTTGTCTTACTGGAGCTTTTATCCTGAAAAGGGAAAATTCATCTTTATAATCAAGAGAATTAATAAAAATACAATCCCATCCGCTGTTTTCAAGCCATTTTCCAATCTTTAAAAGTCCGTAAGGTTTGAAAAAAAGATCATAAAATGCAAAATCATATACAGGCGGCAGTATAAGCAATGCAAGAGGTTTATCAATAGCCATCAACCTTTCCTGAATTTAGCGAAATCTATAGACATTGGGAATAATTCCTGTTATATTTTTTTCATTCATCGGCGCCGTACCCAAGCGGTAAGGGAGAGGTCTGCAAAACCTTTATGCACCGGTTCGAATCCGGTCGGCGCCTTAAAATCTTACATAAAAAATCATATTTTACAATATTCCTGCCGCACTAACTGCTTTTTATTCTTTTATTACTAAATAATAAATTTATCAGTATATATTTTTTTTTACATATTTATATGAAAAATATAAAAATAATTTAGCAGATAAGAGATAAAACATCTTAATAATAGTTTTTATCAGTAAAAATCCGGCTTAATAAATTTTTTATACCATGTATATGCAAGAATTGTTATTGCATTTATAAACTCGCCTGTTCCCATATTTTTTTCAAACTCTTTTACAGGAACAATTTGAACATCAATAAGTTCATTTTCATCAAGAGATTGCCCGCCTGATTTTACAGGATTTACAGCAAAGTATGTGTATGAACTATTATTCATAAATGCAGGATCAGGATTAGCGCTTCCTATAAGCATAAATTCTTCAGCGCTGTATCCTGTCTCTTCAAGAAGCTCTCTTTTTGCTGCTTTTTCCGGTTTTTCTCCGCTATCAACAAGGCCTGCTGGAAATTCCATGGTTATTGTGCCGCTGCCATGGCGGAACTGCCTTACCATTAAAAAACAATCTTCTCCTTCTTTATTTTTAACAACACATATAATATTTACCCAGTCTGGAGAATCAAGCTTAACAAAAACACCCTCTTTTCCGTCAGGCGCAATACTTGTTATTTCACAAGCTTTAAATATTCTAAAATCTTTTATAATTTTTTTCTCTTTTTCCTGCCATATAAGATGATTATTTTTATACATAAAAATATTATATATTTTTGTCTATCAATATTCTATGAAATACTGTTTTTTTACATAAAATTATGATATCCAGAACTTTTATTTATCAAAAAAAAAATATTCATAAAAAAATAAAAATTTAATTTGATTTACCCAATAGTGTAAGGTATAATAATTATCATTTTAAGGAGTATTTATGAATTTAGGAACTTATCTGGAAAAGAAAAAAGGCACTGCAATTAATAAGATTAACAAAAACAAAAAAATAAGTGAGTGTGTGGAAATACTCAACAGTAAAAGAGTAGGCGCATTAATAGTTACAGATGATAAAGATAATCTGGAAGGAATAGTTTCTGAAAGAGATATTTTAAGAAAAGGACTTTCAAATCTTGACAGAAACGTTAGCGATATTATGACGCCAAAGTCAAAACTTATAACAGCTGATGCAGCAGATAATATTTTTGATGTAATGAAAAAATTTAATGATAACAGAATAAGACATATGCCTGTTCTTGAAAAAGGAAAAATAATGGGAATTGTATCAATTGGCGACGTAATACATGAACTTCTTGATATAAACATAGCTGAAAATGAACAGCTAAAAAGATATGTGCATTCTGAATATTAAAAAAGTTTTTTAATTTTAAAAAATATAATATTAAAAGCTGTAGTACATTTATTGTAATACAGCTTTTTTTGTTAGAAAAGGAAAATTATAAACAGCTGCATTGTAAATGGCACGCTTCCGAAAAATTCTTTTTTATTATATACTTTAAACATGGATTTATTTTCAGCTTCTGTAGACAATAAAGAACTTCCTCTTGCAGCAAGAATGAGGCCTGAAACGCTTGATGATTTTATAGGACAGGAACATCTTGTTGGAAAAGGAAGGCTTCTAAGAAGAGCAATACAGGCAGACCAGCTCTCTTCCCTTATTTTTTACGGCCCTCCTGGAACAGGAAAAACAACTCTTGCGCAAATTATTGCAAGAACAACAAAAAGTGTTTTTGTGACAATAAATGCTGTATTATCCGGCGTAAAAGAGATAAGAGATGAAATTATAGGCGCAAAAAAAAGACTTGAACTATATGACAAAAAAACAATTCTTTTTGTAGACGAAGTCCACAGGTGGAACAAAGCGCAGCAGGATGCCCTTCTTCCCTGGGTTGAAAACGGAACATTTGTCCTTATAGGCGCAACAACAGAAAACCCTTTTTATGAAGTAAATTCTGCTCTTGTAAGCAGAAGCAGAATATTTCAGCTCCTTCCTCTTACAAAAGAACATCTTATAAAAGCAGCGGAAAGAGCTCTAACAGATAAAGAAAAAGGGTATGGAAAATATAAAATAGAATTTGAAAAAGGAGCTCTTGAACATATAGCTGATATTGCAAATGGAGATGCAAGAAGTCTTTTTAATGCGCTGCAGCTTGCAATTGAAACAACGCCCAAAGAGTTTCCGCCTGCAAAAGATGAAACAATATATATAACAATGGAAATTGCTGAAGAAAGTATTCAGCGTAAAGTCCTTCTTTATGATAAAGAAGGAGATTATCATTTTGATGTTATAAGCGCATTTATAAAATCAATAAGAGGCTCTGATCCTGATGCAGCTCTTTACTGGATGGCAAGAATGATTGATGCAGGAGAAGACCCTAAATTCATACTAAGGCGTATGACTATCTCTGCAGCAGAAGATATTGGCCTTGCAGACCCCAATGCTATTGTTGTTGTAAATGCAGCAGCTCAAGCCTTTGAACGCATAGGAATGCCTGAAGGGCAGCTTATTCTTTCAGAAGCTGTTCTCTATCTTGCATGCACAAAAAAATCAAATTCTGCGCTTGCAATTTTTGATGCGCTTAAAACAATACGGGAAGAAAACCATATGGAAGTTCCTGTAAATATTAAAGATTCTTCCCGCGACAAAAACAGCTTTGGACATGGAAAAAATTATCTTTATCCCCATGCATATAGGGACCACTGGGTGGCACAGCAATATCTCCCTGATGCGCTAAAAGGCAAAATATTTTATGAACCTGGCGATATAGGATTTGAATCAGAACTTAAAAAAGATATTTCCCGCAGAAGAGAAGCTCAAATAGAAGCGCAGATGGAAAGAGATGATTTAAATCAGGAGGAAATTCTTACTTTTTCTCCGCCTGATAAAAAGAAAGATGAAT
>JAVBQS010000028.1:0-7239 GCA_031548835.1 Spirochaetia bacterium
GTAAGCCCCCAAAGCATTTTAAGCTGATGCAATATTGTAAACTTAAATCCAGGGTGTATTCCTTTTGTATCTTCGCCTGTTGTAATAATAGGCATATTAGGGTACCCTGCTTCATCAAGAGCTTTTCTTGCCAAAGCAGCATACTGCCCTGCCCTGCATGACTCGCAATTTTTTGCAAGCCCTACAGCAAATAACGATTTATCCTTGTCTGTCTTTTCAAGATATGCAAGAGCTTCTCCAATATTTATTTGTGCAGGATAACAAATATCATTATGCACATATTTTTTTCCAAGCTCTATTGCTCTTTTTCCCGCAACAGGGAGAACTTCCATTCTTATTCCATCATCGCTCATTACCTGGCTTATAAGATATGAAAATGCAGGAGAAAGATTTGGAGCAAGAATAATTTTTTCTTTTCTGTCTTTTTTGGTATAAAGAATTTTTTTATATTGTTTTATTTCTGATACATTATCTGATTCGCCTTTCTTCCGCCTTGACTTTATTGTTTCAACAAATGATTTTATTCTTATATTAAGAGGCCCTACAGATTCTCCTTCATCAAGTTTAAGAATAAGCATTTCCTTGCTGCATCTTGATTTAAGTTCCCGCAGCATTTCATCAGAAATAATAGCATCATGCCCGCATCCAAAACTAACAATCTGGACTATTTCAAGATTAGGATTATTTGCAGCAGTTATTGCAGCGCCTGTCATTCTTGAGTGGAAATTTATTGTTGTTTCCATTCTTACATTTGAAAGATCCTGTTTTTCAAGTTCAGGAAGCGAGTCCAGAGTAAGCACAGGAATACCCTGGGATGTAAAATAAGTTGAAAGATTATGATTTATAAGAAGATCTGAATGGTACGGCCTTCCTGCAAGAACAACAGCAAATTTATCACTTCCTTTAATATCTTCAATAATTTTTAATCCTTCTTCTTTTATTTTTGATTTAAAACTTTGTAATGCATTATTGCCTTGTTCAATAGCATCAAGGACTATATCCCCTGTTATGGAAAATTCTTTGGAAAGCCATAAAGCAATCTGCTTCTTTTTAAGTTTTTCATTATACCAATGGAAAATAGGTGTATCAACTTTAATACCTGTTCTTAGAGTAACATCGTTACTTTTTTCTGCAACCATGGAATATCCCTGAAGCATTACGCAGGTATGGTTGCCGTCTGCAGAATCATTTTCTTTAGGCATTCTTACCATCATTGGAAGAAATATTCTGTTTACTCCTTTTGTAACAAGGTCTTCCATATGGCCATGTACAAGTTTTGCAGGAAAACATGCTGTATCTGAAGGAACATATTGCAGGCCTTTTTCAAAAATATCGTAACTGGAAGGAGAAGATACAATAACTTCAAAACCCAAAGCTGTAAAAAATGTTTTCCAGAAAGGCATGCTGTTCCAGAATTCAAGTGTTCTTGGAATACCTATTTTAATTTTGCTATTATAAACTTTTTTTACAGGATAATTTTCCATAAGCAATTTATTATGGAGTTTTATCATATCAGGAACAGCAGTAAGTTTCTCAGTTGTATCTTTAAGTTTTTGCTTAATATCAGGATTTTCTTCATTTCCAATTATCTCGCCTCTTTCACATCTGTTGCCTGTTATATGGCTGCTGCCGTTAGTGAAAGAAATAACTGTCCTGCTGCAGTGATTAGCGCAGAAATTGCAGACTACAGATGGCTTTTTCACATAATCAAGTTCTTTAAGTGCTTCAAATCCCTGGAATCTGCTTACAGCAGGGCTTCCCTGCAGCCCGCTTATCTCTTCCATCTGTCTTTTTACAAGAAGAGCTATTCCAAAAGCTCCCATTTCTCCCGGATATGGAGCTCTTGTAACATTTATTCCAGTATATTGTTCAAAAGCGCGCAGCACTGCATCATTTTTAAAAGTACCGCCCTGGACAACAATTCTTTCTCCAAGATCATTAAAATTGGAAACTCTTACAACTTTTGTAAAAACATTTTCTATAATTGACCTGCTTATACCTGCAAGAATATCTTCTGTCTTTTTTCCGTTTTTCTGTTCAGTAATAATTGAACTGTTCATAAAAACAGTGCACCTTGATCCAAGCTGTGAAGGGTTTCTGGACTTAAAAGCAAGTTCTGCTATTTTCTCTACTGATATGCCAAGCGATTTTGCATAAGTTTCAACAAAAGATCCGCAGCCTGCCGAGCATGCTTCATTTAATACAATTCCTGTTACTATGCCTTTTCTTAAATTTATGGCTTTCATATCCTGTCCGCCAATATCAAGAATAAAACTTACATCAGGAACAAAAAGTTGAGCAGCTTCTGCATGCGCTACAGTTTCAACTGTATGATAATCAGCAAGAAATGCTTTAGAAAAAAGCATTTCTCCATATCCTGTTGATCCAAGGCCAAGCACATTAAGATTAATTCCCATATTCTGATATTTTTCATACAATCTTATAAGTGCATATTTTACAACTTTAAGAGGATCTCCATGATTATTGGAATAGAAACTATCTACAAGCCTGTTTTCCTTATCTACAAGAACAAGCTTTGATGTCGTAGAGCCTGCATCAATGCCAATATAAACATCAAGTTCTGTACAGTTTTCAGGAATATTATAATTATGAGGGCCAAAAGGTTTATGTCTTGTAAAAAAATCTTCTTTTTCTTCTTCAGAGTTAAAAAACAATGAAGCCTGTCCATCTCCACTTGATAACTGTTTTGCTGCTGCATGTGATTTAATTTTTTTAATAAGCTCTATTGCTTTTAACCCTTTGTTTTCATGAGAAAATGTTTCAGAAGAAAACATTATATCTATAGAAAGAGCTGCGCCATAGGCAACAAGAATTTCTGGTTTTTCAGGTATTACTACTTCATCATCTTTTAGGCCAAGCCGCTCTTTAAAAACAGTAATCAGCCTTTTATTAAAAGTGAGGGGGCCTCCTTCAAAAATTACTTTTGGCTTTATTTCCATTCCCTGGGCAAGGCCGCCTATTGTTTGTTTTACTATTGCATGAAAAGTGGAAAGAGCAATATCTTCTTTTGAAACACCATTATTTAACAAAGGCTGTATATCTGTTTTTGCAAAAACTCCGCATCTTCCTGAAATATCGTAGACCTTGACTCCCTGGTCTGCAAGTTTTCCAAAATCTTCTATTTTAATTGAAAGAAGTTCTGCAACCTGGTCTATAAATGCGCCTGTGCCTCCTGCACAGCTTCCATTCATACGCATGTCAGAAGCAATAAGCTGGTCTGTTTCTGTATCTTGTGTAAAAAAAACTACTTTGGCATCCTGTCCGCCAAGTTCTATTGAAACTCTTACATCTTTATAGTAGTTCCTTATTACAAGAGAGTTTGCAACTACTTCCTGTATAAAAAATGAGCCTATTTTTTTAGAAATAGATAGTCCGCCGCTGCCGCAAACAGCAGTTACAAAATACATATCAGGATATATGAGCATAATTGATGCCAATATAGATACCAGAGTTCCGGGAATATCAGCATTATGCCGTCTATAATCAGAGTACATAATTTCTTTTGTTACAGGGTCTATTAAAACTATTTTTACAGTGGTTGAGCCAATATCAATTCCAACATGGTAAATTTTTTTATTATTTTCTTTCATCAGTACATATCCTCTCAACAATTCATAAAAAGCGGTTTTTAAAATTGTTTTTAATCTGTGTTAATTTTTAGTTTTTATCAAATATTTTATTAAGCCTTAAATTAGAACCGCACATATTAAATAAACTTTCTTTATATATTTAGTATTAAGATTATACTATATTATCATAAAATTATTTTTTTAAACAGCTATACTCCTAATCCTGCAAGCTTAATTTTAGATGCTTTTTTCATCTTTTTTATAGCTGCTTCTCTTTTTATAGCTTCGCCTCTGCTATTTGCTATTTCATGATAGATAAGTTTTACAGGCCTTCTTGTTCTTGTATATCTGGCTCCTTTTTCATCTGAACTATTATGTTCTTTTATACGCCTTTCAAGTTCGGTAGTTATGCCAGTATAAAAGCTTTTGTCACAGCATTCTATAATATAGATATACCATAATTTTTTTAACAAATTCAGCCAACCTCTTTATACTTAAAAAATCATCTGTTTATAATATAAAAGGTATTATATTATAGGGCAAGTCTTTGATATAATACCTTTTATTCCCAGCCTGCCCTGTCATGTATAAGTTATACTTGCACGTGATTATAGCTACGCCGGCGAATACGAAGGAATAATTATGTCAATAAATATAGTGCTGCTTGAACCTGAAATACCTCAAAATACAGGGAATATTGTGCGCACATGCGCTGCTACAGGAGCAGCGCTTCATCTTATAGAACCTCTGGGATTTTCCATAAATGATAAATATTTAAAACGGGCCGGGCTTGATTATTGGGAAGCTGCAAAAATCAATACATATAACAGCCTTACTGATTTTTTTAATATATATAAAGAAAAATCTATTTATTATGTAACAACTAAAGCTGAAAAAAGTTATACAAAAACAAAAATTTCAAATAACTGTTTTTTTATGTTTGGAAAAGAGACAAAAGGACTGCCTGAAGATTTGCTTTTAAGAAACTATAAGAACTGTATAAGAATCCCTATGCTGCCAGGCGCAAGATCGCTTAATTTGTCAAATTCTGCTGCAATTATTATATATGATGTTCTTAGAAGGCAGGGATTTAGAGATCTTAAAGAAAATGGCAAGCCTGATTATTTTCCTGCTGAGGAAAAGTAATTATTTTATGTTATTGATATATTTAAAAATTTTTCTGCAGCAGCTAACTTATTATAATAAGCCATATAACGCCAATAGCTGTTGTTATAAGAGTAACAGGAAGCCCTGCTTTTAAAAAATCCATAAAAGAAAGATTTATTTTTTCTTTTCCTGCTGTTTCTGCAACAATAAGATTAGCTACTGATCCCAAAATAGTTAAGTTGCCCGCATAAGTAGAGCTAAGAGCAAGCACTGTCCACATAACATCCTGTCTTGCTGCCTGTTTTACAACAGGTTCAAGAAGCATTACTGCAGGAACATTTGAAACAATATTGCTGAGTAATAGTGATACGCTGCTTAAAAGAGGAATATTGTCTGAAATATAATTGCTGAATTTTGAAATTAATATCTTATAAAATTCCAGTCCGCTAAGAGCATAAGTTATAATAAATAAACCTGAAAAAAACACAAGAATACTGAAATCAACATCATGAAAAACTTTTTCAGGATTTACCCTTCTTGTTATAAGCAGAAATGCAGATGCAGCAAGAGCCACAGGTGTAACAGGCATGCCGAAAGCTATGCCTATTGCAAGAATAGCTATTGAAATCATACATTTATGTAAAAGATGTTTATAATATTTAACATTAGAATGGGATTTAATTTCAAATCTTGTTTTTTCGAACTCTTTTTTAAAAATAACAATTATTAAAAGCCACGCAGCTGCAAGGCTTAAAATTGTAGGAACTATCATTTTTAAAATATGAGAAAAAAATGGAATCCCTGAAATTGAACCAATAAGAATATTCTGGGGGTTTCCTATAAATGTTGCGGCTGATCCTATATTGGCAGATATTGCCAACGCAATAAGATACGGAACAGGGTTTCTTCCGGCAACTTTTACTATTTCTATTACAAGAGGAGTCATCATAAGAACAATAGTATCGTTTAAAAAAATTGCTGAAAGAAATGCAGAAAGAACAATAATCCAGGCCAAAAGTGTTTGTGGAGAATTTGCTTTTCTTGTTATAAATCTTCCTGCAAGATGAAAAAAACCGCTTAACTTTAGATTTGCATTAATAACCATCATTGCAAATAAAAGAACTATTGTATTAAGGTTTATACTTTCTAGAGCATCTTTGTAAGTAATTGCTCCTGTTGCAATAAGTAAAACAGATCCTGTAAAAGCAATAGTAGCTCTATTCATTTTTAGATAAGGTATTTTTCCCGCAGCAATCCCTATAAGGGAAATAATAATAATTGGTATTGCTATCATACTAAAGCAAGAATATATCAAATAAGAAATAGTAATTCTAGATAATAGGCCTGTTAGATAACTTAAAAAATTATAATCATTTAAGGTTATGAGCTATTAGTAAAAAATAATACATTGTGTCTAAATTAATACTTATTTGATGTTCACAAAATAACTTTCAACAAGGTTATCAAACAGGTATAACATATAAAAAGAGCAGATAACTAAGGAACTGCTGATTAATTGACTCTAATCAGCGGGTTTCTAATTAAATTATTAATAATAAATATTTATTGAAGATGTTAGTCCTATATATTAAAATTAATCATGATGTGGTGGATGTATCCCTTAGTTCTCTTTATTTTCTCTTTCTTTCTCGGAATTATTTCAGCAATTGCAGGAATAGGAGGCGGCTCCATATATGTTCCGGTTGTAGCTGCTTTTTTTCCTTTTAATTTTGATTTAATAAGAGGTTCCGGCCTTTTTCTTACGCTTGGCAGTTCGCTGTCTGCAATACCTCAGCTTCTTAAAAAAGGCTTTGCAGATATAAGACTTGCGCTCCCCTTTGCTCTATCAAGTTCAATTTTTTCAATTATAGGCGCACATATAGGGTTTGCGCTCGAGGAAAAAATATTAAAAATAATGCTTGGAATAATTATGCTTGTAGTATCAGGATTTATGATATTAAGTAGAACCAAAACATTTTTTTCCGTTACCGGAAAAAAAGATTTTATAGCTTCTGCCCTTAAAATAGGAGGAGTATTTAAATCAGGAGAAACAGATAAAGATGTTGAATGGAACATTAAACATTCAATAACAGGAATAATTTTATTTGCTGCAATAGGTCTATTATCAGGAATGTTTGGCATAGGAGGCGGCTGGGCAGGTGTGCCTGTTATGAATCTGCTTATGGGTGTTCCGTTAAAACTTGCGGCAGGAACAAGCAGCATAATAATATCTGCCAACTCATCTTCCGCAATCTGGGTATATGTAATAAAAGGAGCAGTGTTTCCTCTTATTGCAATACCGTCATTTCTAGGAGTAGCGTTTGGTTCAAAAGTCGGCGCAAGAATTATGGGTAAAGTAAATTCCAATCTTATAAAATGGATAATAATAGTTTTCCTGTTAGGCTCAGGCATTAAAACAATATTGGAAAATATTTATACAATAATATAAGGAATAGAACTGTGTCAGATAATTTAAATATAGAATACGGCAAATTATGGTCATGGATAAACAGAATTCTTCTGATAATACTTACATCAATTT
>JAVBQS010000060.1:0-6115 GCA_031548835.1 Spirochaetia bacterium
ATAGGCTTACTTAATTTGGCATACAACTTGAAACGGTACAGTTACCTCATGGAATCAAGAAAAACGGCGGCAGCCTATGCATAGAGGCGGGTACATGGCTTGTTTCCAGGCAGGAAACAGACACTCCAAAGTTCGGTACAAAAGAGAAAACGTGTCTATACGATAAAAATCTTTGCACTTGAAGAAACAGTATTTATTTTGCTAGTTTTTAGAGGTGCCCTATATCAAAAGTCATTTTGTGAACAATAAATAAGTACTAACTTGGACACAATGTATGATTTTAGATAAAAATATTTACAGGTTTATTTATGATGTGCTGTCATCTCCGCGCGCCATAAGAGTAACGCCTGTTCTTACAATTTCCAATATGCCGTAAGGTTCAAATATTTTTTTTACAGCATCAATCTTCTCGGATGGCCCGCTTACTTCAAAAGAAATTGTTTTATCTCCAATATCAACAGCAACTCCTTTGCATGCATTTATAAGCATTAATAAATCAGACCTGATATCAGGAACACAGCTTATTTTTATCAATGCAAGTTCGCGTTTTATTATGCTTTTATCAGTGTTATCTATTGCATGCACAACATCAACAAGTTTATTAAGCTGTTTTATAATCTGTACAAGTGTTTTTTTATCGCCTGTTGCTGTTATTGTCATTCTTGAGAATTCAGGACTGTTGCCTTCAGAAACAACAAGGCTGTCTATATTATAGCCTCTTCTTGAAAAAACAAGCGCTATTCTAATAAGGACGCCTGGCTTGTTGCTTACAAGCAGGCTTATTATATGTTTTTTTATCTCTTCCATAAATATTATCTGCCTCCAACAGGTTTATAAAGTTTTCTTTTTCGGCGCTTCAAGAATCATATCGCTAAGAGGAGCTCCTGCAGGAACCATTGGATAAACATTATCCTCTTTTTCAACTTCAATATCTATTAAACATGGCCCATCATTATATTTAAGAGCTTCGCTTAAAACTTTTCTTACATCAGCGCTTCTTTTTATAAAAAAACCTTTAATACCATAGCTTTTTGCAAGCTGCACAAAATTGGGATTGCCTTCAAGATTTACTCCTGAAAGCCTGTTTTCATAAAATATATTTTGCCACTGCCTTACCATTCCAAGATATCTGTTATTTATAACAATAATTTTTATAGGCAGTTTGTTAACAGCAGCAGTTGCAAGTTCGCTCATTGTCATCTGGAAGCCGCCGTCTCCTACAATAACTATAACCTGTTTTTCCGGCACTCCAATCTGCGCTCCTATAGCTGATGGAAGCCCAAATCCCATTGTTCCTGCTCCGCCTGATGATATCCACTGGTTTGGAAAAGAGGTTTTATAAAACTGTGCTGCCCACATTTGATGCTGCCCTACATCTGTTGCAACAATAGCTTTTCCTTCTGTAAGTTTGTAAAGCTCATCAAGAACATGCTGCACTTTAAGTTTTCCTTCTTTCTTGTATTTCAAAGGAAACTGTTTTTTTAGTTTGTTAACAAATTTTATCCACTCTTCTGTGTTGCCTTTTTTAGCAACAACATTGATTGCTTCAACTATTTTTTTTGCATCTCCAACAATAGCAAAATAAACTTCTATAACTTTATTAATTTCAGACTGATCTATATCAATATGGATTTTAATTGCTTTAGGACAGAACTCTTCTGCTTTGCTGATTATTCTGTCATCCCACCGCGCGCCAATTGACATTATAAGATCGCATTCTACAAGAGCCTTATTTGCATATGCTGTGCCATGCATTCCAGGCATGCCCAGGTTGAGTTCGTTAGTTTCCGGGAAACATCCTTTGCCAAGTAACGTATTTACTACAGGTATTTTCATTTTTTCTGCAAGAAAAGCAACAGCTTTATAAGCTTTTGCAATAATTGCGCCATGCCCAACCATAATGATTGGCTTTTTTGCTTCATTAAGATATTTTGCAACAGTTTCAATTTCTTTTTGGTCAAGGCTGTCGGGGATTTTATAACCCGGAAGTGTAAAGCCGGAAGAAATATTTGCAGCTCCAACAGGCTTGCTTGATATATCTTTTGGCAAATCAATTAAAACAGGGCCTGGCCTTCCTGTCTGAGCAATATGAAATGCTTCTTTTACAATTCTTGGAATATCTTCAACCTTTTTTACAAGATATGAATGTTTTACTATTGGCGATGAAATTCCAGAAACATCAGCTTCCTGAAATGCATCAAGCCCCAGTGTGGATGTAGGCATTTGGCCGCAGATTACTACTATTGGAATAGAATCCATATGAGCTGTGAAAATGCCGGTAATTGTATTTGTTGCTCCAGGGCCTGATGTTACAAGAACTACTCCGGGACGGCCTGTTGCTCTTGCATATCCATCTGCCATGTGGGTTGCGCCTTGCTCATGCCTTGTAAGAATAAATTTAATTGGAGAATCTAGCAAAGCATCAAAAATAGGAATAGCTGACCCCCCTGGATAACCGAAAATATATTCAGTTCCTTCTTTGTGAACAGCATCTATAAGGATATCTGCTCCTGTTTTAATTGTTGCACTCATTTTTACCTCTAATTGGCTGCTTTTAATTAGAATATATTATATATAAATATTGTAATAATATAAAAATGTCAATAAAAAAACGTAAAAAAGATAAAGTTTTATAAATTTATTTTTTTAACTTTAATTTTTAACTAAAAATTGTTTAAAAATAAGTATAATTATAAATTTTTATTAAAAAAATGAATAAAAATAACATAAATAGCTTTGTAAGATTTTTATTTCATATAATTTATTTATAAAAAATTGCTAAGTGAAAAAATTTTACTATTGTTTACTATATTTTTTTTATCCTGTATTATTGTTTATGACAAAAGACAAGGGTTGTTTTTCATTTTTTAATATGATGAAGTCAAAAAAAAAGGAAAAAAGGAAAACCACAGTTCTTGAGGAAGTATTTAATGCTATAACTCATGGACTTGGAATTTTTGCCGCAGTTGCAGCAACTGTAATTCTTATTGTTGTTTCTATAAGAAATGAAAGGCCTACTTCTATAGTGTTAGCCAATATTATTTTTGGTTCTACAATGATATTTCTCTACTTAATGTCTACACTCTATCATTGTCTTGTTTTTACAAAAGCAGGATTTGTTTTTCAGATTTTTGACCATTGTGCAATTTTTATTCTTATTGCAGGAACATATACTCCGCTGGCATTTCAAATTGGAGGTTCGCTTGGCTGGACAATATTTGGAATAATATGGGGGCTTGCTGTTATAGGAATTGTATTTGAAGCTGTGTTTAAATCAAAAGTAAAAAAACTATCTATGGTACTTTATGTTGTTATGGGGTGGTTTATTGTAATGGCATGGAACCCTCTGCTTGATAATGTAAATTATGGAATTGTTCCATGGATAATGGCAGGCGGTGTTGCATATACCGGCGGAATTATTCTTTATGTGCTTCAGGAAAAATATTTTTTCCATATACTCTGGCACATAGCTGTCATCGCAGGAACTGTATTTCATTTCTTTGGTATTCTGTTCTATATAGCTTAGTGAATAGACCTAAAGAATTAAAATATAGCGCGATGGCTGGCATAGTGTTCCATTTTTTCGGCATACTATTTTACTCAATAAAATAATCTTATTTAAATATATAATTGAAAGAACTGCTAAACTCTTATTTCAATTACTATAATATTGCAAATATTTAACAAATTAAAAAAGAAGCAGGTAATGGGAAATATAGAAAAATTTGATATTATTGCAAATCAGTATGATACTATTGAGAGAATTCAAATATCAAAAATTATTGCAGATAATATCAGAAAATATGTAATAAATAGTAAAAATAAAAAAGCAATTGATTACGGCTGCGGCACCGGGCTTGTCGGCATGAATTTGGTTGACCTTTTTGACCCTATTCTTTTTATCGATGCTTCGTCAAACATGGTTGAACAGGTTGGGAAAAAGATAGGTGAATTGCATATTAAAAATGCTGATACTCTATGCTGTGATTTTATTACATCATCATATCCAAAAGATTTACATGCTGATTATATTTTTATCTCACAGGTACTTCTTCATATTAAAGATATAGAATTGCTTATGGCAAATTTATATAAAGTGTTAAATAATAATGGACATCTTTTAATTGTTGATTTTGACAAAAACCAGGCTGTTGCTTCTGATGAAGTGCATAACGGTTTTGATCAAAAACTGTTACTTAATACTGTTAAAAAACTGGGGTTTGTTAATGCAGAATCTGTAACCTTTTATCACGGCAAAAAAATATTTATGAACAAAGATGCTTCTCTTTTTATTCTTGATGCAGTAAAATAATTCATCTGGCAATTAATAATCTTCTGGACATTTTATCTGCAAAGATATGAATATATCTATTCTTTTTCAGTTTCCCAGAAATAATAATTATCAAGATTCTGAAGAGCTTCTAATAAATGTTTCTTATCCTGCTGCTCAAACAGCTGTAATGTTTTCTCAATATAGCTCTCTTTCTCCGGAAAAGGAATTTGAATAAACAAAAGATTTATAAAAATATCTAGAACCTGCTTATAATCCAAACTTGAGTCATATATATGCAATATATTTGCAAGTCCGTACAAACTTTGTATAGCACATACAGAGCCAATTAAAATAGCATCATCATCAGCATGAAGGCCAATCTTTTGAAATATTACTTTAGTTTCTTCAAAAGATTTTTCTATTCTCTTTTTTTTATATGCGCTATCTTCTGATGATTCAGCATATACGCGGAAAATATCCCTTCTCTCATATGTAAAATAAAATTTTAGCAATTGAGAGAAAAAAAATTCTAACAAAGGATTGTTTGGTAAATTTATTTTGCTTATTATTATATTTATCTTATGGCAGAAATTAAGGTAAATTGACCAGGTTAATTCTTCTTTTTTAGGAAAATAAAAACGGATATGCCCCGGGCTCATTCCGCAGTTACTGCCAAGCTGGCGTATGGTTGTTTTATTAAGTCCCTGTTTTTTTGCAAGATAAAAAAATTGCTGGAGAATTTTTATTCTTGCTTCATCTCTTTTTTCTCCCATAAATATTCTCCTTAAATGCCTGCCTGATGCTTTTTATAATAATAGCAAAAAATAGATATCTTCTCAATAAGAAGTTTTTTTTAAAAAAAAATTTGTATTTTAAAAATTATTTAATATAATTTAAATAGTACGCATACTATGAAATTTAAAATATTTCAAAGTAGGTATAGAATATGTTTGATACTAATAAGCTGTTTTTGAAAAAAATGTTCAACACTACTCTTCAAAATTTTTATTGCTGTTTTATTTTTATAATTAGCATTACTATGCTGATTTTTATATCTTTTATTTTTCCTTTCAGTCAAATAAATAAAAAATACCTAAAGACTCTAAAAAATATTAAGTCTATTAATCTGCTAAAAAAATGCGGTAATTGCCAGAAATTTCTACTGGATAAAAATGAAGTATTAAATTGTTCAAAGGAGGTTGCGCTATGTTGTTTTTAAATTGGTTTAAAGATTACTAGATATATGTTTTTTAAATATTATAACAGCTGTCAGCTAACTTGGTGTTATTCTGATTTTTAACATAAAGTTATTTATAAATATAAAGCCTGCAGGCGAGTAACGGTTATGCTTTTCTATTGTTAAAAAGATCAGGGTAAGTGAAAACAAAGTAAGTTTTGAAAATATTAAAGAAATAAAGGAATAAAAAATATATTTTTCTACAATTTACTTTTAGCTATTTTAAAATAATTAAGGAGAAAAAATGAAACTTTCAACTAAAATTGTATCATCTATAGTTGTGTTGGTTCTCTTCATTTGCCTGGGAATTGGAATTACTGCTATTGTTATTTCCTATTCTGTTGTAAGTAATGTAGCTAAAGAATCTTTGATGACTCAGGCAGAAATAGGAAAGCGGCTTGTTGAAGCAGAGATAGAATCTGAACTTTTGCTGTTGCAGGATATTGCAAGCAGAAGTGAACTTAAAAGCCTTGACTGGAAACTCCAGCATGCAAATCTTGTAGATATTATTGAACAGACAGGCTATCTTGATTTTGGCGTTATGCATTCTAATGGCACAACACATTATTTTATGGGTAATTAAACTGCAGACTTAAGCGACCGTG
>JAVBQS010000140.1:0-6488 GCA_031548835.1 Spirochaetia bacterium
CTTTTTGCCATCATATAACCTGCAACAGGAGAATCTATTCCTCCTGATAAAAGTAAAAGCCCCTTGCCTGCCATGCCTACAGGAAGCCCTCCTGGAGACTTATATACATGGGAATATATTACTGCTTTTTCCCTTATTTCAACACTTATCTTAAAATCAGGTTTTTTTACATCAACTTTAAGTGTTTTAAAATTATCCAGAACAAGGTTTCCAAGAATAGAGGAAAGTTCATAAGATCCATGTTTAAAACTTTTATCTGATCTTCTTGAACTTATTTTAAATGTTGAGATAGCTTTATCAATAATTTGTTCAGATGCTACTTCAATAACTGCTTTTGTAATTTCATCCATATTTTTTTCAACTACTCTTGCAACTGAATAACCAATAAGCCCAAACACAGAAGAGAGAGTTTTTTCAATTTGGCGCATTATTTCTTCATTAACATTATCCAGAGGAGTAAGAAAAAATCTGCCTTTTTTTACTGATATTTTTACATTTATATTATTAAGTTGTTTTTTTATATTTGAAAAAAGCTGTTTTTCAAAAAGAGTTCTGTTTTTTCCTTTAAGGTTTATTTCGCCTGTTTTAAGGAGATAAATTATATTCAAAGCAATTCTCCGGAGTTTAAATAATAGTTACAAGGACATTAATATAAAAAACTTCTTTTAATTTTTAAATAGAAAACATCCTTTAATTATAAATATTTAAAAGCTTTTTTGTCTCTTCTTCAAGTACATTACAAAAATCAATAAGTTCTTCTTTTTTGGTAGAAGGCCCGATTGATACACGCACTGATGATAGAGCAGCGCTTTTATCAACTCTCATTGATTGTAATGTTTGAGACTGTTTTCCGCCATGTTTCTTATGTGAAGAGCAGGCTGATCCTGCAGAAATAAAAAAACCATTATCGCTCATAACTCTTACAAGAACCTCAGCCGGGATATTTTTTATATAAAAATTTAAAATATATGGAGAAAAATATGGTAATAAACTTAAATTTATTTCATTTCTTTGATCAGGTATAATTTTACACTCTTTTATTTTTATAAGATTTTCTATTAGAAGAGAACATTTTTCTTTTGCATCTTCCAGATTTTGTTCAATATTATCAGCTGCCTGCTTAAATGCAAGTGAAAAACCATATATACCTGCAACATTTTCAGTTCCAGGCCTTAGTCCATTTTCCTGGCCGCCGCCGCTGTATAATGGCTCTATATTTTCTCTGCAATATAATAAACCAACTCCTTTGGGGCCTGATACTTTATGCGAACTTATTGTGTAAAGATCTATATTACTATTTGCAATATCAATAGGAATTTTGCCTGCAGCCTGAACTCCGTCGCAGTGAAATAGAATTTTTTTCCCAATATTTTTTGCATATTTATTGACTATTTCTGCAGTTTCATTAATAGGTTCTATTGCTCCTGTTTCATTATTGACATGTATTATAGAGACTAAAACTGTATTTTCTGTAAGTTTTTCTTTAATTTTATCAGGATTTATTAACCCATTTTTCTCAGAATCAACTTTAATAATATTAAAGCCAAAATATTCAAGCTGTTTTAAAGGCTGCAGTACAGATGGATGTTCAATATTAGTTGATATAATTGTTCCTTTTACTTTTTTTCTTATTACTGAATAAATAGATATATTATTGGATTCTGTTCCGCCTGATGTAAAAAAAATAGTTTTTCTATTTACTTTTAAAGCATTTGCACATCTTTCCCTCGATTCTTCAAGAAGTTTTTTTGCTTCAATACCTGCGCTATGCACAGAAGAAGCATTGGCAAATGTTTTAAAAGAGCTTTCACTAATTGTATTTAAAATTCTATAATCAGGTATAGAAGCAGCAGCCCAATCAAGATAAATGTCTCTCATAAACTAGATAATTATAAATTAATATTCAAAATCAGCAATATAAAAATATTGATTAAAATGATTCTTTTATGTATTATTCTAGTATATATGAAAAACGTTGAAATGTGCAGTGAAGAAATGTTGGAAATTTATGCAAAAAAACTTAAAGTTTGTGGACATCCTGTGAGGCTTAAAATACTTTCTGTTATTAAAAACGGAACTGCATGTGTGAAAGAATTATGGGAATGCCTTGAACAACCCCAGCCTGTTATTTCACAACATCTAGCTGTTCTAAAAGATAATGGTATTGTAAGTTCCGAAGTGAGCGGAAATAAAAGGATATACACTATTGTAGATCCTTTTATGAATGAAATAGTTCCGCTTATTAAAACATGTTCGCATAATAACAAAAAATAAAAGCGTGAATTTCATATAGTTAGCCCTCATCTGAAGGGTTATGTTCTTCAAAAATGTTTGTCAGTTTGCGGTAGATCTTATTTATTTTCTCAATTTTTTCATTATCATTTTCTGATATAGTGTCCATGAAATCTTCAAGACTTGAGAGACTGGCAGAAAGAGCATAATCGAAATTTTTGATAACTTTAAACCAGTAATTTCCTCTGCTGTCTGTGTTAAGAGAGATAAACCCCAGTTGTTTAGGCCTCTTTTTTATAGATGATAGGGCAAGTATAAAATCAAGATTTTGTATTATTTTATCAGAGCCTTTATTTATATTGATATTTCCTTTGGGAAAAGATTTTTCAGTTTTTATATTTATTGTATCAATATATGGCAAAATCTTAAAAATATTGGAAAGTTTTTCTCCTGAAAATATTTCAAAATTATTATATATTAAAGTGCCTGTTACTCCATTTGGAATATGAAATTTATCATAATTATTTTGTGATATTATCTCCATTGCTTTATCATATTCAATAATTGCATTTTTCTTTCTTTTACCTTTTAAATTTTCAAGCCTGAAAGATTCATTTCCAATTTTAACATAATTTGTTGTATCCCTGTTTTTTGCGCCAATTGCAGGTTCATTTTTGGAAATTGCCATAAATCTTTCATAAAGATCCGGAGATATTTCTTTTAGCCACTCTTTTTTTAAAGGCGATACAGAATGCGCAAACATTTTACTTGTTCTTACAATTTCTCCTGCAACTATAAAATGAGGATCTTCCTTAAACATTACAGAGCCGGGATGTATCTGTATTTTTTCTGCAGTAAGGCTTCTGAAAATTCCTTTTCTTGATTTTATACAGACAAATTGGATAAGGCCTTTTGAAACAGCAATTAAATAATCTTTTATACTGCCGCCGGAACTTATTGGTATTCCCATCTCTCTAACTATATCTTCAAGCTGATCTTTTATATTGGCAAGTTCTGCCATAATAATATTATCAAGATAGTATTTTTCACAAAATTTTATTTTATCCTGCGCATCTTTATATGTTTTAAAAACTTTTAAATAAGAAATAAAATCTCCATTAGCATCGCTAAATGCATGATGCGCTTTTCTTGCTTCAAACTCTTCTCCCTGAGGCATTATGAATGGGGAATTTGTTGATAAAAATGTTGCAGCAAGAATTGTCTCTTCAAGAACAGAAGGGTAGTTAAGTATTGCTTCTACAATAATTCTTGATAAACGGGGCAAAAGAGGAAAGTTTACCATAATCTTTCCAATCTTTGTAAGTGTGTTATCATTATTTATTGCGCCAAGCATTTTTAATATTTCAACAGCTCCAAGTATACCCTGTTTGCCTGGCGAGGAAATAAAATCAAAAGAGTCAAAATCTGTAATTCCTATTTCTGCCATTCTTAAAACTACTTCAGAAAGATCTGTTCTATATATTTCTTCTTTTGTAAAAAGAGGCCTGCTTTCATAATCATTTTTTGTATAAAGCCTGTAGCAAATTCCAGGCATTGTTCTTCCTGCTCTTCCTTTTCTCTGATTGCAGGAAGCTTTTGATATAGGCGATTCAAGAAGAGCTGATGTATATGTTCTTGGATTATATGAATTTATTTTTGCAAGGCCGGAATCTATAACAGATGTTATTTTATCTATTGTAACGCTTGTTTCAGCAATATTTGTTGCAATAATAATTTTAACTTTGCCTGATGGAGTTTCAATAAAAACTCTTTCCTGTTCTTCTTTTGAAAGTCTTCCATATAGCGGCAGTATTACCATTTTTTTCCTATATGTTGAGCTATTAAGTAGTGTTATACAATCTTTTATCTGCTTTTCACCTGCAAGAAAAACAAGAATATCTCCTTCCCTTTTTTCAGAAATTGCTCTTTCAATAATAGTTTTTATTTTTAAAATAATTGCTTCGCTATCGCCTGAATTAGGCACAGAATCATAAATAATCCCGACAGGGTAAATTATTGAATCAATATGAACAACAGGGCACTCTCCAAAATATTCAGAAAAGATAGAAGTGTTAATTGTTGCAGATGAAATTATAACTTTAAAATCAGGCCTTGCTTCAATTATCTTTTTTAAAAGTCCCATTATAAAATCAATATTAAGGCTTCTCTCATGTGCTTCATCAACAATAATGCAGCTATATTTTGACAACATAAGATCTGTTTTAATTTCCTGCAGCAATATTCCATCAGTCATTATTTTTATAATAGTTTCGCCTGATGTCATATCGTTAAACCGCATCTTGTAACCGACAATTCCCGGAACTTTTGTGTCAAGCTGTTTTGCTATATAGTCGCATACAGAAATTGCTGCAATTCGTCTCGGCTGTGTTACTCCTATTACTCCTGAATGTGAATATCCTGCTTCATGAAGTATAAGAGGAAGCTGTGTTGTTTTGCCTGACCCTGTGGGGCTTTCAACAACTATTACCTGGTTTTTCCTTAATACTTCTAATATTTTTTCTTTTTCCTGATATACAGGCAGTTTATGAGGATCCATTAATTCTCCATTTTTCTGACAATTGATATTATTTTTTCTATTCCATCTTCAATTTTAATTTTTTCATAATTTTTTCTTTCAAATAAATCTTTAACAGTTATTGTTCCGCTCTCTTTTTCATCTTTTCCTATTATAATTCCTGCCGGAATATTTTTCTTCTCTGCATAGGCAAACTGTTTATTTAGTTTTTTATTTTCAGGATAAACTTCGCAGGAAATTCCTTTCTTTCTTATCTCTCCTGCTGTTTTATGAAGCAGTCCTAAAAGATTATCATCAATATTAAAAATTATGCAGCCGCACATCGGCTGAGGTTTTTTATCTTTTTCAGATTCTTCAAGCGCGGCAAGAAGCCTGTCAATTCCGATTGATGCGCCGACTCCGGGAATCTGTTCATTTGTATAAAGAGAAGCAAGGTTGTTATATCTTCCGCCTGAAAGAACAGAACCAATATCTCTTCTGTTGTCAAGAAAAGTTTCAAAAACAAGTCCTGTATAATAATCAAGGCCTCTGGTAATTGTAGGATCAAGTAAATAGTATTTCTCAATTCCATTTTCTTTAAGAGCTTTATATATAATTTTAAGCCTTTCTATTTCACTATTATTTCCATTGCAAAGAGTTATAAGCTTATCAAGAGTTTTTTCAAAATCTGTTTCAGATTTTATAAAATCAAGAATCCTGCTGCTTTTATCTCCAACCAGTTCTGTAAGCATTTGACTTACATTTGCTTCTCCTATTTTTGCAATCTTGTCAATTATTCTGAGAATTTCTACAGATTTATCTCTTATATTATTGATTTCAAGAAACTTGTTTAAAATTCCCCTGTTGGAAAGATGAATTTTAAAATCTGTAATGCCAAGTTTATCAAATGAAGCTTTCATCATAAGCAGTATCTCTACATCTGAAGAAGGCGAGTCAGAACCGACTATATCAAAGTCGCACTGATAAAATTCCCTGTATCTTCCTCTTTGTGTATTTTCTCCGCGCCACACTTTTGAAATATGGTATCTTTTAAAAGGAAAAAGAATAGCGCTTTTATTTGCAGTAATAAATCTTGCAAGAGGGACTGTAAGATCAAACCTCATAGAAACATCTCTGTCTCCATTATCTTTAAAACTGTAAACCTGTTTATCTGTTTCTCCGCCTCCTTTGCTAAGAAGGACTTCTGTATATTCAAGAACAGGCGTATCAATTGGAACAAATCCGAAAGAAGAAAATGTATCTTCAAGATCTGCAAATATCTTTTTCTTCCTGATTTCCTGTTCAGGCAGGGAGTCTCTAAATCCTTTTAAAATTTTTGGTTCAATTATTTCATTCATAACAATATATACCTTTAATAAATTGGGAGAATATCTTAAATAAATTCTTAAAAATTATTATTTCAAATTAAATATTGATTAATTCAATACATTATCATTATTTAAAAAAATATGCCCAAATTAGCTTGATTTTGAATAATAATATAAAATAGGATTAATAGGGTTTCTTAATAATAACCCTTTGAAATATCGCTATTTATTAATAGTTTACACTTTTTTTAGACTTATGTCTTTAATATTGACTTTTTGAGCTGCTATTTATGTTCTTTTTTCGAAAAGCCTGCCTGAATAAGTAAGATTAATGGGTATATATTGATTTTATTTTTAAAGTTAAATAATAGTAATGTTCATAAAAATAAAAAATGTATAATATTGGGGATATA
>JAVBQS010000129.1:0-15262 GCA_031548835.1 Spirochaetia bacterium
AACCAAGGCCAAATCCTCCGAAAACCCAACAGTCATAATCTTCATTTTGCAAAGCAGCAATTATTTTTCCTGCTTCTCCTGCAGGATCATACTTACTGTGGATATAAGTGTTTCCTATTTTAACAGTAGGCTCCCCCCTTGCAGATTTTTCAATAGCAAGATCTTTGCGCAGAGTTAAATTTTCTCTATCAATTCCCAGTTTTTCTTTTAGAAGTTTATAATTTTTTTCTGCTATATTCATTTATAGTCCGGTAACTTTATTCCAGTTTAAGCTCTATAGTTATTCCGTCAGTTATTTCTGTTCCGGGAGGAGGAGATTGCCTTGTTACCCACCCTTCTCCTGTTATAAGCACTTTTACCCTGTTATCTTTAAGAAGAGGCAGAAGCTGTCTTTTTGACAATCCTGTAAAATCAGGAATATTTTTTCCAAGTTCAATTTCATCAGGCTGGGTAACGATAATTCTTCCTGAATGATCTATTACAGTATCTCCCTTTCTGGCTATTCCCAGATATGAGATTACTTTTTCCGCAACATCTCCGACAAGAGGAGCTGCAATTACTCCGCCGAAATAACTTATTTTTTTTGGTTTATATATGACAGTATATACTATAACTTCAGGATCTTCTGCGGGAAAAAGAGCAAGGCAGGATGATATAAATTCTTTATCAGAATATGTTCCTGTTTCCCTATCCAGAGTTTGGGATGTTCCTGTTTTAACAGCCATTGTTATGCCTTTTACAGAAGCTCTTCTTCCTGTTCCTTCTGAAGCTACCACGCTCATCATATTTAAAACAGATTGAGCAGTTTGGGGAGATATAACCTGCCGTATAGGTTCTTTTGATGTCCTGTCAATTACTTTTCCGTCATGGGACATAACTTTGCTTACAACATGCGGCTGGAGCATAACTCCGTCATTTGCAAATACAGTAGATGCTCTTACAACCTGCATGGCAGATACTGATATTTCCTGTCCCATTGATATTGTAGGTTTAGACCTTGCTGACCACATTCTATATTCTCTTAACAGCCCCCTGGTCTCTCCAGGCAAAGGAATATTTGTAGGTTCCCCGAAATTAAACAATTTAAGCATCTGATAAAACAGCTCATCTGAAACTGTAAGAGAAGCATAGGCAGCTCCTGAATTACAGGAATATTCCAGAATTTTTTCTGCATTAACATTGCCGTGAACGCCAAGACATCTTATTCTGATGGGATTTGCGCCATCAGGATTTATTTCAAAATATCCATTACAATTAAAAGTTGTATGCTGGTCTATTCCTCCCAAATTAAGAAGCGATGCAATACTAAAAACTTTAAAAACAGAGCCTGGTTCATATGCTGTTGTAACAGGGTGGTTTATTTTATTGGCTGCCGGTGCAGTTGAAAAATTGTTAAGATCTATTTCAGGAATAGAAACATATCCCAGTATATCGCCTGTTTTTGCTTCTGCAACAATTAAAATTACAGATTCGGGATCATATTTTTCATAAGCTTCAGAAGCTGCCTGATGGGCAAAATTCTGTATATTTGCATCTATAGTAAGGTAAACCTGGTTTCCATATATATCTCTATTACCTGCAGAAAGAAAAGACGGAGAGGGAGAAAGAATATTATTATAGGTATATTCAATGCCTTCAAGCCCCACATTATCTGTTCCTGTATATCCTATAAGGTGGGAAGCAATATCTTTTTCAGGATAGCTTCTGCCATATTCTGGTTCAAGCCCTATGCCTGGAAGCTCTCCTTTTTCTATATATGCTTTAAGCTTTTCAGCTTCTGTATTTGATATTTTTCTTTTTATATACATAAATCTAGGGCGTGATGAAATATCTTTAAGAAGCTGTTTTTTATCCATATTTAAGGATTCGGATAATATGGAAGCTGTTTTTTCAACATCTTTTATATTTGGTATCCATGCAGTAACAGAATGGAGCCTTGTCTGAATAGCTAAAATTCTGCCATTTCTATCAAGAATCGGCCCTCTTTCAACATTTGTCTTTGCAAGAACAGATTCATCAGAATTTTCAGAACTAAAGAGCATGATATTCATGTATTTAAAAATTATAAACAATACAATCAGGGCTGAAATAATTAAGAAAATTTTTTTCCTGATTTTAAAAGTACTGTTTTCCATTAAATCTTATATTAATATGTTACTCTTTAAATGTCGATATATTAACAAAGCTTATGGATAATTTAATAAAATACACACAAAAAATAAATAAACGCCAGCACCGCATTGCTGTTTCAAAGAAACATGGCAGAAAATCATCATCTAAAAGATTCTCTTTGCTGGGTAATATAATTAAAGCAGGTAAAAACAGGTTTAAAAAAAATATATATAAAAATAAGGTATCTTATAAACCTTTTACAATGCAGGATAGCCAATCCAAAAATCAATCTTTTAAAAATTCATTAAAAGGGCAATATATAATTCTTCCCCAGCAGATTGTGAATCATGTATCAAATATTTTAAAAAATAACAGAAAGCGAAATGTGGCAAATCTGGCAAAAAAAAGTTTTTTTAAGCATATAAAACCAATTCTTGTTAAATTTTCAATTATTAATATTTTTATAATAATAGCAGGGCTTTCAGTTTTTGTATCAACATCAATTTATTCATCATCATTTGTTCCTGCAGGTGTAATTACACTTCCAAATGATAATGGTATTGATTATCTTATAGAGTCTTTTATGGCATCAGGCAGCAGTTCAGAGAATGAGCCGTTTGGAGATGTTGATCTTTCCATAATAAAAGGGTTTAAGATTCTTGAGCATGTTGTTGCAAAAGGCGAAAGTATTTCAGTAATTGCAAAAAAATATAATGTTGAGCAGGGAACTATAATAAGTTTTAATAATATAAAAAATGCAAGAATGATTAATTCAGGAACAACAATAAGAATACCGGATAAAAACGGGCTTTTTTATAAAGTTGAAAAAGGAGATTCTTTAAGTTCTATTGCAGATAAATATAAAATAAATCTTAATGCTATTCTTGATATTAATAATATAGATTCACCTGTAATAACTCCGGGGCAGGAACTTTTTATACCAGGCGCTAAAATGGATAATTTTGCTCTTAAAAAGGCTCTTGGAGAACTTTTTATTTATCCTGCACAGGGAGTGTTAACCTCGCCTTACGGATATAGAAACGATCCTTTTACAGGAAAAAGAATGATGCATTATGGTATTGATTTAGCTAATGCAGTAGGAACACCTGTGCGGGCAACATATGATGGAAAAGTTATAATGTGCGGTTTTAGTTCTATTTATGGTAAATATATAATTATTAAGCATCAGGGGACTTATCAGTCATTATATGCGCATCTTGATAAATACCGTGTAAAAGAGGGAGAACAGGTAATTCAGAATCAGATTATAGGAGATATGGGAAATACAGGAAGAAGCACCGGCCCTCACCTGCACTTTTCAATTTACCATAATCAGCAGCCTGTTGATCCTATTAGTGTTTTGAACAAGTAGGCCCGATTCTTTAACTTGCAGCACCATAATCAGCTGCCGTGGCAATATTTATATTTTTTCCCGCTTCCGCATGGACACATATCATTACGCCCTACTTTTGGAACTGTTCTTTTTACCTGTACATTTTCCGGTGTGCTCTGTTTATTTTCGCTTTTTCCGGCAGCTCCTGCAGATATTGAAAACTGCGCCATTGCATTATGTGTAGCCTGGCCTATATTGCGTATAGTTTTAGGCCCCTCTTCATAACCAGTTCTTATTCTTACATTTAAAACTTTTCTTGAAACAGTAAGTCTTATCTCAGCTATAAGTTTGTCAAATATATCAAAACCCTCAAGCTTGTATTCAAGAAGAGGATTTTTCTGGCCATAAGATCTTAGATATACAGCTTCTCTTAACTCTTCAAGATTCTCAAGGTGATCCTGCCATTTTGTATCAATAAGCCGCATATATTCCATTCTGATAAAATAGTTAAAATTCTCTTTTCCAATCTGCTCTTCTTTTTCTGTAATTTCTTTTTTTATTTTTTCAAGAACAGCATCTTTAAATTCTTCAGGTTTTAAATTTTTTATATCTTCTGGCGGAAGGTCGGCTTTATAAAAGAAAAGTTCCTGAATTTTATCTACAAGAAAAGTATTATCTTTTTCAGAACCTTTTGCACCCGCAATAAGATCATCAATATATTCTTCAATAATAGATACAATTCTCTCACTTAAATTATCATCTTCAAGAATTTTATCACGCTGCCCATATATAAATTTTCTGTGTTCGTTAAGAACGTTATCATATTCCAAAAGATGCTTTCTTATTTCATAGTTTCTTTCTTCTACTCTTTTCTGCGCTTTTTCAATTGATTTGCTAATCCAGGGATGGTGTATTGGTTCATCATCTTTCATGCCAACTCTTGCCATTAGAGATTTCATATTTTCGCCGCCGAAAAGTCTCATAAGAGTATCATCAAGAGAAATATAAAATTTTGAACAGCCCGGGTCTCCCTGTCTTCCTGAACGGCCTCTTAACTGATTATCAATTCTCCTTGATTCATGACGTTCTGTTCCCACAACAAAGAGTCCGCCAGATGCTTTTACATCTTCATAATCTTTTTTCCACTTTTCATATTCTTTTTTAAAAGCAGCTTCAAATACTTCAGGAGAAGCTTCTGTTCCTGCTGTCTTTCTTGCCCTGAATTCAGGATTGCCTCCAAGCTTTATATCTGTTCCGCGGCCTGCCATATTTGTTGCAATTGTAACTGCTCCTTTTGCCCCAGCTTCTGCAATAATAAGAGCTTCTCTTGCATGGTTTTTGGCATTAAGAATCTCGTGTCTAATACCTTTGTGTGTAAGCAGTCGTGCAAGTTCTTCAGATTTTTCAATAGAAACAGTACCTACCAGAACAGGCTGTCCTTTTTTATGTGCATTTTCTATCTCAGATACAATAGCATCAAGTTTAAAATTTTCATTTAAATATATTTCATCTTCGTTATCTGCTCTTGTTACAGGCCTGTTTGTCGGAATAACAACTACATCAAGATCATAAATGCGGGCAAACTCTCTTGCTTCTGTATCAGCAGTTCCTGTCATGCCTGATATTTTGCTATACATGCGGAAAAAATTCTGGAATGTTATTGTTGCAAGTGTTTTATTTCTTCTTGCAACTTTAATTTTTTCTTTTGCTTCTATAGCCTGATGAAGTCCGTCAGAGTATCTTCTTCCTGAAAGTATACGTCCTGTAAATTCATCTACAATCTGAACCATGTTGTTCTGGACAACATAATCAACATCTTTATGAAAAAGCTTATGAGCTTTTAAAGCCTGCGTCATATAATGGATATATTCAAAATTGTCATCATTGTATAATGAATCGCGTATAATGCCATATTTTAGAAGAAGTTTTTCAACATTGTTTACCCCATCCTGGGTAAATGTTATTCTTTTGGATTTTTCATCTATTTTATAATCGCCTTCCAGAAGTTCCTGTTCATCAGGATATTCTCCTGTTTTTTCATCTTTCTTACATTCCTGCAGGAGAGGAACAAGATTGTTAACTTCGTAAAACTTTTTTGTATCATCTTCTGCAGCGCCTGAAATAATAAGAGGTGTTCTTGCTTCATCAATAAGAATTGAGTCAATCTCATCAATTATGCAGTAGTTATGGCCTCTCTGCACCATTTCGCTGCTGCTCCATCTCATATTATCGCGCAGATAATCAAATCCAAGTTCATTATTTGTTCCATAAGTTATATCGCAGGCATAGGATTTTTTTCTTGCTTCATTATCCATGTTTGAAACAATAAAGCCTACAGAAATATCAAGAAGCGCATAAACAGGTTTCATCCATGCCGCATCTCTTTCTGCAAGATAATCATTGACAGTAACAATATGGACTCCCTTTCCAGAAAGAGCATTAAGATAAGCTGCTGATACACTTGAAAGAGTCTTACCTTCGCCTGTCTTCATTTCTGTTATTTTACCCTGATGAAGCACAATTCCGCCAAGAATCTGCACATCATAAGGCCGTTCACCAAGGGTTCTTCTTGCAGCTTCTCTTACAACAGCAAAAGCATCAGGCAATATATCATCAAGGGTATATCCTTCTTTAAGTTTAGTTTTAAAAATAGCAGTCTGAGCTTTAAGATCGCTATTGCTTAATCCTACAGCCCATTTTTCTTTTTCATTTACCTTATGAAGAACTGGAATAAGTTCCTGTAAATCTTTTTCATGTTTGGATCCGAATATTATTTCTATTATTTTATTTATCATCTATAAGACCAGCTCCTATAAAATATCTATTAAAAAATATAACAAAAAAAATAGCTTATTGTATATAATTTCTTTATTAATCGCTATTTTTTAAAAAGAGATTCTGAAATTCCAGTAATATTATTAATATTTAGTAAATCTCTCCTGTCTAATTGTTTAGAATATAACCTTGAGACAATTTAGTAAATAACCTGGCACAACCCTGATTAACAGGTATTTATTAAAATCATATATATTTTTATTATTTCTTTTTTCCTGCGTCCCTTGCCATTTTTACAAATTCAACAATTGGAATAATTAAAATAGCCAGGCCTATTGCTTTTAAAAAATTAGATGCTGATAAAGGAGCAAGCTGGAAAAGCGTATTTAATTTTGGAATATACATAACTGTTAATGTAAGAATAAATGATAATATCATTGAACCAATCAGATATTTATTTATATTTTTAATTGAAAAAATAGATTTTGAACGTGAATGCATATTTATGGCATGAAAGACTTCGCACATTGAAAGAGTAAGAAATGCCATTGACATGCCAATAATATGTGATTGCGAATTGCCTAGAAAAAATGAAATAAGAGCTAATGCTGCAATAACAACTCCCTGATAAATTACATCAATCCCAAGTCTGTCTGCAAAAATAGTTTCTTTTGGATCTCTGGGCGGTTTGGTCATTAAGTCTGATTCTGCTTTCTCCATACCCAGAGCCATTGCCGGAAATGTATCAGTAATAAGATTAATCCATAAAATATGGATAGGAGCAAAAAGTCTTACCCCAAGGAGTGTTGCAACAAAAATAGAAATAACTTCACTAAGATTTGCAGATAACAGGAACTGTATGGCTTTACGTATGTTTTCATATATTCTGCGCCCTTCTTCTACTGCATATACTATTGTTGCAAAATTATCATCAGCCAGCACCATATCTGCCACATTTTTTGTAACATCTGTGCCTGTTATGCCCATCCCAATTCCAATATCAGCAGTTTTAAGGGCAGGGGCATCATTTACGCCATCGCCTGTCATTGCTGTTACTTTTCCTTTTTCCTGCCAGCCATCTACTATATTTACTTTATATTCAGGCTGAACACGAGCATATACAGAAATCTTATCAATTCTGTTTTTAAATTCTTCATTACTAAGCTGCGAAAATTCTGTTCCTGTAATTGCCTGATTTTCAGAGCCAAAAATACCAAGCTCTTTAGCTATTGCGACAGCAGTATCTTTATGGTCTCCTGTAATCATAATTACCTTTATTCCTGCAGTTTTACACTCTGCTATTGCATCTTTTACTTCAAGACGTATTGGGTCTATCATTCCTGTAATTCCAATAAAGATAAGATCTTTTTCAAGATTATCAGGCGAAAAATTTTCAGGTTTTTCTTTATAATCCCTATATGCTGCAGCAAGAACTCTAAGAGCTTTTTCTGCCATCTGTCTGTTTGTTTCTTTAATATTATTTTTTAATTCCTGGGTAAGGGGTTTTACATCTCCATCAATATATATTCTATTGCAGCATGAAAGAACTTCATCAAGCGCGCCTTTTGTAAATTGTCTAAAAGTGTTATCAGGTAATTGATGTATTGTTGACATCATTTTTCTTATTGAATCAAAAGGAGCCTCGCCTACTCTGGAAGATGTTTTTTCCAGATCATTTTTAAAAATATTTAGTTTTGCTGCATATTCAACCAGCGCAACTTCTGTAGGTTCTCCCAATGCTTTTCCTTCCTGGTTAACATTAACATCATTACAAAAAGACATGGCAGTTGCCAAAAAAGATTTATCGCCTGACTGATCAACAACTGTCATTTTATTCTGTGTTAAAGTTCCTGTTTTATCAGAACAGATTACCTGTGTGCATCCAAGTGTTTCAACTGCTGTTAACTTGCGTATAATTGCATTTCGCGAAGACATCTTGGTCACGCCAAGAGAAAGCAGCACTGTTACTACAACAACAAGTCCTTCAGGAATTGCTGCTACTGCAAGACTAATAGATGTAAGAAGCATTTCAAAAACATGACCGCCGTGAAAACCGCCATTTTTTATTACACTAAAAATAAATATAAAGATACAAATACCAAGAACACCTATACTCAGGATTTTACTTAGGCTTGATAATTTTTCCTGCAGAGGAGTTTTTTCTGCTTCTGTTTTTGAAATAATATTTGCTATTTTACCCATCTCCGTAGACATACCTGTTGCAGTTACAACTCCTTCGCCCCGGCCGTAAACAACATTTGTGCCCATGTATGCCATATTTGTCCTGTCTCCAAGAGGAACATCTTTTGCTTTAGTTTCAATAATATTGCTATCTTTTTCTTCAGGCAGAGATTCTCCTGTAAGAGCTGCTTCTTCTATTTTAAGAGCTGCTGTTTCAATCAATCTCATATCTGCCGGAACAGAATCTCCTGCTTCAAGCAGTACAATATCGCCTGGAACAAGTTCTTCAGATTTTATATCTATTACTATTCCATCGCGCCGCACAGTGCTATTTGGAGCAGACATTTTTTGCAGCGCTTCTATTGCTTTTTCTGCCTTGCTTTCCTGAATAACGCCAAGCACCGAGTTAATAAGAACTACAACCAGAATAATAACCATATCAGCAATTTCACCAAATATTCCTGATAATACGGCTGCCGCAATAAGAACTATTATCATAGGATCTTTTACCTGTTCCAGAAAACGCATTACTGTTGTTTTGTGTTTTCCTTCAGCCAGTTTATTGGGGCCGGCTTCAATAAGCCGTTTTGCTGCATCCTGGGATTTTAATCCTTCTTTTGATGTTTTATTATTAACAATAACCTGATCAGATGTTGATAAATATTCTTTCATATTGCTCCTGGTGTTTAATAATTTGAATAGTTATTTAATCTCTATATTAATTATACTTTATAAATTTGTATTTTTTATAAATAATTGAAACACTTTCTCTGCATCATTAATAGCTTATTATACCATGAAAAATAATAAATTATCTTTAAGATTTTAACAAAATCTATAATTAATATATCATATAGAAATTTTGATTATTACTATTTTATTAATATTTGATAAAATAACCCAAGATTGACATTAAATATTGCAGATAGTATCATTATTTTCAAATGAAAAAATTTTTTCTGCTATTTATTTCTGTTTCTCTGCTTACATTTTCATGCAGAGACACTGATCCATCACAGCTAAAAAGAGAAACTCTTTTTAATATAAAATATGGCAAAATGGATGACCAGCTTGATATGTCATATACCAGGTCTACTGTGACAACCTATCCTGCGCTTATAAAAATGGTAAATGGTATTGTTTATGTAATGAATGGAAATTTGCGCAAAATTATGAAATTCACCTCTTATGGAGATATTATTGCAGTAATAGGAAAAAGAGATAGTAACAGCTCTCCTATTCTTGTTGAAGAAAATGATCCTGAAAAAGAGGTTGTAAACCGCAAAGCTGTTTTTTTTCCTTTCAATAATATAGAAACATTTAAAGTATATAAACGGCAATATATTTATGTAAGCGACTTATTACCGCAGGAAAGATATGAATATGATGAAAGAAACGGAGTAATGCTTTCAAATATTATATATAAATTTGACAATAACTGTAATTTTATTAATTCGCTTGGCCAGGATGGAATAGGCGGCATACCTTTTCCATTTATAAAAAGTATTGAAACAAATAATAATAATGACATTATTGTAGTAACAATTACACAGACAAAACAGATAGTATTCTGGTTTTCAGAAAAAGGCGAACTAAAATATAAAATAGAACTTGATGAAGATTTAATGCCATATCCCTCTGAAGATAAAGATCTTTATTATTCTATAGAAACAATAAAAATACCTGATGAAGGATATTATCTTTATATAAAAACACAATATTATGAAAAAACAGTTGATCCTACAACAGGTATTCAGACAGATTCAGATTTTTATAAATCTTATATAAATGTTCTTGATATCAAGGCTGGTAAATATATAAATATGATAGAAATTCCTGATATGTATACTGTATCTGAAAGCCAGGGCAATTTTATGGAACAGCATCTTCAGGTTTTATATAATTTTCTTGATATTATAGATAACAAATATATTTTTCTCTCTTCAATTATAAATGATAAGACAATGCAGATACTTGTCCTTGATACAGAAGGAAAAGTTGAAGGACAGTCCAGGATAAATATAGATTTTGAAAAATATCATCATATAGATGTTGATATAAGTAACGAAGGCATAATATCTGCCATACTGGCAGGAGACAGCGAAGCAACTATTGCCTGGTGGAGGGCAAATTCTATTCTTCAGGAGAAATAATGAGAATTGTTAATTCGGAAGAAATGCAGTTTATTGATAAAGAAACCCAAGAAGAGCTTGAATATCCATCGTTACTTCTAATGGAAAATGCGGGTATAAACTGTTATAACTATCTTAAAAAAAATATTTTTCCGCTCCATGGTTTTGATAAGACACTATTTATATGCGGAAAAGGCAATAACGGCGGAGATGCTTTTGTAATGGCAAGGCATCATTTTATACAAGGCTATAACGGAACTGTTATTATATTGGATATTCCCCGAAAAGGAACTGCTGCCGAGGTAAATTTTAATCTTTGTAAAAATCTTGGAATAAAAATTCTTGATATTAATTCTGATAAAGAAGAATGTTTTTCCCAGATTAAAAACAGCAATGTAATTATTGATGGAATAGCAGGAACAGGTATTAAAGGAAGTTTTAAAGATTCTGAAGCTGATATTTGTAAATTGATAAATAAATCAGGCGCTTTTCTCTGCTCCCTGGATGTTCCAAGCGGAATTGGAGATAATTATAAAAGCAGCCATATATCAATAAATGCAAATTTAACAATAACCATAGGGCTTCCTAAAATTTCACTTTACTACCCTTCTGCAAGAAAATGTTGCGGAAAAATAATTTTTGCAGATGCTGCTTTTCCGCCATCATATCTTAAAAAAGAAAATCCTGAAGTTATGCTAATTAATGAAGATATTATTAACCAATATATTAAGTTACCTGCTCCCTGGAGTTATAAAAATTCCAGGGGCCATGTTTCTGTTTATGCAGGCAGCAAGGGAAAAAGCGGAGCTGCTGTTTTATGCTCACAAGCAGCACTAAAAAGCCTTGCAGGGATTGTTACTCTTTTTACAGATAACAATATTTTCACCAGCCTTATAAGCTCCCTATCTTCTGTAATGGTTGATACATTTTCCTTATCATCTGCAAAAAAAAATATAGAAAACAGCAATGCTTTTGTACTTGGCCCAGGATGGGGTTTTGAAAAAGAAAAGCAGGAATTTCTTGAATATCTGCTTGAAACTACAGACAAACCTGTTGTAATAGATGCTGATGCTTTAACCCTTCTTTCAGCAATTATTGAAAAAAGAAAAGAAAAACAATTTTATAATAAAAACTGTATTATAACACCGCATCCTGGAGAATTTGCAAAATTAATAAAATCTGATATAGCAGAAATTATGGATAATCCGGAACTATTTATAAAATCATTTTCAAAAAAAACAGGAATTATTACTGTCCTAAAATCGCATATTCCCTGGATTTGTAATCCAGAAGGCAAAATAGCAATATATGACAATATGAACCCTGCTCTTGCGACAGCAGGCAGCGGCGATGTTCTTGCAGGAATAATAGGAGGGCTTTTAGCCTATGGCATTGCTCCAATAAAAGCTGCAATCAGCGGGGTTGTTATTCATAATATAGCTGGAAAAAAATGTTATAAAAATAGAGGATTTTTTGCATCAGAAGAAATTATCCAATATATTCCATTGATAATAAAAGATATTAGGCAGGATAATAATGTCAGACAATCCTGAAAAAAAACAGCTGGAATATCATTATAGTAGAGAAGACAGGCTTAACCTGCTGCCGCCTGGTATTATAAAAGAAAAATCAGGAAAAAAAGGATTTTTTCGAAATAATAAACCTCTTGGCATAATTCTGGCAGATATAGTTATTATATCTATTTTGTTTTTTGGATATTTTATCTATACTAAAACTATATCAAATCAAAATTCCAATCCTGATTTCAGTTTTCTTTTAAATGGATATATTTTTGATAATAATTTACTTATCAGCCTTACAATTTCAAAAAAAGAGAATTCCAGATTACCTGAAAGTGCAGCTTTTCCCCTTGAAGCAGCAATTACAATATCTGGAAATGATAGTTTTTATAAAAAGTTCTTTGATACAATGCCTGATAAACCAGATAATGACACAATTCTAAGAACTTCTATTCATGCGGCTGATTATGCAATAAATAAAAATTCAATAATATATGCAACTATTGAATATAACAATAAGACTATAGAGTTAAAATCCAGGCTAAAGAGTGAAAATAAGATTTGACGTCTAAACAAGATTCAGATATTATTAAATAAAGGGAGATCTTAAATGGTTCAGTTTTATGTTTTATCAATTTTAGTAAACTTGATAGGCGGACTATTACTGGCAGGCGATGCTATTAGTAAAAAAATTTCAACTTTAGAATTTTCCCAGAATATTTTAAAGTCACAAACATATACATTAACTTTTGCAATAATTGCAGCAATAGCAGGCCTCTTTAAAATAATAAGTGTTTTTGATGGCGATGTTTATGTGATAGGAGATCTTCTCCCTGCAGCAGCAAGTCTTGCAATAGCAATATATTTTTTCTGCAAATATCTTTTGGAAAAAAAAGGAGTTCTTGAAGGAACTCTTGGAGTAATTGATGTTTTTATAGAAAAATATAAATCTTTTACAGGAATTGCCTGTATTGTAATTGCATTTTTGCATTTCCTGTTTCCGCGTGTAATTTTTCTTTAGAACATATGGCATATTCAGTATCTACTGCGGGAGTTGCCAGATATAATGACAGGTATTTTCTTGCAAAAAGAAAACCTGGAAAATCTATAGGTGCTCTGTGGGAATTCCCCGGTGGAAAAACTGAAAAAGGTGAAAAGCCGGAAGAAGCTCTTGTAAGGGAATTTCTCGAAGAATTTAATGCAGATATAAAAGTTTATGATAAACTTTGTTCCGGCCTTTTTACAAATAATGGAAATACATATAAACTTATTGCTTTTAAAATAGATATTTTATCTGAAAAAATAGAACTTATTGAACATACAGAATATATATGGGCATCACTGTCTGATTTTTCAAAGCTGCAGTTTCCTGAATCAGATACTATAATTGTGAATCATATTCTTAATAAAGGTTATTAGGCGCATTTAATATTAAATTCAGAATGATAATAGAACAGGCCTAATAAAAATATTTTATTAGATTAAAATCAGGAAACAGGTGGTAAAAAATTCTATTCTTCCAAATTGCTATTTTGCTGTATATCACGGTAAAACAATAAAATTGATCTTCCATATTTTCTTTTATCTTCAAGAATAAGAGATCCTATTTTATCAGGCCATGATTCTTCTGAAGGATGGTGGATCATTAGCAAACCTGATTTGTTTAAAATATTTTTTTTAAAGATAAGTTCAACCAGTTCCTGTTTTTTCTTTAATGGAAATGGAGGGTCAAGAAAAATTATATCAAATTTATTTTTGGCAGATTGAATAAATCTTTCAACAGGCATTATAAAAATCTCTGTCTTACAATCTTCTGCAATTTTAATATTTTCCTGCAAAACATTTTTTTTTATTCTATCCATTTCAACAAAAGTAACAGATGATGCGCCTCTTGAAGCTGCCTCAAGCCCCACAATGCCGGACCCTGAAAAAAGATCTAGAAAAGAGAGTCCATAAAGATTTCCCAATATTGAGAACATGGATTCCCTCATCCTATCCATAGCAGGCCGGATAATACCTTTGGGACATTTAATTCTTCTATTACAGTAAATGCCTCCTGTAATTCTCATTTTCTTTAAACCTCGAAAAAATAGTTATAGATATTTTTTAGCATATTTTTTAATTATATAAAATATTGTTTTTTTACAAGTAAATATAAAAAAAACCGGCTTTTATAAGCCGGTTTTGGTTTCAGTTTTATTTGTTTAATTTCTTCTTCCAAAAATTCTAATAAAGAAAAGAAACATATTAATAAAATCAAGATAAAGTTTTAAAGCTCCAATAATAGAAAATCTGACATAATCTTCTTCTGAAATTGAATCTGTATAATCCCTGCTCATTCTAAGCAAAAATTGTGTATCATAAGCAGTAAGCCCGCAAAAGACAAGCACTCCGACATAAGATACTATCCAATAGAGCGCAGAACTTTTTAAAAACAAATTTACAACAGAAGCTATTATAAGCCCCCACAGCGCCATTATAAGATAATTGCCTATTCCTGACAAATCTCTTTTTGTTGTTGCTGCATAAAGACTCATTCCTGCAAAAGTACCTGCTGTTATAAAAAATGTGGAGGCAAGGCTTCCTTTTGTATAAGCAAGAAATAAAAATGATAAGGTTATTCCATTAAGCACAGAATATGCTGCAAAAGATATGGCAGCAGACTGCGGGCTCATTTTCATTATTCTTGCAGAAAGAAAAAATACAAGTAACAACTCGCCTATCATAAAAGCCCATATCAATCCTGACTGATAAAGAGAAATAACTCTTTGAGGATTTGAGGCCATCCATAATGAAACAACACCTGTTAAAGCAAGTCCTGCTGTCATCCATAAATATACATTTTTTATAAGACTTCTCTCTTTTACTTCTCTTGCATGAGATAAAAAATCTGATCTTTCAGCCAATTTAAAGCTCCTTAATTTAAGTAAATAGTGATAATGTACTGCAAAATACATTATTTGGCAGCCAATTTGCACTAATTTTAAAAATTACAAAAAATTAACAGTAGAAAATATTGATTAGCACAGGTTAATTAATATTTCCTTATTCTTCTATAAAATATCTCAATATTTTACTAATTCGTCAATGGTTATACTATTTTTGCAAACTCCAAGTTATATAAATCAATCTTTATTATGTAAACATTTTGAAATCAATTTATTTACATTTTTTATTAAATTTTTGCAAAAAAATTTTTATTCATAATA
>JAVBQS010000005.1:0-4016 GCA_031548835.1 Spirochaetia bacterium
TGGCAGAAATATATGTTTGTTGCACCTGTTGCATTAATAACTGCTGCCAATAATGTAACAATGAACGCTATTGTTCATGATAAAGATTTAAAACAGGATTTTTGCGATATAATGGCTGAAATCAGGAAAATTGCAGAAAAGAAAAATATTATTCTTCCTGAAAAAGTAGAAGCAGATTCCTTAAAAATAGCTGAAAATATTGATAAAGATGCAAAAACATCTTTTCAGCTTGATATAGAAAATAAGAAACCTAAAACAGAAATAGATTCATTAGGCTACAATATTGTAAGAATGGGAAAAGAAACAGGGATAAATACTCCTGTTACAGAAAAAATATTATCAAAAATTAAAATATAGTTTTAGAAAAAAACTAACTAGACCTGTTCGATAACTATATCAGAAGTCATTTTGTGAACAACAAATAAGTACTAATTTGGACACAATGTATGATTTTTTGCTAATAGCTTATGAACTTAAGGCTTTTATTTTATTATCCCGGCATTGCTTAAATTGCCGAGGTTATCATTTCTATGTTATCGAACAGGTCTACTAATTTAAAATAAGCCTGATTTTTAATTTTGACTCATTTTGACATATCTATAAAGTGTTGATTTCCCTGAAATAATTATCTTTTTTAACTACTCTTTATTTGACAGGAAAAAATAATGGGCGTATACTTATTTACATAGGTAGACAAGTGGCGGAGGTGATAATGGTTGATAGAGAAAATCCTATACCAATGTATTTACAAGTGGTTAATTGGATAACAAGTATGCTTCAGAGTTCAGAATATGATGTTGGTTCAAAATTACCATCAGAAGGAGAACTGTCTGAAAAATTTCAGCTTAACAGAAATACTATAAGACATGCAATTTCTGTAATGGTACAGCAGGGGCTTCTTGAAAAGCAAAAAGGAGTAGGAACTTTTGTAAGAAGAAAAAAACCCCTTGCCCCAGTAAGGCAACTTGCAAAAATGACAAGTTTTATCGATGACTTTGAACTTGATTCACGGAATAGCCTTGATACTGAAAGCAGGATAATATCTCAGGAAAAAATTGTTCCATCTGCAGAAATAGCAGCAGCGCTTGGCATTCCTGCCGGGGAATTTGCAGTTAAAATTGAAAGAGTTAGAATTGCTGATAAGACTCCATTTCTCTATGAAATTCAATATTATTCATTTAAAAAATTCGGATCGCTGCTTGATATGAAGATAAGCGGTTCAATGTATCAGATGCTTGTTGATAAATTTGGAGCAGATCTTGATCATTCTATAAGAACTCTACAGGCAGTGCGGCCTTCTAAAGATATTGCATCAAAACTTATGATTTCAAGAGATATTCCATGTATTTTTTATAAAAGCAGGGCATTTAATGCAAAGGGAGAATGCCTTGAAGTGCTTCATTCATACTACAGGGGAGACCGTTATGTGTTTCAGGTAGAGACAGGCAGTTATATCAGAACCTGATTTATTATTTTTATATCAGGCAATAATTGCTATTTAAATATTTACTTTATTTTTTTAAGGAGAAAATTGATGAAAAAAATGGAAGATTTTTTTGTACCGTGGATAAGGGGAATTCCTATGTATATATCCCCTCATATTGAACTTGCATGGAAGGATCCATCCTTGCATAGAATGATGTCTAACGAAAATCCTATTCCTCCGGCAAAGTCTGTTATGGCAGCAATAGAAAAATATGGCCAAATGGGAAATATCTATGCAGACCAGGGTCTTGTGTGCAGAAATAAAATTGCAGAGCTTAATGGACTTCAAAATGCTGAAAATGTTCTTCTTGGTAATGGATCAAGCGAAGTATATGATATGGTATGGAGAAGTTTTCTTGTTCCAGGAGCAGGCGAAGAAGTTATTCAGCATACACCATGTTTCGGCATTTATAAATTAAGATGCCAGATTAATGGCGGAAAGCTTGTGTCTGTGCCAATGAAACTTGAAAACAAAAAATTTATTTTTGATCCCGACGGAATTATTAAAGCTATTACTCCAAAAACAAAAATTATTGTTATTGCCAATCCTAATAATCCTACAGCAAATTTCATGCCTGAAGAAGGTTTTAGAAAAATTGCACAGACAGGAATTCCTTTTGTCGTTGATGAAGCTTACATTGAATTTGCAGGCTATGGAAAATCAATGGTTAAACTTATTAAAGAATTTCCTAATGTAATGATTACAAGAACTATGTCAAAAGCATATGGCCTTGCAGGAGTAAGATTTGGATATTTGCTTGCAGCGAAAGATGTTATAAAACAAATTTCTGCAACATTAATTCCCTGGAATGTAAGCACAATTTCTCTCTGGGCAGCTTATGCTGCTTTTAACGATCCTGCAGCTCTTAAAGAAAGAGTGGATTTTATCAATCAACAGGTTAAATGGATAACAGAAGAACTTGGCAAAATACCAGGCCTTACAGTTTTTGAATCACATGGCAACTACATGCTTTTTGACGGTACAGATGCAGGCATAGTTGGAAAAGAACTTGTTGATTATATTCTTGAAAAGAAAAAACTTATCCTTAGAAATCAGGAAGATATGTATGGAAGAAACGGATGGTTTAGAATAACAATTTCAACAAAAGAGGATAATAAAAATTTTGTTGAAGGTGTAAAAGAATTTACTGCAAAAACAAAAAAATAGATAGTTATTTTTGCTCTGAAAATTTTAGATGCAGAGTGGAATTAAAATTTGGGTTTTTGTTTTTTTAAACAAATTTTATTATAATTAACTTGGTAAGGAGGAATTAATATGGAAAATATATGGAGAAGAATTCAAGCCTTAAATCCTGAAACTGAAATATGGTGGGATTCATCGCCTCTTGTATGGCCTAATTTTGTTGAATCATACCCAAAGACACTTCCGCAGGAAGAGCAGGAATGGTTTAAAAAAGAAGTAAATTCAATGTTTCTGGATGTTCCTGTTTCGCAGTGGCTTTTTAAAGGATGCACAACCAATCCTCCTCTTTCCTGGGCTGTGCTTCAGAAAAGAACAGATGAATGGATTGGGATTATAAAAGAAAAAAGGAAAAGTTATAAGGGAAAAACAAAATACGGCCTTTTTAAAGAAGTTTATAAAGAAACTGTAAAAAGAGGCGCTGAAAAATTTATGCCTCTTTTTGAAGCATCAAATGGAAAGCTTGGCCATATTTCAGGACAGGTAGATCCTAATCTTCTGAAAAATGAATCAGCAATGAAAGAAATGGCAGATGAACTTTCACAGCTTTCGCCTAACGTTATGATTAAAATTCCTGCATCAACATCGGGAATTCCTGTTTTTAAATATCTTGCATCAAAAGGTATTGCAACTAACGCTACTACCTGTTTTAATGTTCCGCAAATAATAGCAGTAGCCAATTCTGTTAATGAAGGTATTACTGAACATAGAAAAAAAGGTAAAGAAAGGTTGGGCTGGAGAGCTGTTATTACACAAATGTCAGGGCGTCTTGAAGATTCTGCTTCATTCAGGGGATATATAGATAAAAACAATATGGATATTACACCCACAGAATTAAGAGAAGCATCAAATGCTGTAATGAAAAGATCAATAAAATATCTTACAGATAATAAACTTCCTTTAAAAATGCTTATGTGTTCGGCAAGAAAACATCTGGGTTTTGACGGAAAAATTTCATATCCTCATATGGAAAAATTTGCAGGAAGCCCAATGGTATTTACCTGTCCGCCTGAATTGATAGGAGATATGCTATATCATTACAGGAATAGGGAAGTTCCTGATGGCTGGAAAAAGCCTCTTGATGAAAAAATAATGAAAAAACTGGAAACTATTCCTTACTTTGTTAAAAGCTATGCGGAAGATGGATATGATATTGAACAATTTGATGAAATTACATCTCTTATTGAAAATGCGGCTGCATTTTCCAAAGCTACAAATGAAATGATTGATTATGTAGGAAAATTTTTCTAAACATAACTGATTAAGATTAATCAGTTAATTATAAAAAGGCATCACTATATTAGTGGTGCTTTTTTATAATTATAACTTT
>JAVBQS010000084.1:0-3901 GCA_031548835.1 Spirochaetia bacterium
GTAAGCAGAGCTATAAAAGATACTGCCAGCATCAATAAAGAATTCGGCAACGGTATAAGTGTTTCCATAAATATAGTAAGCACTCAGTTAAATAATTATGAATTTATTTATAGCATTATCAATAGAGTTAATGAAAACAAACTTTTAGAAAATACTTTTGGAATAGAAATAACAGAAGAAACTAAGCTAAAAGATAAAGGCCAGCTTGGCGAAATTTTTAATGATTTGCGCAAGAATAATATTAAAATTGCAATTGATGATTTCAGCACAGGGCATACTTCGTTACTTTATTTACAAAGTAATAAATTTGATTATGTAAAACTTGATGGTTCTCTTGTGAAAAATATGCTTTATAACGAAAGAAGCAAAGATATTATTAAATCAATTATAGAATTGGGCAAGGCTCTTGAATTTAAGGTAATTGCTGAATATGTGGAAACTGAACAGCATAAAATAATGCTTCAGAAAATGGGTTGCCATGCATATCAGGGTTATTTATATTCTCCTGCAATACCTGTTGATAAATTTATTAGTTATACCAGAAACAATTGGGATTTGATGAAAAAAGAAGCTTGAAAAATACTTCAGCTTTTACTTAAAAATAGTTCTGCTTTGTTTATAAAACTAATTATAAAAACAAAGCAGTAATAACATTTTTCTGCTGGAAAGTAAAAGATAATTGATTATTTATTAACAACAAGCTTTGTCAGATAAGATTGAATATTTTGTGTAAATTCTTTAGACATCTGTTTTTGAACTTCGCGGTAAGAAAAAGCTATTGCTTCATTTTCTGTTATGCCATTTTCTCTCATCTCTTTATAAAAAGTAGCAATAGTTGTGCCTGTTTCATCAAAGAAAGAAATATCTGCTCTCCAGCGTATTGATTTAAATTTGGGATTTAAATCAACAGATTCAAGAGACCAGCTTCCTTTGACAGCCATCTTGCCATTGGGATTATAAGAGATAGATTGAGTCTGCATAATATCTTTGATAATTGCTGCAATTTTTCCATCTTTATCACCTGTTATTGATATTTGGCACGAGAGTTTTACTGCTTCCTTATCCCTGGCATCAGCAAATTTTTTTAAATTAAGATCCATTTCAAGTGAAGGAACAATTGGCAGATATATAATGCGAAGCTGTCCAATCATTCTTTCAGCATTAAGTCCCATAGTATATGCAGCATCATAAAATGCATAACGTCTTAACGAGCTATTTACAGAATCTGCCCTGCTGTAATATTCTTCCGCTTTTGCCAAATCTTTTTTTATTATATCTCTGTAGACAAGAGCAGTGGACTGCCGTTCAAGATAAGCAACTATATAAGCAGTGCCTGTATTATCTGTATATGGATCAGAGAATTTTAAATTTATAAATTCTTCATTTGCCTGTGTTCCTATTGTATGGCTTAATGTTGTTTCTGATTCTTTATAGCTTTTATCTTCTTTCACAAGTTCTGCATATTTTTGCTGCGCAACAGTATCTACTCTAACATTTACACTAAACTGCTGTGCCAGAAATGCTGCTGCATCTTCCTGTGCCCTGCGCCTTGAATCTCCGCTTCCGACTGCTGCAAGATATTTTGAGTCAGGAAAATCAGCTTCAATATTTGTCATCCATTTGGGAACGTTTGAATCTGTTTTTGATAAACCTGAATTATTGCCCCCTGTTGCGCATGAAACTAAAAAAATTAAAATAATAAAAATTATAAAATTTTTCATAAATATCTCTCTTAAAATTATTTATTGTAAATCATAAGAATCTAAAAGATGTAATTCCTCAACTGCATAATTTCTGGAATCAAATATCTTGCGGTGCAGTAATTTATCTAAGCTGTCATAATAATCAACTGTTATGCTGTGTTCTCCAGGCTCTACCCAGAATTCTCCCACATAAGCCTGTCCCGGAAAATAACGGGCGCTTCTTAAATCTGCCTGTTCGCTGTAATCAACCGCAATATCCAAAGCAATGCCGCCCAAAAATGAAAGTAGCGAAGCAACACCTCCGGCATCGCTTGCAGCATTATTTGCCGCTGATTTTGCCTGTTTTGATAAAATGCCTTTTGTTATTGTCCTTGTTACAGTTTTGAAAAATATCATTGACTGCTTAAGCTTAAAAGTTTCAACAGCAACAGAATCAAGTTTTTCAACCAGCTCAAGATCTCCTGCATAAACTCCATCAACAAAAATTTCAATTCTTGATACTCTTGACTGACGCTTAATCATTTCAGGTATCTGTGTCTTAAAGTTATATCCGCCTGTTATGCCTGGAAACGGAAAAACATCAAGATCTGTAAGAATATTTCTTCCCTGGCTGTCTTCTTTTTCCTGGCTGATTAAAATCATATTTTCTGCTGTTGTAAGCCTTAATGTGGAAGCTTTCTTTATTGGACTCTGGCCTGTAAATCCAATTATATTTATCCGCGCTTTATCTGTTTTCTCCATCATTTTATCAAGATTTTTGGGAGAAGGAAAATCATAAACATTGGGCTGATCTTTGAAAGCTTCTTTAAGTTTTCCAAGATCTATGGCAGCGCTGTCTATTCTTCCGTCGCCTCTGTAAAGTAATATGCCAAGATATCGTGCAAGAGCAGAGTTGTGGAATTCTGTTTTTCCGCTTTTTACAGTTCCTTTGGCATCTTTTGAACTGCTCATGCTTTTTGCCAGATTTCCATATTTATCTTCAAGAAAATTTAATTTATTGGTAAGCCTTCTGATCTCAACAAATGCATCATCAAAATTATCAAGCCTCATATAATCAATTGCTTTAAATACATTGATATAAAGATCTTCATAAGCTTCGCCGAAATATTCAAGCTGATAATCATTTATGAGAAAAGATGCGGCAGCATCTGTAACACTTTTAGTATAGTTTTCTTCAATCAATCTTTCTGCTTCGTTAAAACAGGCAATACTTTCCACCGGCTTTCCTGCTATATGAAATAAAATACCTATATCAAGATATTTTAATACCTGATCTTTATCTCTGTACAGTTTTGAATTTTCTGAAGCATTAAGTTTTTCTGCAGTATAGAGATATTCGCCTAATGCTACCTGCTGATCAAACTCTTCAAAGCCTGCGTTACGTGTGGTTGTACATGAAGCAAAGATAAATAAAATAGTTAGCGATAAAAGAATTAAAATTATCTTATTTTTTTTGAGTATTAATTTTTTATTTTCCGGTTCATTCATAATAAAATTCCATCAACTGATAATTGCTATATAGTTTATACAGATGCCTGGCTTTAAATCTTTTATCAAATTTTTCTAGAGTTTCTTTTTAGATTGTTCGATAAGTTTTTTTATCTCTTTATCGCCTATCCATACTTTTTCATTTGTTTCCATATCTATAAGCTCGAGATTGGTTTTATAAAAAATAACACGCTGGTTGTCAACCGCATCTGTTACAGATGTTATAACTCCTGAAAGATAAAAATCTGCTCCTGTTTCCTGTCCAAGCCTTTTCATTGTTTCTGCGCTTGATTCAGTCTGCTGTGATAATCTTTCATCTCTTATGCCTTTGCGTTCATCTGCTGATGCAACAAATCTCACCTTTCCTGAATTTATAAGTTCTCTTTCAAGGCTTTTTGTAAATACAAGTGTTTCAATATGTTCGCTGCTGCGGTTTCTTACTTCGCCTACAATTACTACAGGTTTTCTTTTATTTTCATTAACAAAATTATTAAGCCATGGCCGGCTTAACACATCGCTTATCATTTCCTGTGCAACCATTTGAGCATCTGTATCATTCCATCGTCCGCTTAAATCTATTTGTGTATCTGATGATACTCTTGTAACTTTTGTGCTTGGTCCGCAGGAGATCAAAGTAAGTGCTGTAATAGTAATAAAAATCATAAATAAATAAAATTTTTTCATTATATTCTCCTCAGTTTTAATGTTTG
>JAVBQS010000070.1:0-7417 GCA_031548835.1 Spirochaetia bacterium
CTAGGAGAAATTTTATGGTTTATCGGGAAATTGATGATATTTATAACCCTGATAAAAATATTAGGTTTGTAGATTGGAGTAATAGTTATACTGTAGGCATTGATATTATAGATAATCAAAATAAACATTTTATTGGAATAACAAATGATTTATATCTTAAATGTCTGGAAGGAGATGCTACAAATAAAGAATATTTTTCCAAAACAGTTAAAGATATTGTATCATATATAAAAGAACATTTTAAAACAGAAGAAGAGCTGCTTATTAAAGTAAAATATCCTGATATTAATGAACATAAAAAAGAACATTCTGATTTTGTACAAATGGTTATAAAAGAAGTAAAAGATTATGAATCAGGAAAAATGTTTGTTCCAAACAGACTTGTAAGATATATGAGAGATTGGGTCTTTGAGCATATTGCTATTTCTGATAAAAAATATGGTGAATATATGGCATCACATAAAGATATGCTAAAATTATAAATGTTTCAATTTCTAAATATTACCATTCTATTTAACAATTAAAAATAAATTATAATTAAAAAGTTATACGAAACTTCAATTTATAAATCTTTTATAAAAATTAGATATAAAAGAATATTCTAAAACAGAAAATTCATATTAATAAATAGTATTTACTTTTTCAGATATCAGATTTATTCTATAAAAATAATACTATAGAATAAAAAGAGGGATATTTATAATGAATAGGTTAAAAAGTATTATTATAATTTTACTGCTTCTATTTTCTATTTTACCGGTTTTTTCAAAAGATAATAAAGATTCAGAGCCTGCAAGCAATAACAAAAATTTAAAAAGAGGTGTAGAAATATCTTTTTCTTATACAAAACAGAGCGGATTTGCCAGCAACCAATTTGCTGTATGGATTGAAGATAACAATGGCAGTTTTATAAAAACTCTGTATGCCACAAAATTTACAGCAAATGGGGGCTGGAAAAAAAGAGCAACTCTTCCTGAATGGGTAAAAAAATCAAATCTTGAGAATATGTCTAAAACAGAAATAGATTCAATAACAGGAGCTACTCCAAAAACAGGCAGTTTAACTTATATCTGGAATTGTACAGATAAAACAGGAAGCCCGGTAACTAATGGTGAATATAGATTTATAGTAGAAGCTAATTTAAGAGGCGAAAACAGGATTGTATATACCGGCATTATAAAAGTGGGTAACGAGCAGAACCAGTCTGTTGCAAAAGAAGAATTCTTTGGCAATATTATAAAAGAAAAAGAAATGATTGAATCTGTAAAAGCAGTGTATAATCCCTAAATATATTGACTATTAGTTTTATGCCATACCCAATTAGAAAATAGATACTTTTAAAAATATTATTTTCCTGCTATAATATTTTAATATGAAAAAAATTATTACTTTACTTATTATATTGTTACTTGTCCTTCTGTCTTGTAATGGATTTGGAGAAAAAGAACCGCTATTGGAAGTAAATAATGATTCAGATTATGCAGTAAGTTTCACAGTTATGAATCAGAAGTGGGAAAACGAAACATATACTATTTCTCCGCATCAGTCAAATAGCTATAAAGATAATAGCTATAAAGATATAATAATAAGAGAAAGAATTTTATCTTATTCCTCTGCCCCAAAACCATGGGTAAGTTTGAATTATATATCTAATAGCGAAGTTAAATTTTATAATACAGCAAAAATAACTCTTAATATATCAAATACTTTAAATATGACAGCAGCATTAAGCGCAGATGGTTATATGGAAACAGAACCGCTGTCTATTCCGGCAAACAATACAGAAGCTGGCTTTATTTATACATCAACGCCGGCATTTACTGTAACAACAGGAAGTTATCCGGCTGTGGCTGAATATAACTATGATTTATCAGCAAATATAATGTATGTAACTATCAGATAATAAATTTTTATAATTATTAATAAATTTTACAAAAGGAAACTCATGGGACTTTCTAATTTATTTAAAACATCAGAAATATTTACTGTTGAAACAGATAGTTCAGAAGAAAAAATTAAGGAAAAATTGAGGCATTGTTTTTATGAAAAAGACGGCAGATTATATAATATGCGTTTAGAAGGAAGCATAAATTCCAACAATTTTGCTTTTGAAAAATTCTATATTAGCCATTATAAAACATATTTTTCCATTTTTTTATTATTTATAAGAAATCATATAATTAAAGGTAAAATTCATGATAAAAATATTGGAAAATCTGTAGAAATTTATATTGAAGCTAATAGCAATTGTCTTAAATGGTATATGTTACTATTTGCCTTAATATTGTTTCCTATATATTCAAATAGCAGTTTGCCTGTAATTGCTGCAAGTTCTGTAATTGCTGTTTTATTACTTATTTTTTTATACTTTATTTTTAAGTCCAGAAATGAAAAAGATATAATAAAAATGAAAAAAATGTTAACAGAAATAATAACCTGCTAAAAGTTTTTTAGTAACTTATAATATATTATTAAAAGATATTTTATCTGTTCAGATAAAACTGCTACAAGAATCTTGGCAGTAAAAAAATATATTACAATTTTAAAAATTATTTTATAGACCTGTTCGATAACCTAAAAAATTATAACCTTAGCATAGTAAGCCATGACAAGGTTATAAAAAAACTTTTAAGATTATGAGCTATTAGTAAAAAAATCATACATTGTGGAGAAATTAGTACTTATTTGATGTTCGCAAAATAACTTTTAATAGAGTTATCGAACAGGTCTAATAACGAAACTTATATATTTATATTAATGAATATTCCATAAACTAATTTTTCAGTTATAAAAACAAGAAAAAAATTATATATTTATGTTGACATCAAAAAAACAATATGTTAATGTCGTTTTTGTGAGGGCGATTAGCTCAGCTGGGAGAGCGCCTGCCTTACAAGCAGGATGTCGGCGGTTCGATCCCGTCATCGCCCATTAAAAAAAGCTTCTCTGTTTTAGAGAGGCTTTTTTTATACCAATTATTTTAATTATCTTTAATATTATCCAGTCTAGCATTTATATCAGCAAGTTTTTTTTCAAGCGTATCAATAGTCTTAATTATTTTATTTTTTTCAGCCATAAGTTTTTTTACAGGATCTTCTGTAATTTTTTCAGGATCTTTTTTTTCTATAATAGCTTCTTTGACACTATCAGGGCTTTCTTGTTCAATAAAATGTTTTTCCGCTTCTGCCCTTTTTTCAGGAACTTTAATTGAAGCTACTGTTTTCATATTTTCAAAACCAATTTCCGGCGAAATATCAAAATTATTAACATTTATTAAAGCAGCAGCAAGTGTTCTGTGGATTCCAAGTTCTCTATCTGTATAATCATCAAAACTTAAATGGAGTTCAAAACAGAGTTTTCTTGCTTTGGAGAGAAGTCCTCCCAGCTCTTTCATAAGCAAGCCGTTTCTCTTTATATAATTTTCTTTTATTGTTTTTGTCAGTTTAAGAAATTCTTCATCTTTTTTAAAAGCATTGCGATATATTTTTTTTTGTTCAGCTTTTTTTAAGAGATTATGCAGAGTGGCCCAAAAACTTCTTGTATGGCATCTTCCAGAAACAGGAATGCCTGAACTGCAGCATTGAACATGGTGGGCAAACTCATGTATAGCAGTATACATGGTATCATCATCATTATTCATATTTTTATTATGGATAATAATTTCCCTGGAATCAGGTTTATAAAGTCCATCAACTTTTTTACTTTTTTTACCTGAAAGAACAACTGTAAAATCAGGAACATCTGCCAGCTGCATCAGTTTTTCTTTTATTTGCTGATTATTCATTATTTATTATCTCGAAGCTAAAGGGTTTAGAGTTCTCTATTTTGATTCAAAAATAGTTCCTTCATATAAAGCTTTATGCAGCTCTTTAAAAAAAAGTTCATCATTATTTATATCGCCAAACATCTTTATAGCAACCCTTTCCTGTGCCTGATTCCAGTCAAGCCCTACTTCCCTGTATTCCGGGGTTTTATAGGAAAAAATATTGTTGCCATCTTTTACCAATACAATTGTTGCATCTGCATTTGTTATAAAAAGGCCATGGCTATTTTCAGGCTGATTTTTAAAATAAATTGTAAAAAGAATTGCATTTCTTTCATTTTTATCGCCAGGAGATAATTTTAGGGTAAGGTCTTTTTTTGAAAAAAGAGATTTTGTCTGATCTGTAAATTTTGTAATATCAGCTTCTCCATTTACAATCAGCTTTAGCACAACGCTTATTTCGTTAACTGTAACAGTAAACTCTTTTGAAGGAATAGGCATTTTCTTTTTAAAAAATTCAGGATTGAATTCCAGATATGGCATTGAAAATTGCGCATAGAGTTGTTGCTTACCCATTGGAATTCCTTTAAATTCAATCTTTCCTGAATATGTTCCATCCATTTCTGTAGTAATTTGTGCAATTTCCTTTTCATCAGCTTTATTATAAAAATTAATCTGAAATTGCCCCGGGTTTCTTCCATCTTTATCCAATATGCTTATTATAATATTTTCAGACCTGCCAGGCTCTGTTAATATTGGATTGGGATCAATATTTATCACAAGCCTGGAAAAAATTTTTGAAATATTATTTTCAATTATATCAATAAGAAGGCCCTTGTCATTTGCCAGAGTTCCATAGATAAGTTCCGGATATGGAGATTCTGCAAGAAATTTCCATCCATTAATTAGAGATGATAATATTTCAAAATCTGTCAAATCTTTGGATAGCAGCTTTGGAGAAAGAACTTCATTTAAAAAATCTGCAATTTCCTGTTTTTCTTCTTTTTCAATTCTTGACCAATCATCTTTTGAGATTTTGTAATAAAACCAATTCCCTTTATTTTCATCATAGTAAGAATCGCTTTTTACATCTGTATAATTTCTGGTTAATGATTGTGTTATATGTGCTTCTGCTGAATCAAAATATTTTTTGTCAGCATTTGCATCAAGAACAAATTCCTGCGATTTTTTTATATTTGCAAATATAGTTGATATCAATGCAGAAAAAGCTTTTTTCTTTGCAATATTTAAATCATTGGTTTCATTTCCGCTATTTGAAAAACCAATGCCTATAAAATAATTATTATCTGCATTCTTGCTGTTAACCCATTCAGGAGCTTTAGACTCATTGCCTGCTTTTTTAGGTAATGCAGCATATGAACTGGTACAACCTATTATAAAAAAAACAGTAGTAATAATTATAAGTATAAAAAAAACTATTTTTCTTTTAGAAAACATTTAAAATCTCCTCAAAAAGCAGTTTCATATTTAAGATAAACAGCAATATTTGCTATAAAGGTTTCTATTTTAGACAGCTAATATATTTCTTAATATATAATTTCTGGCATAAAAATAGCACTTGCTTTTGTAATTATAATATAATTTTCTATTTTTCAATACAATTATTATCGATTTTAGGCTTTTATAGTTATTTTTTTGAGTATTAAATTCATAAATAAGGACAAAAAAGAGCGGTTTTTTTATATAATTTGTTATAATTTTGATAAAAATTCCGGAAAAATATATTTTATCTATATAAATGTAGGGCCGGCAAATAGATACCCTGGCATGGCTTACCATGTTAGGATAAAATAATTCCGGCGCAAATTTCTTAAATATAAAATCTGTGCCGGAATTTATAAAAATCTGATATTTAAATATTATTAATCTGTTACAGGCTGGGATTTTGTAGGATTATTCTTGAGCTCATAGTTAAGTTTATCAAGAGCCTGTGCAGCTTTGAATTCTGAAAAAGCAGCTTCTTCATTTCTTTTAAATACATCTGATGCATCTTTTGTAAAATTTGAAATTTTGTATTCAACAAGAGCATAGATTGTTCCATCTTTGGCAGCATACATTTCTACAGCTTTTGCTCCCTGAAGTTTTGTGTCAGCAATCTGGCGGGATATTGTTTCTGTAAATTTAATAGTTTGCACACTATCAACACCTGCTTCCTGTGCATAATCTGTAATAGCATTTTTTATCTGAAGATCTACCTGTCTTGCTATATCATCGCGTGCTCTTGAAAGAGCCATTGTTCTTGACATATCAAGAGATGACATTTTTGCACTTCCAACTCCATAAAGTGATTCATCTGCTGTAGGAGGCATTAAGAAAAACTGGGGAACATCTGCAAGTGTTTGGGACTCTGCAGTTTGTGTACCATTTTTATCTCCTGAATCTGGTTTTGACGCACAACTTACGGCAGTCATTGTTAAAATAACTAATAACGTAATAAATAGATTTCTTAGCATTTTAAACTCCTTATAAATTAAGTTAGCATATAAATAAGAAAGGGGCTTTGTAAAGCCCCTGTTTTTATTACATACCTTTGGTATTTTGTATTTTTCTAAGTTTTTTCTGCTGTTTTCTTACAATAGCTTTTTTCTTTCTATTGTTTATGGTCGAAGGTTTTTCATAAAATTCTCTTTTTTTCCATTCTCTTAAATCTTTTAAGAGCTTTTTCTAATGGTTCAGCATCGTCTACTCTTACAAAAGCGATAAAAATCACCTCCCTTCGGCCATATCCGCAGTAAATAATTCACTTTTTATGATACTTATTATTTTTTCTTTGTCAATAACGGGATTTGCTATAAGAAAATCAGGATCTACTGTTATTTTCTGGTTTCTGATCTCCCAGTGAAGATGAGGTCCTGTAGCAAGCCCTGTGCTGCCTAAAAGCCCTATGGCTGCTCCTTTTGCAACAAACATATTTTCAGTCACATATAATTTATCAAGATGATAATATAAAGAATATAGACCAGGCAAATGTTCTATCACAACACTGTTGCCTGTAATAAGCCTATAACCAGCAAAAACAACTTTTCCGGCTGCGCAGGAATATATAAGAGAGCCTTTGGCTGCAGCATAATCAAGCCCATTATGAATAGAACCTGCTGTACCGCCATCTTTATATACAAATTTTCTTATATCTCCATATCTTGATGTTAGGTAACAGGGTTCTACAGTAACAGGTTTTATTACAGCGCTGTCTGAAAATATATTTTCTTTATTAAATGTTGATAAAAGTCTATAAAGTTCCTGAGACTCTTTTTCTCTTCTTTCAGAATTATCAGTTCTTAAATCAGAGAGATTTTCATTAAGAGATATTGTTTCTCTTATAAATTCTTTCTGTTCAATTAATACAGGAAATTCTGCTCTGCAAAAATCTTCATTATTTATATAAATAGAGACTTTATATTTTCCATTTTTTATAGAAGAACCTGTTCCCACAATAACAACCATACAATCAAAATTTGAAGCTATATTGGAAAATCCTATTATTTCAGGGTTATATTTAAATCCGTCAAAACTTGCAACTTTTTCACCCTGTTCTGTATTAAGCACAGCATATAAATTTTCAATTTTTTCATTTGAGACTGCAAATACCCTGATTAATCCTCCTGGAAAAGTTTTATCTTCGCATTTAATTAA
>JAVBQS010000165.1:0-16792 GCA_031548835.1 Spirochaetia bacterium
TTAGGACATAATCATAGGCAGGCCGTCCTCCGGGGCCTTTGGCTTCCCGGGTAAATGCTTTTTTAAGCGGGATCCGGAATATTTCCCAATTCACATATTTGTTTAACTTTTCCAGCGGATCTCCCAATTTACTCAATTCTGCTAATCGGTCTGTTTCGTCAAAGAATCCCTTTTGTTTCATTCTTATATTTTATCATACTTTTTTCTGAGTTTTTAGAGGTGCCCTATATTATATTTAAAAATATAGAAAAACAAGTATAAAAATATTTAACACTTCTTTTATGAGTAAGTTGTCTTTATTAAAATATAAAAGTGATTTTAGTTTATATATCCTATATAAGATAGAATATGTAAAGCACGCAATTTATTTATACCAGCTTTTTAAGATCAAAATCTCATTATTTTATTTCAATATTAGCTGATTCAGCATCTTTATTTTTGTTGATAGCAACAAATAAATTATTAAAAACTATCTGCTTTATATTCTTATTTGAATATCTCTAGTGTTCTGTATAAGACATATTGTAGAATCCTTTAGAAATTATTTCGTCGTATTGCAAATAAATATAAAAGCATACATTATAATTTCTGTCTTTTACAGAACACTAACAAAAGATATTCAAATTAATATAACTGTATACTTCTTTATTTTTCATTCCCACACAGGCTGCCATGTTACTCCAAATTTGTCTGCAACCCATGCAACTTTGCGGAACTGCATTACAGGCTCAGGCCCCATCATTACAAAACCATCTTTGGACAATCCTGAAAAAACAGCATCAAACTTTGCTTCTGTTTTACAATTGACAAAAAGCGACATTGACCAGCTAAAGGCAGGAACAGCTCCGTTACCCGGATCCATGTCCATAAACATTATCTGCTGGTCCATAAAAGAAAGCGCACCATTTAACACTTTTCCCGCAGGGCCAGGCTGCCCTTTTTCAAAATGCACCAGCGATTCAATTTTTGCCCCTGGCAAAACTGATGCATAAAATTTCATTGCTTCTTCTGCATTGCCGGTAAATGATAAAAACGGAATAACTCCCTGATTTGACTTTTCCATAAATACAAAGCTCCTATATATTTATAATATTAAAATAAACAAAAGCCATCTTGCTGTTTTAGAATAATATAGATTTATTTAAAAATCAAATTTTAATTAATCTGCCAGATATATAAAAATTAGGCTAATTATCTTGTATTTTTAAAATAAATCATTTTTTATAATATAGCTTTTAAATTTTTAAACAAGTTTTAGAACAAATTTTATAGATATATATTATAATAAGGTCGGCAGGCAAAATTAATTGGACTGGACAAATATAGAAAATAATAAAAAAACTCTTATCAGACTAACACCGCCGCAAACAATACTTCTTGGTTTTGCTGCCATGATTTTAATTGGCGCTTTTCTGTTAACTCTGCCTATTGCCGACAAGTCAGGAGAAAGCACAGGATTTTTAAATGCTCTATTTACAGCCACATCTGCAAATTGCGTGACTGGATTGGTTGTTGTTAATACTCTTGAAAACTGGACATGGTTTGGCAAGCTTGTCATACTTATATTGATCCAATTTGGCGCTTTGGGTTTTATTACTGTATTAACATTTGGAATGCTTTTGTTGCGGCGTCAAATTTCACTGAGGAACAGAGTAGTAATACAGGCCTCTTTTAATCAAAACAGTATTGGAGGAATGGTTAAGCTTGTAAAAAAAGTTATATTAATAACTCTTATAATTGAAATTATTGGCGCTATTTTATTAACTTTTATATTTTATAACAGTTCATCAATAACAATATTTAAAGCTGTTTATCAGGGTATTTTTCATTCTGTCTCAGCTTTTTGCAATGCAGGTTTTGATATTATCAGTACAGATAGTCTAACTCCTTTTAGAGATAATTCTGCAATTAACTTTACCATAATGGTACTTATTGTTTCCGGTGGTATTGGTTTTACAGTTTGGATTGAATTGATAGAATCTTTTAAAAAAAGAAAAACTCATAGTTTAAAAACAAGGATACTCCATCTTTCTCTGCACAGCAAAATTGTTTTTACTGTTACCGGAATATTAATTATTTTAGGAACAGCGCTGTTTTTATTGCTGGAATGGACAAATCCAAAAACACTGGGAGAACTTTCAATTTGGCATAAAATTCAGGCAGCTCTTTTCCAGTCAGTTACTCTTAGAACTTGTGGATTTAATACAATAAACCAAGCCAGTCTTACAGAAATGTCAAAACTTTTTTCATGTATTCTTATGTTTATCGGCGGTTCGTCTGCCAGCGCAGCAGGAGGAATAAAAACAGTAACTCTTGGAATAATAGTTATTTCCATAATATCAGTATTAAACGGCCGCAACAGGCTTGAAGCATTTGGACGTTCATTGCCGCTTGATCTATTGCAAAAAGCTTTAACAGTTGCCGGCACAATGTTTATTGTAATATTTGCATCAATATTAATTTTATATTTTACAGAAAAGGAAAGCCTGTTTTCCCATAATCTTCTGGATTTATTATTTGAGAGCTGTTCTGCAGCAGGCACAGTAGGCGTAAGCACAGGCATTACTCCCTATCTTTCTCCTGCAGGTAAAATGGTAATTATCTTCTGCATGTTTTTGGGGCGGCTTGGGCCTATAACTGTTGTAGTTGCCTTAAATATGAAGCTTCATGAACGCAAAGACAATATAGCATTTCCCGGCGAACAGGTAATTATTGGCTAACAAGAGGTATTTGTATGTATAGTAAAAATAGATATTCGCATTTCGCAGTATTGGGATTGGGAAGGTTTGGAATGAGTATAGTCCAGACACTTTCAGAATTTAATGTAGATATTCTTGTATGCGACAAAGATGAGTCAAAACTGCAGCTTGCGACAAAATATGCAACCCATCTTGTCCAGGCAGATGTATCTGATGAAAATACAGTAGCAAAGTTGGGACTTGGAAATTTTGATGTTGTAATTCTGGCAATGAGCAAAGATTTTGAAGCATCCCAAATTGCAACAATGATTGCAAAAGAGAATGGAGCAACGTATATAATTGTTAAAGCACAAAGCCTAAGACAAAAAAAGATTCTTGAAAGCATAGGCGCAGATGAGGTTATACTGCCGGAACGCGAAATGGGCGCAAAACTTGCAAAAAAACTGGCCAGCGCTAATATAATGGATATTCTGGAAGAATCAGAATTTTATTCTATTACAGAAATGCGTCCATTAGATGAGTGGTTAAACAAGACTGTTGAAGAAGCTGATGTAAGGCGGAAACATAATATAACAATTTTGGCAGTGAGGCGCGGAAGTAAAATTATTATCCCTGTTATGCCGGACTGGCTTATAACAAAAGAAGATGTCTTAATTATATTAACTGAAAAGAAGAAAGAAGTTTAAGTTTTCAAGTATTTATAAATACCGGCGCTGTTTTGCTTTGTGAAGTAGATTGATAAAAAAGTGCCTGGCAAAAAACTTAACTCTCTGCAAACCGAAAAGTCAGGCAGTCTTATTCCAACTGCGGATACGCATCTTCATTTCATCTATGCCAAGAATACCATAGGCAAATCCTTTTTTAACAAGTTCTTCCGGCAAGAATTCATCATATTTTTCAAACAGCGGAACTTCACCTTTATATATCAATTCCATTGGATCGAGAGGCTGTTTTTCCATATCGCTTAAAACTTTAAAAAAGTCTTCCTTTTTAGCTTTCATTTTAAACTGTATAAAATATGGTCTTGATGAATCCAACGCAGTTAAGCCAAGTAACGGCGCACATTTAATTTTGATAAACCGTTCAAGTGCAAGAAAAGCATAAGTCCCAAGCCATGGAAAAAGGCACCACATATCACCGCCGAGGCAGATAAGCGGTTCTTTTATCAAACCTGAATTAATAGCAATATGTCTTGCTTCGCCAAGTCTTGCTGCACCATTTTTCATTAAATAAGGATATGTTCTGTTTTCGCTCAAAACATCTTTCATCTTTTCCAAAACTTTTGTATTAATATCGCCCGGACATAATCCAAAGTATGCAGGAACTTTTCCCTTAACCTGTTCGCAGTATACCAGATGCCGTTTGTGGTCAACTTCTTCCACAATCCACACATGCCCGGCTAACGCTATTTTTTCCCCAACAGGCGGCGGCGATACAATAGTACCCAATTCCTGGGATTTACTGCGGACAGTATATTCTTCATTTTCTTTAAACACAGCATAAAACTTATAAGAATTGGTCTGTCTTTCTCCGGCAAGCCCTACAATAAGCCCGCCTTCTTCTGTTTTCTGAATATGTTCAATAGACAGGAGATGTTTTAATAAAAGCTTATAATCATCCTGTGTAATTCTATGAAAATAACTTAAGCCAAGAATCCGAGAAGCAAGCATGGCAGGAGACATCTCTCCACAGGAAGCAAGAGTGCACATTGTTTGATGGTATAAAAGGCTAAAAGGAAGCCTATCCAGCTTTGGCGGCTCAACCCAGCGTTCCTCAATATAAAGCTGAACTAACGCAATTCCCTGAATAAGCACCCATGGAACTGTTACAGGCAGCATTGCTCTTTCTTCCGGTTGTTCTTCACGCATAACAAACCACATCTCTGGCGGCAAATCCCGACGGCCTGTGCGGCCCATCCTTTGCAGAAATGATGATACAGTAAACGGCGCATCTATCTGAAAAGCACGCTCCAGCTTTCCAATATCAATTCCAAGTTCAAGTGTTGCTGTGGTAACTGTAGTCTGGTATTGTTCTTCATCTTTCATAACAGCTTCTGCAGTTTCCCTGTAAGATGTTGATAAATTGCCATGATGAATTAGAAAGCGATCCGGCTCTCTGTTTAGTTCACAATATTGCCGCAGAGTTGTTGTAACAGCTTCACACTCTTCTCTTGAGTTTACAAATATTAAACACTTCTTTCCTTTTGTGTGTGAAAAAATATAACCCATACCAGGATCAGCATTTTTGGGAGCACTATCTGTTTCCATATCTAAAACAGGCAAAGCATCAGGAATCTCTCTATCTTCTGCCGACTGTGCTCCCTGAACATAAAAATGTTCCATGGAAAGTCTCCACTTAATACCTTTGTTTTCAATCTTGGGAAACACAGTACTTCTGCCTGTGCCTGATGATAAAAATTTTCCTGTGCTTTCTGGGTCGCCAATTGTAGCGGAAAGTCCTATTCTTCTTGGATTTACACCGGCAAGTTTGGAAAGCCTTTCGATTAAGCACAGAGTCTGTCCGCCCCGGTCACCTCGGAGCAGGGAGTGAACTTCATCAATTACAATAAACCGCAAATCGCCAAACAAACGGGCAATATCTGCATGTTTATGCATGAGCAGGGCTTCCAAAGATTCCGGCGTTATCTGCAAAATGCCGGAAGGGTTTTTTAAAAGCTTATTTTTATGAGACTGTGCAACATCTCCATGCCAATGCCAAACAGGAACATCTGCTTCTTTGCATAAATCATTAAGCCTCATAAACTGGTCGTTAATAAGAGCTTTTAAAGGGCCAATATAAATTGCTCCAAGAGATTTCGGCATATCTTCTGTAAACAATGTTAAGATAGGAAAAAAAGCTGCTTCTGTTTTTCCTGAAGCAGTAGACGCAGAAAGCAGGATATTGTCATCTGTGTTAAAAACTGCATCTCCTGCAGCAACCTGAATAGCCCGCAAAGATTCCCATTTATTTTGATAAATAAAATCCTGAACAAATGGCGCATAACGGTTAAAAACATTCATCTTATTACCTTAAATTTCAAATTCCTCAAACTCTTTTTCCAGAACTTCATCATTGACTTCTGATTTTGCATAGGTAAATGCTTCTGAATCCAAAAGCTGCGCAATATTGATTTTCGGATTTTGGTATACAATATTTAACAGCTCGATAAAATCGCGGATAACTTCCCGCGGAGTAATATTTATATCTGCACCTATCCTGCTGAATTCAATTTTAATAAAATTTATCATATCATTCTGGCTTAAAGTCTGTTCATACTCAAAAAGGTCTGAATGTATATCGGCAAGTTTTTCAATAAGCACCAGCATCTCTTCGTAAGTAAGCGGAAACAGCTTAATAACAGGAGCAAGCACATCTTTAATATTGTCGCGTCCAAACCTACCTTCTTCCAGGCGGGATTTTAAAGCTTCATAACTAAAAACACCTCGCCTTGTATCTTCGATACACTGGGGTGTGCCGCACATAATTATTCCCAGATATCTGGCTTTTCCCTGCAGCGTGTCATTATACATTGTAAGAATTTTTTCATAATTATACTGCCGGGTAATGCTGTTGGGTATTTTGTAAATATTTACAAGCTCATCTATAAGAATTAAAAGTCCGCTGTAACCTGCTTTCCGCAAAAACATGGCAAACAGTTTTATATAATCGTACCAGTCATCATCTGTAATAATAATATTTACCCCAAGTTCAGCTTTGGCTTCTGTCTTGTTTGCATATTCACCGCGGAACCATTTGACAACCTTTGCTTTGTTCTCATCATTTCCATCAATATATGATCTATAGTAAATGGTCAATAACTTTGCAAAATCAAAACCATGAACCATTTCAGAAAGAGCATTTATAACTTCATATATTTTCTTTTCCACCAGCTTTGCAAAAATGCTGTCATTAAAAGAAAGACTGCTTTCTGCAGCAACTTCGCTTTGTACGCTGCTTATCCATCTATCCAATATTAAAGTAAGAGCGCCGCCTTCCGGTTTTGTTTTGGTAGACATATTCTGGATAAGCTCTTTATATGCTGCAAGCCCTTGCCCTTTTGTTCCCTGCAAACGTCTTTCAGGGGAAAGATCTGCATCTACAACAATAAAGTTTTTATCCATTACATAGTTTCTGATTGTCTGCAAGAGAAAACTTTTTCCGCTGCCGTATTTGCCAACAATAAAACGGAAAGATGCTCCTCCATCTGCAATAATACCAACATCATGCAAAAGAGCATTAATTTCTGTTTCTCTTCCAACTGTAATATAAGGCAGGCCAATTCTTGGCACTACTCCGCCTTTTAAAGAATTTATAATTACAGTTGCTATTCTTTTTGGTATTTTCATTCCCTGATTATTCCTCTTAATTCTTCTATATAATCATCGATCAGTTCCGGTTTATCACTATCATAAATAATTACTGTATCATTAAACATATCAAAAAGTTTTTCATTGATTGAATCAATAAGCACAGTAAGCATCAAACCTTTTGTTTTAACAAGATCATCATATTCTTTATCATATAACAGGTATTTTATAAACTGATATTCAATATTGCTTAATGGCATGCTATTTTCCGGCCTGTCATTTTCATCGGGAATTTCCGGAGCATCAGTTTCTGTTAATCCTTCTTCAACAATTAATTTATTTTGTGTTTCAAGAGCAACTTGCCTAATACTATGCAGTCTGGTAACATCAATTTCAATTTTGGGCAAAGTGTTTTTTCTTTTGCTTTCCAGATATTTTTCTATTTCTCTATTAATTATCTCTTGATATATTTTTGTTATTTTATCAACTTTTAATGTTGATTTGAAATTGTATTTTTGCCGCATAAGAAAATCAATAGTTTTTAACAATTCCCCAATTTTCTGAATTTTACCTTTATAGCAAAAAAATCTCTCATTACTCCAGCTTCCGTTTTTGCAGCTGTATTTATAAATATCATTTATTTCATAAACAAAATCTTTCTGGTTTGCCTGATGATAAAAGATTGCAGATTTAAACATAGTATAAGGATTGTTATAAATTCTGCCAAAGAATTTTTCGCAAATACTATTTTTGCGGTTTTTGTTATAATAATCTGTAAGCACATCATAAACACTGTAAACAATATTTTTAATATCATCAGGATATTGTTTAAAAAATCTGGAATTTTCAAAATTATATGATGAGAGAGAATTTAACGCCAAAAATATTTCATCTATACTGTGCGATTTATAATTTAATAACGTTAATACTGTGCTATCAAAATTTAAATCTGAAAAATCTTCAAGTAAAGATTTATCAAGATTATTGTATATAACATAATCTTTAAGCCATAATTTAATATAATAGTTAATTTGGGTATCTATCTTTTTATATTCTGCCCAAAAATTTTTTAGCTTATAAAAACCTTTTTCTGGAGAATTGACGCCAATCTGATTAAGCAATTCATAAATATATACAAAAACAAAAGAGAGCGATGTTTTTTCAATTATGCCCCGCCTTACTTTAGTCCGCCAGGAAAAATAGCCTCGAAGCTGAATATTGCTCATCGCCTGGTAGGTGGGAAAATATCTTATAAACTCTCCTTTATAATTAAAATCATCTTCAAAATCTTCCATAAATTTCCCCTGCTCATAGAAAATTTTTGCATCAGATTCATAAAGAAGAGAATTGTTTTTTGCTATTTTTCTCATTTCCCGGTATTTTGGCGGAGTATAATTTTCCAGCTGTGCCGCAGTTATAAGTATTGGCTCATCTTGATATACTTTGGATCTATTTTTACTGTCTGCAAGTTTAGGATCTGTTAATATTGTATTTATCAATTTTTGTATATCAGCCACTTTCTCTGTCACCTTTGGGCTAATTATATTGTAACAGCTTCTTGCGGACAAGGTGCCGGAAGGTTTCTATAGATTTAATCACTAATTAACCTTATTACAAAGCAAAGTATATCTTCATAATGCAATGCAAACATTTATGCTAAACTATCAGTTTAAATAAAATAAGTAAAACAAGTTGACAAGTTAGCACTGCTGTGCTAACTTAGTACAAAAGTACTAAGTTATATTGCCTCAAGGCAAAAAAATTAATTTTGGGCAAAACAGCAACCAAAAAAGAAATTGCAGTCACTGTTCAAAAACTGCTTTTAGATAAAAGATTTAATAATGCGGGAAATTGCGGCAGCTGCAGGGATAAGTGCTTTAAACCTGACATATTATTTCAAATAAAGGAAAAATAATTTACCTGACTAAAATTATAATATAGAAAGGAAAAAACATTATGAGTTTAACCGCAAAAGAACAAAAGCAAACATCTATTGAATTAAAAAAGAATCTGGCAATTTCCGGCTTAGATGTATCAACTATTATGGCAGATTTAAATTTTGATAAAAAAACATTTGAGAGCGTACTTAATCTTTCAGAAGTACACGACCCCACCAATGTATGGCGGCTGCGCGATTATATGGAGAAAAAAATTAAAGAGCAGGGAAAAACATCATATCCATATTCTAAACTGATACAAAATATTTGGTTTCGCTATGATTGATGATTTTATATGGAAGATTTTGAAATGTTATAGTTTTGCAAAAAAGATAAAAAATTCCAAAATATAATAAATATTTTTTAAGGAGTAAAATAAAATGAAAAAAATAGTGATCTTGTTTACAGTATTCTTAATTTTATCGCTGGCTGCCTGCACTGCTAAAGGAAATAGCAAGGCTGGCAATAATGCGGTTTTAAAAAACACAACTGATAGCAAAATTCTTATAGTTTATTTTTCCCATTCCGGGACCACAGAAGTTGTTGCAAATATGATACAGCAACAAACTCAAGGCAATATTTTTAAAATTGAAACTGTAGAGCCTTACCCGGAAAACGAGAATCAGCTAGCACAGCAGGTAGAGCAGGAAAGAAATAATAATTATCTCCCGGCGCTTAGCACAAAAATTGAAAACTTTGATAGCTATAACACAATATTTATTGGATACCCTATTTGGCAGGGTTTTTTTCCTCAAGCTATTGCAGCATTTCTTGAAGAGTATGATTTCTCGGGAAAGACGCTTGTTCCTTTTTGCACCTGCGGCAGTACTGGTCTTGGAAATACTGTAGCCAGAATAGAAGAACTTACATCTGATGCTACAGTGCTTAGCGGTCTTGCAGTGCTTAGTTCAAACGCAAACAATTCGCAAAAACCTGTAACAAATTGGCTTACTCAATTAGGAATTATAAAATAGTAAAGATAAAAAATATAAGATCAGAAAGAGAAAATAATATGAAATATAAAAGGTTTAATTTTGGCGGTGGTAACATGAATTTCAAATATAAAAAAACAAAGCAGTAATTATTGATATACTGAAATTATAATGGTAAGACAGATATACATATTCAAGTAAGAAGTTATATAAAATGAAATTTATTACTGCAAGAGATTTTAGAAAGTCTTCAGCAGAACATAGACAGAAAACTCCTGCCTATCAGATTTGCTGTTAGAAAAAGGGCCATAAAAATACGCGGGCAGCAATGCTAAAAAATTATTTAATCTTTGATTATAAGATTGTACTTTATAAAAATAATGCTATAGTTTGGCAGAAGTGTTTTTTCCTCCCGGGAGTTATGGAGACAACACTTCTGCATTTGTATTAAATAATAATGTTAAATAAAAATGGAGCAAATAGACAAAAACAAGCCCAAAAAGTTTGCTGCAATATTATTAAGGAAGTTTTATGAAAAAAGAAAAAACCCGATTGATAATTTTTTTAGTTATAGTTTTTGTTGTTTCTATTCTTTTTATTTGCAGCTGCGATTCCAAAGAATCTGTTGCAATTACAAATGTCCGCGTGTTTGATGGTGAAAAGTTAAGTGCCCCAACGACTGTTGTTATTAAAGATGGTCTTATTGTTGATTCTAAAAAAGGCAGTGTTGTTATTGATGGAAATGGCGGAACATTGCTGCCTGGTTTTATAGATTCTCATCTCCATGTTGAAGGCAAGTCAAGCATGGAAAAGTGCGCATTCTGGGGTGTTACTACTGTTTTTGACATGGGTGGCGATATAAATGAAATTATAAAATTAAGAAGTGAAAAAAATTTACCAGCTATTTTAGCATCTGGCATTTCTGCTGCTCCTGTAAAAGGAGTACATGCAAAGATTGGGTGCATCCCTCTATCAAATATAGAATCAGCAGAAGTTTATATACAGGAGAAGGTAAAAGAAGGTGTTGATTATATAAAAATTATTGTAGATTCTCCCGATGAAGCAGGCTTTGCTGTTCTTGATAAAAATATTTTAGAAACTCTGGTAAAAGCTGCCCATAAAAACAATTTAAAAGTTGTGTCACATGTTACTTTAAATACATCAATTGGCTTATGTATAGAGACAGATGTTGATGTAATTACTCACCTGCCGTTAACTCAGGTTATTGATAAAAATTTTGCAGATGAAGTTGCGGGTAAAGGAATTGTATCTGTTCCAACATTAATTATGATGCAATGTTTTGCAAAAAATGCAGCTCCTGGAACAAAAATGAATTATAAAAATGCACATGATTCATTTGCTGTTTTAAATAGTGCAGGAGTAACTATTTTCGGAGGAACAGATGCTAATTCAAGTGTATGTCCTGTAGAATTTGGCAAGTCACTGCATGAAGAATTAAAACTAATGGTAGATGCCGGAATGACAGAAGCTGACGCTTTAAGAAGTGTTACGTCTGCTCCGGCAAAATATTTTGGACTTAAAGACAAGGGCGTTATTGCTCCAGGCCTTAAAGCAGATCTTATTTTAATTGATGGCAATCCGCTTGAAGATATTTCTGCTACAGGAAAAATTACAGGCGTCTGGATTGATGGCCAGCGAGTAAGGTAAGATGATTTTCATCAGCAACAAAAGCATATCTGCCATTATTATCTGTAAATCCTGATATAACTTCTGTCTTTGGAGAAGATGGAGAAAATACTTTTATTTGGACATATGACATTGGCTCTCCTGTATTATATTTAAATTTTACAGTTACTACTCTATCAGCAGAAACAGAACCTTCTGTACTATGGGGAAAAGCAGCAGCAGAAACTATTGCAACAAATATAAAAAAGCAAATATATTTCATTTTACTGTAAATACCACTACTGAACGAAATGAAACATCATCATACTCCTGATTATTACCGTTATCAGAAACTGATGCCTGAATCATCCATAGACCATTTGCAGAAGGTTTGATCTTTACAATGCCATTTTTATCAGAAACTGTTTTTATCGCATATGCTTCTTCATCATTAATGTTATAGCCATCATAAACAGCATTTACATTAGTTTTAATCGGCTTTCCATTATAAAGAATTTTAAACACTGCTGTTTTTCCTTTTTTAATTTCTGAAGGATTTGTAACAGGAATAATTTCAAGAGTCTGGCCTAAAGGTTTTTCATAAGTTTTATCAGACTTATCAGGATTTATATATGTTTTTGAAAATTTTTCATAAAGTGTTGTTTTTATAACAGTAAATCCTTTAGCAGCAAGCTCAGACCTGCTTCCTTCCTGACTGCCTTGAGTTATCGTGCTGTAAAGAATTCCCTTTCTATGGCAACAGCTATTGCAGGCGAATTACTTTCCAGTTTGTAAAAACCTTTGTAAACAAGCGCCTCTTTATCTGGTTCAAGATTTATTTCTGTTTTTTTTCCACCCTGAATAACATAGAGACTATTAAGTTCTGCAGGCTCAAGCTCTTCCCCAACCATAAAATAGTGAGTTGAAAGGACAAGAAGCTCAACAATATCTCCACTCGAGTAATTTTCTATTTTTTCAGGTTTTACAATAAATTCATGGCTAGCTGCATTGAGTAGAAGTATAAAAAGAAAAATAGAAACTAAAAACAATTTTCTCATCAATTTTATTCCTTAAATATTTTTTAAATGTTATTAAAATAAATTCTATTTATTATTTTTACAAAAACCGGTATTACTCTAATATGCTTCGAGGGTAATACCGGTTACCGTATGTTATTAGAATAAAGGTAAATTTATTCTTAAGCTTATGGTAAAGTCCCGTACTTGCTTCGGGATACGGCTTCACCTATGTCCACCTCCTTGCTCAGTCATGCGCACAGCAACATGGACTGCGAAGCGTGCGTCCTGCGGCACGGCACGGATGCCACAATTAGCGTAGGAACCTAAGATTGCCCGCCTTTGGCGTCGACGCGACTTTCGCTTCGTTGGTGAATAAGCTGATTTATAAGATTTGCCTGATACCCAGCTCCAAATCCATTATCAATATTTACTACAGAAATACCTGGCGCGCAGGAAGTTAACATTCCCAAAAGAGCAGATACTCCTTTAAAAGAAGCGCCATAACCTACACTTGTCGGAACAGCTATAACAGGAACAGAAACAAGTCCTGCAATTACGCCTGGCAAAGCTCCTTCCATTCCGGCAACAGCAACAATTGCATTTGCTTTTCTTATCTCTTCCAGCCTGTTAAAAAGCCTGTGTATTCCTGCAATTCCAACATCTGAAATCATTATTGCTTTACTTCCAAAAAATTGCGCTGTTTTAAAAGCCTCTCCTGCTACAGATATATCTGATGTTCCTGCAGAAACAATAACAACAAGCCCTTTTTCTTTTTTCTCCTGCGGCAGACTCCCAATCGTTACTGTTTTTGAAAACTCATCATATTCTGCATCTTTGAATTTTAAAATAATGCGTTCTGCCAGAATTTTATTTGCCCTTGTCCCTAAAACAGGAATTCCTTTTTCTCTCATTTTAGCAATAATTGATTCTGCATGTTCTGTTGTTTTTCCTTCACAAAAAACAACTTCCGGATATCCTGTTCTGCTGCTGCGCTCTGTATCAATTACAGAAAAACCAAGATCGCTTGAGTAAAGAGATGATTTAGAAGAATATGGTCTTATCCATCGTGAGGTCTACCGCGAGGTGCCGCCAAAAGTGGAATACTCTCTTACAGCTATCGGACGAAAATTCTTGCCTGTAATTAAGGCACTGGAAAAGTGGTCAATAGAATACGAGAATCTTGAACGATAGCCTTTATTTCTATTTATAATACGAACCCAATGCAAACTACTGGTTATCCATATTGAGCTGAATTTTGACAATATTGCGAAGTATAGGGCAATATGCTTTGGATAAAGTAAATTTATATACTACTTATATTGAGCGGCAGGTTAATGTGTAATACTTACATGGAGGACAACTCATGTATGAAAAGCTTTTATCAATAAGCGAACCGTGGCTACAATATGCCATCCAGATAAATCTTCGAGGTGAAAGGGGAGAGGATTTACTTGAATTGAAGACTGAAGCATTGAAAGATAAGAAAATCCTATCGTATCTTAATGATATTACCAACTTCCACAATGCAATCGTCCGGAATCATAAAGACCTTGACTTACCGATACACAAGCTGTTATTCCTGCTTGATATTGGTTTTGAAACAGATATCCACGAAATTGAAAGAGCGGTCAAGCAGATTATGAGCCACAAAGACAAAAACGGCGTATATCAGTCCTTAACAAACATACCGTCTCACTACGGCGGCAAGGGTGAAGATATCTTCGGCTGGTGCTTATGTGACGCGCCGTTACTGCTTATGGCGTTACTAAAAGCCAAGATTGATTATCAGAAACATATCAAGCAGGGCGTGGAGCATCTGTTAAGCCTATACACCGAACAGGGCTTTCCTTGCTCGGTATCGGAGGAACACGGAACCTTCAGAGGGCCCGGTCGGAAAGACGATTGTTGTCCCTTCGCAACGCTTATCATGATAAAACTTTTATCCGGGATTGACGAATATCGAAACAGCGATATTGTAAAGGACGGGATCGAAGTTATACTGTCTCTGTGGGAAAATAGTCTTGAGCGGCATCCATATATGTTTTACATGGGCACAGACTTCCGCAAACTAAAAGCACCCGCCATGTGGTATGATATTGTGAGTGTTGCCGACTGTTTAAGCAAGTTTGACTTTGTAAAATCCGATCCGCGATTTTGCGAAATGATTGACTTGATAAAAGGAAAACAGAGAGCAGACGGGTTGTTGATTCCAGAATCGGTCTACCAGAAATTCAAAGGATGGGATTTCGGGCAAAAGAAAACGGTATCGCCTTATTTATCATACTTGTGTATTAGATTGTTGGGGCGGTTAAAAAGTTAATCTATTAAAATGCCGCAAAAATGATTGTTGCCTGCTTGAAGTAAAATAATAATGTGGAGGGCTTATGATTACCATACGAAACGAACAACCTGCGGATTACCGGCGGGTGGAGGAAATCACCCGCAAAGCATTCTGGAACTTATACCTTCCGGGGGCAAGTGAGCATTATCTGGTGCATACAATGCGCAGCCACAAGGACTATATGCCGGAACTGTCTTTTGTGATTGAAGAAAACGGCGAAATTGTTGGCAGCATTCATTTTACCCATGCAAAGGTGATAACTCCGGCGGACGAGGAAATCCCTGTTATCCACGTTGGGCCGGTCTGCATTACACCTGAGCTGCACCGGCAGGGGTATGGCCGCGCGCTAATTAAACATGCCATAGACAGCGCAAAAGCGCTCGGACACCGTGCCATCGTGTTGGGCGGTTTTCCTTATCACTACAAGCCTTATGGGTTTGTTGGCACGAAGAAATATAACATCTCCATGACGGACGGAAAGTTTTATACCGGCATTATGGCGCTGCCGCTTTATGACGGCGTAACCGGCAAGATTATGCTTAGTGACGCGCTCGAGCCGGACGAAAACGGACTGGAAGCCTATGAGGCTACTTTTCCACCTACGGAAAAGCATACCCTTCCTTGTCAAAAAGAGTTTGAGCGAGCTTTCAGCGAATTGGATGAACAGATATACGATTGATACACTGCTCCCATTTTTTGCTAATCCGGTAGTCCAACATGGGAGTCCGGACTGTTGAGTTATAAACAAAACCAAGATTTTTGAAACTGACCTGAGTTCCATAATGGCAGTAGCGTGGCGGTGCCGACACAGTTAACATTTGGCGAAAGTAAAGCAAGCATGCAGATTATTGCTCATGTTTGCTTTTCCTATTGCAATAGATTTGGCATTTATTAAACTCCGATTTGCTCCTCGCCCCAGCGGTACAGTTCATCCAGTGCCGGCAGCAAAGTTTTACCACGATCCGTTAAGCTGTATTCTACAGATGGTGGAATGGTGCCGTGATCAATCCGGTTGATCAGGCCAAAGGCTTCAAGTTCCCGCAGGCATCTTGTCAACGCTGTGTTTGTAATCCCCACCACCTGACGCTTTAATTCATTGTAGTGCAGCATCTCATTTTCCGTTAGCTTCCATAGAAGTGGAATCTTCCACTTTTGACCGATCAGCCTTATGGCATAGAAAAGAGGGCATTCCCCTTCTCTGATTTTAGGCAAATTTTCTGTACATTTGGTATTATTCATCAAATCCTCCTGCAGGGAACAAAAATGTGCGTACTTGCGAACCTGTTTCTTCTATCATACAATATAAACCAAGGAAAAGCAATGGAGGATTGATGATGGACTTTTTACAACTGGCAAAAGAACAGCGTTATTCTGTCAGAAAGTTTAAGGCAGATAAAATAGAAAAAGAAAAACTGGACTTGATTCTGGAGGCTGGCCGGATCGCCCCAACCGCCGCCAATTTCCAGCCCCAGCGCGTTCTTGTTTTGGACAGCGAGGAAAGCTTGACAAAGCTAAAAACCTGCACACCATATCATTTTAACGCGCCTTTAGCTTTGCTGGTTTGTTATGATCACGAAACCTGCTGGAAACATAAACATAGTGGAAAAGCAAGCGGGGATGTTGATGCGAGTATCGTTACGACACAAATGATGCTGGAAGCTGCAAGTTTGGGAATCGGCAGCACTTGGGTTGCGGCTTTCGACCACGATAAAACAAGAGAGTTATTCAATATACCGGACTATCTGGTGCCTGTCGCGTTGATGCCGATGGGGTATCCCGCACCTGACGCAAGCCCCCATCCGGTTCACTTCAAGCGTTTTGATATGGATCACACCGTATTCTACAATTCATTTGATGGCATATCAAAGGGAGAAAAGCATGGGCCACTTTATTGAAGTATTTAATCACTATTCACTATTATTAAGAGAGAG
>JAVBQS010000125.1:0-21636 GCA_031548835.1 Spirochaetia bacterium
TTAGGACATAATCATAGGCAGGCCGTCCTCCGGGGCCTTTGGCTTCCCGGGTAAATGCTTTTTTAAGCGGGATCCGGAATATTTCCCAATTCACATATTTGTTTAACTTTTCCAGCGGATCTCCCAATTTACTCAATTCTGATAACCGGTCTGTTTCGTCAAAGAATCCCTTTTGTTTCATTATTCTATTTTATCATACTTCTTTCTGAGTTTTTAGAGGTGCCCTATAGTTATCGAACAGGTCTAATATTTGTTATAATTTTTTGATATTGACAATATAAAAATATTGCCTATCATTCTAAAAAAGAGGTGTTTAAAATGAAAGAATATTTATTATTATTTTCTTTTATTTTAACTTTTTCAGGATTAGCTTATTCTCAAAATACAACTCTTAAATCATCACTTAACAGTTTAAATAATGATGCAAAAGCATCTATCAATTATTTTAAAAGCAATATGGCTAAAAGTTATAATGTTTCAGAATCTACAGTTAACAACTTGTTAAATACTGTAGGATTAGATCCTGCTGAAACTTTTATGGCTTTTGAGCTGGCCAAGATAAGCAATAAAAAACCTGAAGAGACAGCACAAGTTATAAAATCTAATAAAGGAAAGGGATGGGGAGTAATTGCTCAGCAGCTTGGTATAAAACCAGGATCTCCTGAATTTAAAGCGCTAAAAGGAAAAGCTTCATCAGAATCTGATAAAATTAAACAGAAGAAAAAATAATTTAGTTATTTTTAATTTTTATAAAGTCTGAATAATGAGGAAAAGAGATATTAAATATAATTTAGCATTATCTCTTTTATCCCTGAATTTCTTAAAACTTTTCTTTTAAGTATCTCTTTTATTATATTATCTTTGCTAAAAATTATAATTTCTTTTTTTGCTCTGGTAACTGCTGTATAAAGAACTTCTCTTGTGACTATTTTAGGCTGTTCTGTTTCAACAGCTGCTACAATAGCAACTGAATCATATTCATTACCCTGGCTTTTATGAACTGTCTGTGCATAGGAAATTTCCCACTCTTTGAGAAGAGATGCAGATATTTGCCTTAAAGCTCCGTCAGCAGTTTTAAATATAGCATAATAGATAGAGTTATCATAAATTATCACACCCCTGTCGCCGTTATAAAGTCCGTTATTATAATCATTCTTTGTTATCATAATAGGCAGCCCCTGAAAAAACAACTTTTTCCCTTCTGAAAAATATGAGGCAAGCTGCTGGTTTAAATTTTTTACACCAAATAGACCATAATTGTATGGAGCAAGAAGAACAAAAGAAGAGATAGCATCAAGCATCATTTCCCTGTTTCCTTCTTTTGCGCAAGAGAATAATTTTTTATATTTTTCTACTGCAAATGAAAAAAGAGTATCCCATTCAGGCGCGGCAAGTTTTATATTATTATCATTTTTGAAATCCTGTTCGCTAAAAATTCCCTTTCTTATATTTTCTGCAAATTCAGCAATAGAGCCATGCGCTCTTTTTACTCTTTCAAGAGAAACATAGTTATGATGCAGCAGATGCCTGTTATTTTCTATATTATCAGTTATATCTGAAAAAAGCGTCCCTGCTCCTACTGCAGGAAGCTGTTGCGGGTCTCCCACCATCAATAGAGAACATCCAGGATGAACCATTTTCATAAGCTCGCTTATCATTTTAAGATCAAGCATTGATGATTCATCTATAATAATCATTCTGTATGGAAGAAGCAAAAAACTATCCCTGTCCCGATAGCCAAGCTGTAAAAGAGTATGAACAGTCTGAGGCTTTTTTACTTTTCCTTCTGCAACAATATTTCCAAGCACAGCTTCAAGCCGGCGCGCAGCTTTTCCAGTAGGAGCAGCAACAGCAATCATTCCTGATAAAGAGTTATCAATTAAAAGATGTGTTTCTATAATTGTTTTAATTACAGTTGTCTTGCCTGTTCCTGGGCCTCCGGAAATTATCAGGAATTTATCTGCAAATGATTTTACAACAGCTTCTTTTTGTTTTTCTTCAAGCTTTATACTGCTGTATTTTTCAATAGAAGATATTGCAGAAAAAATCTTCTCTTTATTTAGATATTTATTTTTTGCAGTTTTTTTATCATCTTTGTTAAAATTAAGATAAGCCAAAAAATTTTCTACAAATCTTTTTTCTTCAAAATAAAGTTTTTCTGTGGAAATCTGCTTTCCATCTTCCAGCAAAATATATGGAGCTCTTTTTTTTATTTTTTTTTCTTCAACAAGGCTGACAGGCAGAAAAATATCAGAATTATCTTCTATTATTTTTACAGGATTGATCACAGAGTCAATAAGCTGAGTATAAAACTCTTTTTCAGACTCATTTATTGATGAATGCTGTAGTATTTCAAGTTCGCTTATTATTTCATCTACAGCAACTCTAATATGGCCCCTGTCAAAAAGAAGGGACAATGTAATTATAAAATAAAAAAGAGCGCTGTCTTCTTTTTTCCCATATTGTGTACAGATAAACCTTGCAAGCATAAAGCTTACAGGAGCAATGCCATAATTAAAATATCTGTCAAAAAAAGAGCTTTCCTTCGCCAATACTTAAACTCCTATTCCAAAAATGTTTTCTTGAATTTATTTATAGTTTCATAATCAGGAGGAGAAAAATAAACTCCAGGGCAAAAGTTTTTGACTCCTGAATCAATAATATTTCCCTTTGCTCCAGGAAGGCCGCGGAGGAAAAGATAATAACAGCCTCCTATTTTTGTCTTGGTTTCAGACTCACTTTTTTGGCTGCTGTTTTCAGCTGCAATTATCATATCAAGCGCAATTGTATAAAGCTGCATCTGAAGTTTATAATTATTACTAACCATTGCATTCTCAAGGCTTGCCTGTCCATAATCATTTATTGAATGTCCAAGAAAATTTGTTTTCCAGTCAACAATATAATAATATTCATTGAAACGGAAAATCATATCTATAAATCCTTTTAAAAAACCATCTTCCAGGATAAAACTGTTTCTTTCTCTAAAAAAATTAAAGTTGCCTTCCTTTATTTTAAACATAAAATCAAGCTCATGTTTTCTGTCTGATACAGGTATATCTCCTATTCTTATAAATGTACCATTTACATTTATGGGAGTGGTAAGAGTTTTGTATAAAAGCTTTACAACAGGAATGCGTGATTTGTATGCAAGGTCAGAATTAACAAATCCGCGCGCGCAGGTTTCAGCAAAATCAAGAATTTCATCATCTTCAGAAGCAGAATCTATGTTTTCATACTGTAAAATTTTGAGATATGAAGCTGTCTCAAGCGCCTTATGCATTATATTTCCAAAATCAGCTCCTTTTATTCCTATGTTATCTCCAGTATCAAGGTTATCTTCCGGGCCAGGTTCTTTTTCAGGTATTTCAAGGTTTCTTATTTCAGTATCATAAGCAGCAACATGCCCTTCATTCCTTGCAAGCATACTATAGCTGTAAACAAAAAAACCTTTTTCCACATCATCTTTTTTATAGGAAGGGCTGGGGCATGAAAGCTGCTGTAATATTAAATTTTCTTCATTATGTTGTTTTATATTTTCTTCACCATCAGCATATATTGCGCTGTTTTTAACCCCTTGCCGCTCCTGCCTTTCGTTACCTGCATAAATCAGGCAGATATTCTCCCTGCTGTTATTATAAAAATCGCTGCTTTTTATTTTTCTAAATTTAAAATAGTCTTTATCATTGCAGAATTCCTGTACCAGTTCAAATATTCTGTTTGATAATATTGTATTATATTCCGATACTTTCATATTTTTAGGCAAGGTTATTTTCTGCGTGTTAACAGGTATTGATAAACTCATTCCATTTTCCGCAAATTCTTGCGACAGCTTATCAGATACAAATGATGCATAAAAACTTACAAGATCTGTTCCAGGAGAATTTTTTACAATAGGTATATAAAGTTTTTTTGATGCCCTTGTCATTGCAACATAATAGAGCCTTTTCTTTTCTTCCCAAAGTTCGAAAAATTGCTTTTCCCTGTTTTGGCTGTTTTTTGAAAAATCTACATATCTTTTTCCGCCTTCAATAAACTCATAATAATCTTCCCTGTTAGGCAGAGGTTTTGAACTTCCAAGCCCGCCCGAAAAAAATACAACAGGGAATTCCCTCCCCTTGCTTCCATGTATTGTCATAATTTTTACACAATCAGGCTCATTTTCAAGGCGCATAGATTTTTCTTCTATATGCTCATAACCTTTGATAGCAGAAATCATATAACGCAAAAGAGAAGCAGCATCTTCTTTTTCTCCCATATTTCTTACAATAAGCATTTCAGATATCTGTAAAGCATTGGCAACTTTTCTATTTCCCCCAAGCTCTTCAAGCGTTCTTGAAACATAGGGCCTTCTTATATCCGGCTTTTTACATACCAACCCTGCAACAGGGTTATCTTTATAAAATATTTCATCAATAACTTCATAAAATTTTCCTCTTGCAGTTTTTCCGCTCCAGCATGCAAAAATCTCTGCAATGCGGTCCATATTAAAGCTGTTTTCAATTTCAATTATATCTCCCGTAGGAAGGGCAAAAAATTCAGAAAAAAGCGACTTGCGCACAATAGCCATATCATTCGGATATGAAAGAGCATAAAGCAAATCAACAAACTGGAAAGCCTCACATGAGTCAAAAATATTAAGGTCTCCCTCATACATTGCAGGTATGCCAAGTTTTTTAAGCTGTTCAAGCATTGAAATACAGATGCTGTTTGCTTCCATAAGAATTGCTATTGAAGAAGGAGAAACGCCCTGATTAAGAAGCTCTATTATTTCATCTGCATAGATATTTTGAATTATTGTTTCAACATTTGCTTTTGATTTCTCATCACATTCATTTTCAATTGCAACCAATTCAATAATACTTTCAGGCAATTTATTTTCTGTTTGAAGTTTTGGATTATTGTCGCAGCTTTTTACATCAGAATATGTAATTTTATGCCCCCCGCCTGAGCTGTGCGAAAATATTTTATTAAAAATATCGTTAACACCTTTGACAATTTTATCAGCAGATCTGTAGCATGTAGCAAGCCTGTAGCCTGATGCATTTGAAAGAGTATTTATAGCTTTAAAATATACTTCAAGATCTCCGCCCCGGAATCTGTATATAGATTGTTTGGGATCTCCTATTAATACAATTTTATGCTGCTTTCCCCTGAAAACTGTGCTAAATATTTCCCATTGGGAAATATCTGTATCCTGAAATTCATCTATAAGCACTACTTTATATTTTCTTCTAAGTTCATTTGCCAACGCAGAATTTCCACTATCTATTGTCACGCAGTTTCTTGTAAGTTCAACAAGATCATTAAAATCAAACATTGCAGCATTTTTCTTTTTCTGTTCTGCAAACTGGATTATTTTCTGCGCTGCATTTTTAATAAAAATATATGATGCTATATTATGAAAAACATATTTATTACTATCTTCATCAGTTTCGTTATCTGCAAATATTTTTAATGCATCAAATATAGCTGAAATATTTTTAACAAGAAACAGTTCATCAGGAGAAAGAATTGATATATCTTTATTTTCAGAAAGATAATTATAGGAATATTTTTTCAATCTTCCTGCATCTTCAATAAATGCATCAGAGAAAACCTCTCCTACTGTTTGTGCTTTTACTATAGATCCCAGCAGATGGGAAAGCTTTTCAAATGTTTTGCTTTGGAATCTTAGTTTCATCTTTTTTGAAATTTCTTCCATTACAGACGGGGAATAGTTACATTTGGATAGCTGCTCTATTGCATTATACAATCTACCTTTGCTATCCAGAAAATCTGAACAATATTTTTCTGTATTATCTATAAATTCCTGGTCAGGTATTATTTCATTTCCATCAATAGCAAAACGGTTTTCAATCATAGAAACAAATAATTCGATTATATCTGAAAAATTTTTATATTTTTTTCTAAAACTTAAATAGAAATCTGAAAGTTCATTACTGCCTGCTGTTCTTAAATAATCAAGCACAGCTTCTTTATAAATATCTTGGGAATTCATTACAGAAGTCCTGAAAGATACTCCGCTTTCAAAAGGGAAATTATGTATACAGTATTGGCAAAAACCATGTATTGTATAAATTTGAGATTCTGCAAAACGGGAAAAAGCTTCTTTCAATCTTTTTAAATATATTTTATTATGGGCTGTTGCAATTTCCGCAACTTTATTTTTCAAAAGCGCCCTAATTCTATTTTCAAGTTCAAATGCTGCTTTTTTTGTAAAAGTTACAACAAGAATTTCTGAAATATCATATCCTTTCTCCAGTATATAACGTATTACAAGGTGTTCAAGACTGTATGTCTTTCCTGTTCCTGCAGAAGCTTCAATAAACATATTTTTGTCAAGATTTGCCAAAGCTATTTCAAACTCTTCCATAAAACATTTTTCCTAAATATTCCCCTTTATAAAAATAGGTTTTTAAAATGCAAGATAAAAATAAAAATTTTCCATAAGATTTTTAAAAACCTCATCATCAAATCTCACAGCAATTGTATTAAATCCTTCAAGATATCTTGTATCCTGAAAACTGTTATTATCATAATATTTTTTCATTGCAGAAATTATTTCATCAATATTATTTCCATTTTTAAATTCTTTAACTCCAAATCCTATACACTCCATATCTATAACATATGGGACTTTAAGATTTGATATATATGCATCTGCAATAGATGCTGCTGATAATTTTATATCTATTCCCGCAGACTCTGAAAATGTAAAAATCTTTTTACCTTCATTATCATAAATAGTATAGGAATTGCAAAAATTATTTTCAGATAATTTAAAAACAAGATAGCAGAGAAAATGGGGAATAATATTTTTTATACAGTTTTTTCCATTGATTATTGAATAAAAATCCAGTCGATCTTTTCCCTCTACTGCCCTTAACCCTTTTACAATGCCTCCTATCTCAAGCTTTCCATATTTGCCATCAAAAAAAACAGGCTTTAAAGTAATTATATTATCATCGTTATTTGCAGTTAAATATGAATTATAGCCCAAAATAACATCAACTTTTTTAGAATTAAAAAATCCATCTTCCAGCAGATTATTATATAAATCCAATATTTTTACTTTAAGCATTTCATATTCTTTTTTTACAGCAGGGATATCAGCAGTTTTGCTTTCCAGAATTTTTCTTTTATAAATTGAATCAACAAAAAAATCGCAGTCAAAATCTCCTTCAGCATTTCCAAGCTCTTCAATAATATGGAGCTGTTCAAGGTAATCAATTCCCAGGTTTTCTATAACATCATTTTCTGCAAGTTCAAGAGGATTTGCATATATTGAAACCTCGCTTCTAAGAAAATAGCTTAAAGGTGTTTTTAAAAACATTACAACATCTTTTACAGATACAAGATAATGAGGCAGCTCTGTCCCATGTGTATTTTTTCCAAATAGAGGAAAAAAAGGAGAATTTTTTTTATTTAGAAGGAAAGAAACAGCAGGCTGGTAATTCTTACTATCATAAGAGATTCCATATTTTGTATTATTCATATAATAGGCAGGATTGTATGGAAAAAGAGGATGTGTTATTGTTATGCTTTCTGCAATTTTCTTTCCCAGAATATCACTTATATCAGAAACAACTACAGAAGGATCTTTTGCCTCTCCTGTCACAGGATTTATTCCGTTATACGATATACATAAAAAATTCTCTGCAGATATTACTGTTTCTAAAAAAGCAAATGAATCGCTGTTTTGTTTTGAAAGATCAATACTTTTTTCAGTAACATTTCTAAGATCATAACTTAAAGGCTTTTCTTTGCCTGGAAAAATATCTATATCCAGGCCTATCATAAAAATTGCAGAAAACGGGATCGCCCGCAGCGGCTTAATAGATGAAAAACAGACACCTGTAGAAAGATAACGGCCTTTGTAATGACCTCCGCTTTTTGAATATTCATCAAGCAGAGCTTTAAACACAGGAAATTCCACCAGCAGATTTTCTTCGCCTGAATTTTTAGAATCAATAGTAGAGACAAGGCTTTCTGTTTTTAAATTATTGATATGGCGGAAAATATTTTTAAGAAAACTTCTGCTCTTATCATCGCCTGTTCCTTTTACAGGCTTAAGATATTTATCCATTATTTTTTCAAAAAACAAACTCCATTCAGGAAGCTGCATTCTGGCTTTTTTTATATAATAAAGATCGTTATAAAGAGATTCCACAACAGCAAACATAATTGATATTTTTTTCTCTTCGCTGCTGCCTGAAAGACTATATGGAAGAATTTTATTTCCTCCCGGAAGCGGCAATGCTTCTTCTCTGTCATCAAAAACAAGACCTGCAATAACTCTTTGAAATCCTGAATCCCAGGTGCCTGAATTATCTTCATATGATAAAATATCTTTTCTATGCTTGTAATCAACTCCCCATTTAATTGAAAGGCTGCTGCATATATCAAGCCACTGGTCAACATCTTTTCTTGTTATTCCATATTTTTCCATAAAGCACTGGCTTGAAAATATTTTAAAAAGATCTTTACGGGAAAACCTTGAACCGCATAACTCTACAAGATCAAGAAATGTTTTTATATAACCTGATTCTTTTCCAATATCTATGTCCATGATATTATATGGAATATCAAGCAGTTCATTATCAGATGGAAAAACAGATTCGATAAATGGAACATATTCATTTATATCAGGAGCAGCTACTCCTATCTCATGAAATTTAACCCCTCTTTCAGATACAAGCTGTATAATATTATTTTTAAGAATTTCTATTTCCCTTTTTTTACCAGATGCAGAAATAATTTTTATTGAATTATCATCAACAATCTCTTCCTTGCTGTTGTCAGAGAGGGGCAAATTATTAAAAATTGCTAATTTAAGTTTTTCAAGTATTGTTGCAGACTGCTGGCGCTCATAATGCTCTTCAAACTTTACATTTTTTCCAGCAAGTATAACAGTTAATCCTTTTACAATAGATGCCCATTTTTCAACTGAAGCAAGGCCTGAATTTGAATAATCAGGAGAAGCAACAGAACTGCTGTAAATAGGGGATGGAGATAATATAAAATGGTTAACATGCACTCCGCATTTTTCAGACAAATAGCAGAAAAAATTTACAGCCCGTTCGCTTAAAAAAGAAGAGCCAAAAACAATAATATTTAATTTAAGCTGCGGTACCGGAAATTTATTATTAAGAATATCTGTAATTATCTGCCCTATATGAAGATATGGCGATGATTCTGAAAATATAATTTTCCATAATTCAGCCTGCCATTTTTCATGGTGCAAGGCATAATCAAATTCGCTGTTTTCTATAAAACTTATTCCAGCTTCCCATGCTGTAACCATTTCAGGACAGTTAACTCCGTAATAATAAAAAAGCCCGGCAATGCTGTCTGAAAGAGAAAAAAGCCTTTCACTTTTAATCAGCTTTGAATCTAAATCATCATTTTCAGATGATTCATCTATATATTTTTTTAGAATTATAAAATCAGGATATTTTTTAATTTGAGAAAATATAAGCTGCAGCTGCCTGTAAATTATTATCTTAAGATCATCAAGATAAACAATGCTTTTTTTTTCTATTTTTTCAGGCACGCCTGGAAATTTTTCAATAATAATTCTTAAAGCCTGGTCCTGAAACATAAAATTAATGCCGCTGCAAAGCCCTGTTAAAGAAGCTATCTCAAACCTAAGCCACTCTTCCATATTTTTATTCTGGATTATTACTATTGTATTGTTGTCAAAAAGTTTTACGTTTGATGCAGTTTTAATATAAAGAGATGCAAGCTTTTTTAGAGAATTGCTAAAATAAGCAATATAATTAGGCGCCATTGCTGCTATTATAACTGTAAAATCTATTATTTTATATATCTTTTAGACAAGAATTATTATAGAACATAACTATTAAGATATTTGATTTTACAGCTTTAATACCTGGTTTTTATTTTAATAAATTAAAATAAAAATTACTCTTTGCGGTGGCCAGGTATATTTAAAATATCCCTGGGTTTGCTTCCATTTTGCGGGCCTACAATTCCCCTGCGTTCCATCTCTTCCACAAGGCGGGCTGCCCTGTTATATCCTATCTTTAATCTTCTTTGTAAATATGATGCAGATGCCTTGCCTGCCATTGCAACAATTTCAAGAGCTTTATCCATAAGAGGATCTTCGCCATAATCATCATATTGTGCAAAACTATCATCATCTTCTTCATCAAAGAAAATTTCATCATCTATATATTCAGGTTCGCCATATTCCCTTACTTTTTCCACAACTCTTTCAGCTTCGCTTTCCGAGAGATATGCACCCTGGATTCTGGTAAGATATGGGTTCCATGATGATGTAAAAAGCATATCTCCTTTTCCAAGCAGCATTTCTGCTCCTACAGAATCTATTATTATTCTTGAATCTGTCTTACTTGCAACCATAAATGCAATTCTGGATGGTATGTTTGCTTTTATAAGGCCTGTAATAACATCTATCGAAGGACGTTGTGTTGCAAGAACAAGATGAATGCCGACTGCCCTTGACATTGCAGCAAGCCTTGCAAGAGTTGATTCAAGCTCTTTGCCTGTTGTTGCCATAAGGTCTGCAAATTCATCGACAATTACTACAATATATGGAAGAGGCATTGTTGCAATTTTATTGCTTTTTATTTTTTTATTAAAAGAATGAATATCCCTTACCCCAAGTGCATCCAAAAGCGCATAACGCTTTTCCATCTCGTAAATACAATACTGCAATGCCTGGAACGCTTTTTTTGAATCTGTTATTACAGGAGTTAAAAGATGCGGAATATCGTTATAAAGTTTAAGCTCTACAATCTTTGGATCAATCAGAATCATTCTGACTTCCTGAGGCTTCTTGTTATAAAGAAGCGATACTATTATAGAGTTAACGCAAACAGATTTTCCTGAGCCTGTTGCTCCTGCTATAAGAAGGTGCGGAGTCTGGGTAAGGTCGATTATCTGTTCTTCGCCTGTAATATCTTTTCCAAGCACAATAGGAAGGTGATATTTTGAATATTGGGGATAATCAACAGAGATAAGCTCTCTGAAAGAGACAATAGCCCTGTTTCTGTTAGGCACTTCTATTCCAACTGCATGTTTTCCAGGAATAGGAGCCACAATTCTTACTCTTGATGCAGCAAGGCGGAGAGCAATGTTATCTGCAAGGTTTGTAATTTTTGAAAGCTTTACTCCAGGCGCAGGCAATATTTCAAACATTGTAATTACAGGGCCTCTTTTTATTCCAGTAACTTCTGCTTCTATCTTAAATTCTGCAAGAGTTTTCATAAGAATTTTGGCTTCTTCTTTTGTGCGTTCATCTATTGCCATAAAGCCGCTTTCTGCATATTCATCCAGTATATCAACAGGAATTTTATAACTTGTTTTTTTAAGATTGATTTTTTTCTGCGATGCAAAATATTCTCTTACAACTATTGGATTATCATCCGACTGTGTTAAAACTTTTACAGCTTCTTTATCTTCTGATTCAGTTTCAAGCAGATCTTCGTTTTCATCATCTTCTTCATCAGGATTGTCATGGTATGGTTCTTCATTTACAGTTATATTGTTGATAGCTTCTATTTCAATAATATCCTCGTCCTGTGGTATGTCGGAATCAGCAATATTGCCATCAGGCTTATTGGCATTATTATAATCTGATTCATAGGGCTCTTCCCCAGCCTCTTCCTTGTTTCCCATCCTAAAATATGCAGGCCTGTTATAAATTTCATCATCTACATAATCCGGAATATTATCTGTTGTTATTGCTATAGGTTTGCCGCTATTTTTATTAGATTCTAAAGCTTTGCCGGGAATTCCTGATTCTGTTCTTGAAGGAGGCGAATAGGAAAAATTCAATTCTGCAAATCCCGGCCTTGCCTGGAATGCAGAAATATCCTGGCTTGTATCAGAATCGTCATAATTGTTTTCTTCAGGATTTCCAGCATCAGCTTCTGAATCAGGATAGTTATCCTCTATATTTTTTCCATCAACATCTTTTTCATCATTATCATTTTTTTTCTGTGCAAGCAGATAAAATCCAAACCTGACAATAACAAGCAGTTCTGCTATTGCAATAAGAAAGACAACAAAAGGAGCAAACATTCCAAATGATTTTAAAAGCCCTTTTTCAAATGGCCCCAGATTTGTCTTAATATACATGAGCCGCAAGGCAAGGCTTATTGTCATAAATGGCAATATTGTTAAAATAAGCAGAATTATATTGTTTCTGTTAAATTTCTTCTTTAATAGAAAGAAAGAGCAGATTAAAAGATATATTGGAATATAAAATGCTGAGTCAAAATAATATTGGTAAAGAAAAAGGCCTGGATAAAACAGGGGATTGTTTTTGATGCCTGATTTTGCAAAAAGAATTGCAAATATAAGATATATTGCTATAACAGCAATTATTCCTGCTGCTATAGCTGGTTTTTTATTTTTAAACACTAAAATTCTCCATTTCCATCATATTTAGAATAACAATTTTATGATTACTGATTCAACCACCAAATTCCATATATTCCAATATGAGGAATGGATATATTATTCTGCCTTTATTGTCAAATAATATCCTGCATATATAAGGTCAGGATTTTTTATTTTATTATCTTTGGCAATTTTTTTATAAAGCCATGGAGTCCTATAGTATGTATTTGAAATATCCCACAAAGTATCGCCCCATTTTATCCTATACCTTATATCCTGCGCTTTTTTTACAGGCTCAGCGGGAGGCGGTGTCGGTTCTGGAGCAACAACTACAGGCGCAGGTTCCGGCTCTGGAGGAGGAATTACCGGTTCCGGTTCTTTGGGCTCAGGAATAACTGCAACAGGAGGATTTTGCAATGCTTTATCATCAGCAGCTTTTTTTGCCAAAGCAGGCTTCATAATAAATGAATAAGCAAGAAAACCCAAAAGAAGCAAAAGTAAAATTATCAATATTATTACTATTGTCTTGCCGCCGCCCTTCTTTTTAGTTTCTTTTTCATTATTATATGGCCAATCAGATTTTTTATCTTCTTTGCTCTCTTTATCTTCGCCTGTTTCAGAATCAGACTCAGAATCATCAAAATTTATGTTTTCATTAAAATCTGATGAAAAACGGGGTTCATCTACAGAATCGTTATCATCTGAATCTTTCATATCATAAAAGCCGGCATTATTATCAATTGAATCAAGGCTTACAGATACAAACTGTTTTACGCCTGATATTGGTTCTGTTGCCTGTGCATCCAGTATGCCGTCCTCATTTACGTTTAAAAGAAGTTCTATTTCCGGAACTTTTTCATCATCATTTGTAATATTATTTAGAATAAGGCTTGCAACATATACAGGGTTAAACATTCCATCCCCGTCTCCCCGGAAAATGTCAATCTTAACATCTTTTTGATTTTCTTTAACAGGAGAAAGCACAACCTTTTTCTTGGTTCTTTCTTCTTCTTTCAGAATGGGAAAATATGTTCCATTAGCAATTCTTATTCCTATTGTAGGATTGTCCAATTTATAGCCTCCATATAATTCAATTTAGCTAAAATCAAATCTATATAAATAAAGCCTATAGCTGCAGACATATTTTGTCAATAAATTATTTTTTTAAAATATTCAGGAATAAAAACATTACTTTAACCTGATCCAGTAATTATTTACAAACTGAATATACCATTGTTACCTAGAGCTATTTTTCTATCTTTTAGCAACAGGCATTATATATTTTTCAAATTTCCTGGGATCAAAATAAAAATATGAAATCCTTCCTATTGTTTTATCATGCCTCTATTCTGTTTTTGAAAAATCAAAAGTTTTTATTGCATTTTCCAATTTATCACTTACTGTTTCACTTTCTTCTTCATAACTAAATGGGCAATGCCCAAAAACTATATATTCCATTTCAGGAATATTAATCAAAAGTATATTCCCAGGCATTGCTTTATTATAGTTTAAAGAAAGGCGCACACCATAAGCTTCTGCTATTCTTCCATATTTTACAGCTATATTAATCCCGCACATCAACAAGTGAAAATGCAAGCTTTATAAGTCTTACATAATTCCTTAACAGCATACCTGAAAGCTGTTTAAATTTTCTTGTGGTATGAAATTCGGAATAACCAAGTTTTCTTGAAAGAGGCTGCCTGAAGAGCTGGCGCTTGCAGAACTATTCCATTTATTTTGACTGCTTTGCGGAACATGCATTACCTGATTCATTCTTCTAACAAAATCAGGTAATGAAATTATTTTTAAAGTATATGCATTAATAATAGATTTTTTTAAAATTATGATGCTAACAGACATCAGCATCTGGCTAACATATGTTTCGCCCATGTTATCATTATGCATACAGGATTCATGTTTTTTCGCGGAAGCAATTTCTAATATCGTTATCATAATTATATAAGAAATAAAAAATCTGAACATTATTGCGATAAGAATGATGAAGATAATAGTTGCCCATGTATTTTATTATTTTTTATCTGTATCATTAAAACTTATTTTAACTTTTCTATTTATTTTTAAAACAAATAGAATATTTTTTAATTATCTACCCTGAAATTGATTTTTCTATTTTTACTGATTTCAGGCAAAATTATTTTTTTATTGCAACAAGGCAAGCTTCAAAAGCTTTATTTGCAAGTTCTTCTGTCAAAATTATTTTTCTGAAAATGCACTTTTCTGCAATTGCTGCAATAGGGCTGTAAAATATTGATATAAGAATTTCTCTTGGCAGATCTCTGAAAAACTGTGATATAAAAGGCGAAGCAGCATATTGTTCAAAAAATAACCCTGGTATGGCTTACCATGCCAGGATAATAAAAATTCTTTGGGATTTGAAATATAAAATCTGACCCAATTAATCCACAATATTTTTAAACTTTCTTCAATAGGTTTTTCAGAAGAAAATCCTTCAAGAAATGAATAAGCAAGCTGCGCAGATATCTGAACATAAAGATTATTAATAAATTCATCTTTGCCTGCAAAGTAGTGATAAATTATGCCTGCCGCGACTTTAGCAAATGAATGTTCAATCGGAAATATAAAGCTTTATTTCCTGTTTTTCAAATGGAAAGTAAAAAATTATCTTTTTCTATATTTTTTTCTATATATTACCAACATAACTTGGCATAAATAGCTGAATTTTATACATTCTTGACAATAATTCACCGATATATATCATAATACCATTATGAATTCAGTAATCCTTGCAATTGCTCTTTTATTGGGAATCGCTATAGCATCTATTTTTATAGTTTTATCAATTGTAAAAAGAATTTCAAATAGCGGAGATGAATCAGGCAACCCTAAAAATAAAGATAGAAATTCAATAATAAAATATGCAAATAAAAGGCTTGAACAAAACCCAAAAGATACACAAGCAATACTGGAACTTGCAAATCTCTATTATTCAGAAGAAACATATGATAAATCGCTTCATCTTTTTAAATTATTACTTGACAAAACAGGCAGCAGCCCTCAGTTAAGTGAAACTGATATAATATATAAATATGCAATATCAGCCCTAAAAACAGGAAAAATTGATGAAGCTCATAAATATCTTAGCTATGCCAGGGCAAAGAATAAAGATATTTTTGAAGTAAATTATAATCTTGGCGTTATAGAATTTGATAGAAAAAGCTATGACAAAGCGCTTTCATTTTTTATTGCTGCAAAAAATCTTCTGCCTGACCATGTAGCTACTTTACAATATATCGGTAAAATTCTTTTCTATTCCGGCAGGTATAAAGATGCTGTAGGATATCTTAGAAAAAGTTTTGAACTTTCTCCCGGAGACAAGGAAATTTTATACACACTTGGGCAGGCATATAATGAAGCTGGGCAAATAGAGAATGCATATAAAATATTCAGCCATTTAAGACCGGATCCTGTTTATGGCCCTCCTGCTTCTCTTGAAGCTGGTAAAATAGATATAAAAAAGAAAAATTATCCCAAAGCAATTGAAGATATGGAGCTTGGCTTAAAACACAAGGAAATTGAGCCAAAAACAAAGATTGAACTTCTCTACCTGCTCGGCTCTACATATATATTGGAAAACAAAATAAATGCTGCTTTAAAAAATTTTGACACAATACTTAGCACAAATCCTGATTATAAAGATGTTGCTTCATTAAAGTTAAAATATTCAGAACTTGCTTCTAATAAAAATCTGAAAACATATCTTATGTCGCCTCCTTCAGAATTTGTAAACTTGTGCAAGAGAATTGCTCCATTATTATATCCTCACGAACAGGTTAAAATGACAGATATTACAGCAACAAAAAATGATTATGTTGATATTGTGGCAGAGATAACATCTGACCAGATTGAAGATATTGCTCTTTTCAGGTTTATAAGAACAACAGCTCCGGTTGGCGATTTAATGCTCAGAGACCTTTATTTTAAAAGTAAGGATGTAAGGGCAGGCCAGTCTTTCTGTTTTACAGCAGGTTCATTTTCTGAAACAGCTACAAAATTTGTAGAAGCAAGAACAATAGATCTTATAAGCGGGAAACAGCTTATGTCTCTCTTGAATAAAGCATCTAAAGGAGATTGAAAAATTTTTCCAGCAAAATAAACAGGCAAAATTATTAAATATTGCTTTTTCTAGATAATATTTTCTTTTTCTGTAATTACTATGTGACGTTCTTCCTCAAGAAAAGGAACAGTTACTTTTTCCATTCTAAATAATTTTATTCCTGCTGCCTGCATTTCTGCTTCTATCTCTGTTTTTTTTCCTTTATAGGCAAAAAGAAACCCTTTTAAATTTAATATGCGGGATAATTCTTTATAATATTCAATAAAATTGCGGAAAGCTCTAAATGTTACTATATCAAAAAAACTTTGAATATTTTCAAGTTCTGATTCTCTTATTTCAATATTATCTAGTGAAAAAAGCATCTTACAGTTATCGAGAAATGCTGTTTTTTTTCCAGATCTTTCCACCAGTGTAAAAAATTTATCAGGAAAAAATATTGATAATGGAATTCCTGGAAAACCTGCTCCTGTTCCTATATCTGCAATTGTTTTAAAATCTATTTTTAAGAGAAGAGGAATTCCTACAAGAGAATCAAAAAAATGCTTTATAACAAGATCTTTTCCCTCTGCTTTTAAAAAACCTGTTTTTTTATTCCAGATTGAAAGCTCTTCATAAAAAGCAAGAAGCTTATCAAGCTGCTGATTATTGTACTGAATTCCCATAATATCAAGGCCTTTTATAAAAAGATTTTTCATTTCTTTTTCTTACCCAGATATACCATAAGAACTGCAATATCGGAATTTCTTACTCCTGAAATTCTTGAAGCCTGCCCTATTGTGGCAGGAAGTATTTCTTTTAATTTTTGTCTTGATTCATTGGAAATTCCTTCTATATCATAATTAAAATTTTCAGGAATCCCCATTTTTTCCATTTTTTCAAAACGTTTTATCTGCCTTTCCTGCCTTTGAATATATCCTTCATATTTTATATCAAGTTCAACTAACGAAAGAAGTTCTGGTTTTGAGTTTTCAAGTTTTTCATCAATATTTTTTATATTATCTATTGTAATTTCAGGATCTTTTACAGCATGGGCAAAACTTTTTCCAGAATGCCTTCTTAAAAGATTGATAGTATCCTGGTTAAAATCTTTTATAGCAGCTTCAGTTATTTTTCTTTGATTTAAGAGTTCTTTTATCTCTTCTGTTTTTGCAAGTTTTTCCTGGAATTTCCCATAAGCTTCATCGCTTAAAAGCCCTACTTCCCTTGATTTACTCATAAGCCTTATATCTGCAGTATCATGCCTTAATGAAAGCCTGTGCTCAGCCCTTGATGTAAACATTCTGTAAGGCTCTTCTGTTCCAAGTGTAACAAGATCATCTATAAGAACTCCGGTATATGCTTCTGTTCTTGATAATACAAGAGGTTCTTTGCCTGAAAGATATAGGGCTGCATTTATTCCTGCCATAAGCCCCTGACACGCTGCTTCTTCATATCCTGATGTCCCATTTGTCTGGCCTGCAACAAAAAGTCCTGCAATTTTTTTTGTCATAAGAGAAGGTTTTAACTGGCGCGGATCAAGATAATCATATTCTACAGCATACCCCGGCCTTATTACCTCTATATGTTCAAGGCCGGGAAGAGTTTTAAGAAACGCTTCCTGCACATCTTCCGGCAGCGAAGAAGATATTCCATTAAGATACATTTCTTCTGATTCAAGGCCTTCCGGTTCAACAAATATCTGGTGCCTTTGTTTATCCGGAAATTTTACAACTTTGTCTTCAATTGAAGGGCAGTATCTTGGCCCTCTTCCTATAATTTTACCTCCGTATAACGGAGAACGCCCAATATTTTCTGTAATTATCCTGTGGGTATTTTCATTTGTATATGTTATATAACATGGAAGCTGGGGCCTTTCTATTTTTTCCCTGCTAAATGAAAAAGGAATTATCTCTCTATCTCCTTCCTGAATTTCCATTTTGCTGAAATCAAGAGAGCTTTTTCTAACCCGCGCAGGAGTTCCTGTTTTTAGCCTTCCCACCTTAAATCCTATTTTTCTTAAATTAAGCCCAAGGCCAAGAGCTGCAGGTTCTCCAATACGGCCTGAAACAGCAGTATAATCTCCGATAAAAATTCTTCCTTCCATAAAAGTTCCTGTTGTAAGCACAACTACACGGGAAGCAAAAATCCTTCCTCTTTCAGTTACAACACCTTTAACAGCATTGCCTGCAGTATCTAAAATAAAATCAGTAACTGTATCCTGAAAAAGTGTCAAATGTTTCTGTTTTTCAAGCGTCCACTTTGCAAGCTGGTTATAGGCAAATTTATCTGCCTGCGCTCTTGGAGCCTGGACAGCAGGCCCCCTGCTTTTATTAAGCATTCTAAACTGAATCATTGTTTTATCAATAAGATTTGCCATCTCGCCGCCAAGAGCATCTATTTCTCTTACAATATTTCCTTTGGAAAGCCCTCCTATAGCAGGATTGCAGGAAAGTTTTCCAATTGTATCAATGTTTTGTGTAATAAAAAGTGTGTTAAAAGATAATCTTGAAAGCGCAAGCGCAGCTTCAATTCCTGCATGCCCGCCCCCTATTACAATTGCATCAAAGTCCATATTTATTTCCCTACACAAAATTTTGAAAACATAAGTTCAAGTATATCAGAGCTTGTAACCTCGCCTGTTATTTCACCAAGGCTATCAAGCGCTTCTTTTATATCTACAGCAATTAAATCAAGAGGCATATTATTTTCAATAGAAGCTAACGAATTAGAAAGAGATTCAATTGCTCCATCAATAAGATTTTTCTGTCTTTCTGAATCAATAACAACACTGTCTTTAATATCAATTTTTTCAGCATCTATTCTTTTTTTAATCTCTTTTTCAAGCTGCCCAAATCCTTCTCCGGTAATAGCGCTTATCTTAATAAAATCTGAAGGAAGTTTTTCCAGAGATATATCAGCCTTGTTCCATATTTTTATAAGTTTACCCGGATCAAAAGATTTTATTCTGGCATTATCATCATTATCAAATCCTGTGCTTCCATCAACAAGATATAATATAATATCTGAAGCCTCTATTATCTGAATACTTTTTTTTATTCCTTCTGCTTCTACAGGATTATCGGAATTGCGAAGTCCTGCTGTATCATACAGTTTTACAGGAATTCCTCCAATGAGAAGAAATGATTCTATATAATCTCTTGTAGTGCCATGAGTTTCAGAAACAATTGAGCGTTCTGTTTTATTAAAAAGATTGAAAAGTGATGATTTTCCTGCATTTGTTTTCCCGGCAAGAACAACAGAAACCCCATCCTGTATTACTTTGCCAATCCTGTATGTTGAAGAAAGTTCTTTTAGCAGTAAAAGAGCTTTTTCTATTTTTCCAGCATCAAGAAATGCATCAGGATCTGCTTCATCTTCTGCATAGTCAAGCTGAAGTTCAATTTCTGCAAGAACTTCTGCAATCAGCTCTTTTATATTATTTATTCTGTTAAATAAAATGCCTGATAATCTTTGAAGAGCAAGATCCATAGCTTTTACAGATTTTGATTTTATTATTTCATTTACAGCTTCTGCTCTTGTCAGATCCATTTTTCCATTTAAAAAAGCTCTTAATGTAAATTCCCCGGGTTTTGCATCCCTGAATCCTATGGAGCGGAGCATTTTTAATATTTCTGTTATGCCTGCCATACTGCCGTGGCAAAATATTTCAACCATATCCTGCCCTGTATAACTTTTAGGGCTTTTATAAACTGCTGCCATAATTTCATCAATTTTTTTGCCAGTAACAGGATTATTAAGAGCGCCATAATTCATTGAATATGGAGCAGCTTTATCAAGATTCTGCCTGCTGCTAAAAACAGCAGATAAAGCTTCTATACAACCTTCTCCTGCTGCTCTTATAACAGCAATAGCGCTTTCCCCCCAGGGAGTAGCAAGCGCTGCAATCATATCATCAGTATCATATTCATAATATTTCATATTTTTATTTCCAACATTATCATAAATATCAATATTTCCCAATTCTTGCTTATATCAAATTAATAGCCGGGTTAAGTCTTTTCCCTGATAATATCTTTGTCATGATATTAAATTACAAATTGCCAATATTACAATCTTAATTTTAACGGGAATTCAGAATAACTTAAAGAATAAAGGCTTTCAATATTAAGAAATATAGAAATGATAAAAAAACAGGGTTGTCTAATCCCCTGGCATGGCTTACCTTGGCAGGATAATAAAACTTAAAATCCGGCCTATTAAAATTTAAAACCAATTCCTCCGCCTATAAGAAATCCTGTAATATTTGGATAGTTTTCATAATCAGAAGGAAACCATGCCGAATATCCGCCTTCAATGTGTAGGGAAAGATGTTTTACTATTCTTTTTGAAACTTCTGCTTTTACTGTCCCGCCAAAATATTCCCACCCGGCAGCAGTATTTGGAATTTCTGAATCTGATAAATAGCCTATTCCTAATGTAACAAACGAGGAAAGTGTAAATGATTTTATATATCTTACTATTCTAAATCCCAAATAAGGGGTTATTAAAAGTGCCCTATTATCTTCAGAATCTGTAACATCAAAAATGCTTAATCCAACAGCAGGGTTAACAGTATAAAGCCATCTGCTAAAAAGCAGCATACCTCCGCCTGAAATACCTGAAAAATAATCTCCCCAAAAATAATCTGCATATGTTTTTAAAGAAATACCAATATAGTTATCTGGTTTGAGAGAATCTCCCGGTTCCGGTTTTTTCTTTACATCAAGAATCCGTGCATATGACAGTTTTTCATCTGTTCTTTCTATTATAAAATGGCCTGTTTTTTTTCCTGTATGGTAATCATAGGAATAGAGAAAATCGCCTTTTTTAATTCCCCTATTTTTACCGCTATTGATTACAACAGTTTCATGATATATATCAACTATCCTAAAACTGTCTGACCATTCTTCAAACTTGGCTATAAGATATTCAAATTGGTTTACTATGTTTTTCAGGCTATCCTCTATTGCCTGCTCTTTATTTTTACCCCAGCCAATAGCAGAAATTGAAATTATTTTTTCATCATTAGCATCATAATTTTCAATTGTTAAAACTATGCTGATTTTTAGGAAAAGACTGCTTGTCTCTGATTCAATAACTTCAAACTCTGTTATTTCAGGATAAATAGAAAATTTAAGCAATTTTTCTGCTTTTTTCAGATCATTATCTAT
>JAVBQS010000224.1:0-18885 GCA_031548835.1 Spirochaetia bacterium
AACAATATAGAAATAGTTTTTATTTTTTAAGCAACTCTGCCGAAAATTCGCCTTTATCATTGCCTGTTATAATAGCGTAAAATCTATTTTTAAAAGGGCCTGGATTAACAACCAAAGTTTTGCCGTAATATTCTTTTCCTCTTGATTCATGTATATGTCCGCAAATACAGACCCCTGGCTGTTTTTTATCAATAAATTCTCTTACAGCATTGCTGCCTACATGCCTGCCGCCAGGAATTATATCAGCAATTGTATTAAATGGAGGCTGGTGTACAACAAGAATATCAGGTTTTATTTCAATAGATGCAAAATATTTTTTATAATCATCTTCTGTATAAGTATTTGGAGTGCCTATTGGAGTAGCAATAGAACCGCCAAAACCTGTAATACTTAAATTTAATTCAAAAATATTTTTTATTTTATTATGAAGCGATATGCCTCTACTTTCAAGATATTGTTCAACTGTAAGATTATCGCAATTTCCTGATATTGCAAAAATTTTTTTATTATATTTTTCAAATTCTTCAATTATTTTTTTAGCATCTTTGTCTGTGCCGAAATGTGTTATATCTCCTGCAATAATAACTAAATCAGCTTCCGAGAATTCCTGTTCCAGATTTTTTAAAGCAGAATAATTATTATGTATATCAGATATTGCTATAATTTTCATTTTATAATTCTCCTTTTAAGCAAAGCTTTACCCAGTAGGTTGTTTCATAAATTTACTTTTGTTCCATACAACATACTGGGAGCCGAAGGCGCCCCTAAACAAGTCCGGGATAAATATATCCCGTAGGTTGTTCCATACAATATACGGGGTTAATTATCGCTTTCGTTTGTATAAATTGCAAGATTTTTATCTGTTTCAAATACATCAACCCTTGAAAGAAAAGATGTTTCTGAACATTTTTTTAATTCATTGTCTGCTTTATTAAATATAAATTCAGCAATTATTTCTGCGCTTGGCTCTCTTTCAGAAAAGTAAGTTATTTCATTAAGATTTTTATGATCAACTTCATCAAGTATATTTTTCAATATTTTTTTTAATATGCCAAAATCTATAAGCATTCCGCCTTTACTAAGTTTTTTGCCTGAAACATAAATTCTTACCTTATAATTATGCCCATGCAAATTTTCACATTTTCCATGGTAATCTTTTATATAATGAGCAGCTGCAAAACTATCTTCAGTTCTTATTGTATACATTAAAGCCTCTCTCTTGATGATTAAACAATATGCTGATAATATCCTGTTATGCAAAAAAGATTATCAACTTTACTTGATAACTGCAATATCATTTCAATTGCAGGCAAAAACCCTTTTGAGAATATTGTTATTGTTGAAAGTATTGCATATGACTCAAGAATGGTTGGCAAAAATTCTGTTTTTTTTGCTTTAACAGGAATTCATACAGACGGCCATAATTATATTGATTTAGCAATAAAAAATGGAGCTTCTGCTGTTTTTGTCTCTTCAATGCCTGAAAAAACAGATAGCAATGTTTCATATATTCTTGTCAGCGATACAAGAAAAGCAATGTCGTTTTTTTCAGCATCATTTTATGACTACCCTGCGCAAAAACTCAAAATAATAGGAGTTACAGGAACTGATGGCAAAAGCACAACAGTATCTTTTATATATCAGCTTTTAAACATGCTGGGCAGCAAAGCAGGTTTTATATCAACTGTTGAATATGATTCCAAAGGCAAGGCTGAAAAAAATCCCTATAGGCAATCAACGCCGGAAGCTCCTGAAATTATGAAAATTCTTTCAGAAATGATTTCAAATAATTTTGAATATGCAGTAATAGAATCAACTTCACATGGCCTTTCTGATAAAACATCGCGCCTTGCTTCTATCATATATAATGCAGCAATTCTTACAAATATCAGCCACGAGCATCTTGAATTTCACGGCACTATGGGAAATTATATAAATGATAAAGTAAATCTGTTTAGAAAAACAAAAGGATTTTCTGTTGTAAATTATGATGAACCTGCAAAATCTTTTTTTATCGAAGCAGCTACAGTGCCTGTTTTATACTATTCTCTTAACGATTCCCGCGCTGATATTTATGCATCTTCAATTGATTTGAGTAAATCAGGTTCTATATTTAATGTTAATTATAAAAAAAAGCAATATCATGCAGAGCTTTCAATGCCTGGTATTTTTAATATTGAAAATTTTTTTGCTGCTGCACTTACAGTATCAAAAATAGCAAATATTGATATTGCTGAAATTATTACTCTTTCAAAAAATATTAAAGCTGTGATAGGACGAATGGATAGCGTTGAAATGGGACAAGATTTTACAGTTATTGTTGATTATGCGCATACTCCAGGCGCATTTAAAAAAATATTTCCAATGATAAAAAAAAGTGTCAGAAACAGGCTTATATCTGTTTTTGGATCAGCAGGGGAAAGAGATATAGAAAAAAGAGCTGTCCAGGGAAAAATAGCTTCAGAGTACAGCGATATTATAATTCTTACTGATGAAGATCCAAGAGGAGAAGAGCCGATAGTTATTTTAGATCAGATAGAATCAGGAATAACAGATAGCTTTAAAAAATCTTCTGTTTATAAAATTTGCGACAGACAGCAGGCTATAAATAAAGCTATTAATATTGCGCAACCAGGAGATACAATATTGCTTCTCGGCAAAGGGCATGAAAGTTCAATAATTTATAAAGACAAAACAGTTCAATGGAATGAAAAAGAAGCTGCAGTAAAAGCTCTTATGCAAAGAGGATATAATAAAACAGAAAATAAATAAAATTCCTGCTTTCTGATAGTTACAAAAGAATCCAGGGTTTAGTTACCCACCCATCAGTAAACAATAGTATAAAAACTAAACATTACTCCTGCTGTAATCTATTATTGAACTATCGAGATAATAATATTCATTGTCAAGTTCGGCTATTTTCATCATAAACAGATAAGGAATAGAAGTTTGCATAAGATAAAATCTGTCAGCAGGAATTGATTCTTCAAATAATATTTTTTCAGCAAGAATTAAAGCTTTTTCATTATTCTTTTTTATTATAATACCTTTTAACTTTTTAAATTCATCTATGCTATCAGAAAATAAAATCCCATCTTTTGTATATACAGGTATATCTTTATATATTATCTGATTGCTATCTGTCTTTGAAATATATTTTAAAGAGTCAATTTTATTTTCTATAATTTCCGATGGGATTGCTGTTATTTCTCCATTTGAAACAATGTATAAAACATTTCTGCCAATATAATTATCGCTTAATTTAATGCTTATAACTGTTCCCTCTCCTTCTTTTGAATCAATTTCAAGAGATGCTCCCCTAATTTGTGAAAGCTTCTCTTCAACAAGATTCATTCCAAATCCCCTGCCTGAATGTTCATCAGCATTTTCTTTTGTTGTAAACCCGGGAGAGGAAATAACTGAAAATAACTTATCAGGCTGCTCTTTAAGTTCAGTAACTGAGTATCCGCTTTTTTCTGCTATTTTAGCAAAATCCACGCCTTTTCCATCATCAGTTATTCTTATAATCAGGCTGCCGTTTTCAAGATAAGTTTTACATTCAATCCTGCCTTTGGGATTTTTGCCTTTAGCATTACGTTCTTCAACAGTTTCTATACCATGATCAATTGCATTTTTAAAAATATGAATTATAGGATCATAAATATATTCAAACAGAGCGCGGTCTATTTCTATATTATTATCATTAAAAATTATCCCAGCTTCCTTCCCTCTGCTAAAAGCTATTTTATTTATAAGAGAAGGCATAGAACTGAATTCATCAGAAAGAGTTGCCATTCTTAAATTATTTATTAAATTCTCCATATCTCCGAGATTTTGATCTAAAACAGAAACACTATTCTTTTTTGAATAATCATTTTTTGTATTTAGTTCCATTCTCATCTTGTGGGTTGATACAAATAATGAGTCAAGGCGTTCAATTTTTACAGATACAGTTTTTGAACCAGGAGTTATATTTTCAGAATATTTTGAATGCAGGCTATTTATATATAGTTCATATGGAAGATTTACTATTTGTATATTTTTAATTTCATCTACATTTACAATCTCATATATCTGATCATAGCTTTTCTTTGTTGTAATATAACATTTTATTCTTGTATTTTCTTCTTTTTCAGCATCAGAAACAGAATCTGAAAATAATGCAGCGCCTGCATCAATATATGGAATTGTTTTTATAAGATTGGTGTGAAGCTCAAGATTATTTACAATAAGATATAGCCTTGCATATTTCATTACGCTTTCCGGCAAAATATCGCAGGTAACAAGATATAACTTCTCACCTCTTTTCATAGATTCAGAAAGAATCTGAATCTGAAATTCATCAAAGCTCTTATTATTATCTCTATATTGAGAATCAGATATTTCATTGTTTAAAATATCACTGTTTTGTGAAACAGTTTTTTCATTTATATCTGCAGCATCATATTGATCAGCTACTATATCTACGCTCCCTAATTCTATATCTGCAATTTCTTCACTATTAGAAAAATCATTTTCAGATACAGCGTTATCACTCTCTTCAAAATTACTTTCTTCTTTAGACTTAATATTTTCAAAATCAGATAAATCTTTATCTTCTTTTATATCATCATTATATTTTAAATTTTCAGAAATTTCAGTCTTATTAGTATTTGAAATATTGGATAACTGCTTATCACTATTATCAATATCTTCATCTGTTATTACAGAGACTTCATATTCAGGATCCATGTCAGATATCCCAAGAGCTTCCTCCCCTGCCATCTCAATCATTTCCTGAAGCTTTTCTGTTTTTTCAATAATGCTGTCATATTTTTCTTTTGAAAAATCAATCTCTCCTGTCAGAAAAGTTTCAAGTTCATCTTCAATTTCGTGAGCCAGATTGGTAATATTATCAAGCTGCAAATAAGAAGCTTCGCTTTTTATTGAATGAGCTGCCCTAAAAGCGCTTTCAATTTCCAATTTATCATTTGAATCTTTTTTAAATTTTATAAGAGAATCAACTAATTGATTAATGTAGTTACGGCTGTCTCTGATAAATAATTCCATCAAGTTACTCATATAATAATTCCCGCTCTATTTTATTTTACTTATTGATATAATTAATTCAACTTCTCCGGTTGTAATACCAAGGTTTCTGGATATTAGTTCAATATCTATGCCATTTTTATACATTGTTATAACTTTTTCACGCATATCTTCTCTACTCATCTTTACTGAATTATCTATATTACTGCTATTATCAAATAACTCAGGTTCCTGCTTAGGCGGAAAAAGTTCTTTATTTTCCTCTTTAGTTTTACCAATTTTTTCTATTTTATCATTTATGCTTTTTCTTTCAAGTTTTTGATAGATATTTTCACTATTTTCATTTATTTCTTTTTCTTTTCTGAGAGCAGCAAATAGTTTTTCTGATTTTGATGCAGCTTCATTTAGCTGATTTATTTTTGCTTCAAGTATCTGAATATTCCGCTCTGTTGTTTTATTAATCTCGATAATCATGAGATTAATTTCATCTGCAATTTCTTCTTTCTTTTTTTCATATCCTTCAAGAAAATTATAACTTGTAAGTTTCCATTTAAAGTAATGAAAAATAAAATAAAGCGCTGCAAAATTCAGAATTATTGCTATTATAAGTAACATGCAGGTTATCCGCTAAAATCTATATTTTTACCAAGATCAGGATCAGAAAGTATCTCTTTGCTCTCGGAAGTTTTGGCCTCTTTATTTTTTTCATTTTCCCTTTTTTCCTGGCTATGGGTATGTTCATTATCTGCTTTTGTTTTTTCAGGCCCTGTATCTGAATTATCAGCTCTGTTAACGCTATTATCGCTATGCTGATTTCTTTTTGCTATTTCATTTCCCTGTATTTGCTGCTGCAATGTAATGCTGTCTTTTTCAATAGCCTGTTCTTTTCCTACCTGAGACATTTTAACAAAAAGAGTCTGTAAATCTATAGGTTGAATTGACATCATCCCTCCTCAATTGATTCTTCTTCAGGCTCTTCATATTTCCGTGTCTTTATTATTGAATCTTCATTAATAAAAGTAACTCTTTTTAATTCATTCTTTATTTCAAGATGCGCATCTTTTATTGTTATTTTTACACCAGGATAGACTGTTGCTGCTGCAGATATTTTGCCTGTTGATTTAAGTGATTTGATATGCTCATATATACTTGCATTTTCAGATTCAATGCTCTGAAGCTCTGATTTTAGATTCACTACTTTTTCATTAAGCTCATCATATATTTTTTGTTTTTCTTCAGGGAATTTATCTCTCATTTTCTTTTTAAGATTCTCGAGAGTTACAAGATTTCTATCAATTTCTTCAAGCTCTTTTTCATCAGCAACTTTCTTTTGTTCAAGTTCAAGAAGCCTTTCTTTGCTCTTTGGATCAAAGCCTACTTCAATTTCTGTTGATCCTACTGCAAGTGAACCAAATGTTTTTGCAGATATCTCTTCTGTTGCACGCAAACGTCCGCCTACAATGGTAGCTCTTTTGCCTTTACATATTATTTTACCATTGGAATCAACATAAGAATTTATTATGCCATCTGTTACAAATACTATTTCGCCTGCTTCTACTTTGGAGTTTTGTATGAATTTTGCCATTACTCCCTTTCCTGCTTTTACAGACCCGCCTTCCTTGCAGTTTATACCTTGATGAACAATTACATTACCTACTGCATCTATTGTACACTTTCCCACATTGCCCATTATTTCAATATTGCCTGTAGCTTTGACAGAAAAGCCGTCCTCCACATTTCCTTTTACTACAACTGTGCCGAGAAAGTGTATATTTCCTGTTGAAAGATTTACATCTCCATCAACAAGATATACGCTTTCAACAGTAATTTTTTCATTTACAAGAAGGACCTGTCCGTTAGTTGCTGCAACAGCTTTAAGCCCCTTATCTGTTATAGTAACATTATTTCCTACTTTAAATTCCTTGTCATGCCCATCTTTTGCTTCAAGTGTTTTGCCTGTTACAGTTCTTCCTTTAACGCCTTTCTGCGCAGGTTTTTTTTCTGCAAGAACCTGGCCTTCAACAACATTTTGAACAAGATTTTTATCTTTAAAATCTACTTTGCCGTTTTTTTCTTTTAAAAATGCAGGAGTGCCTTCTGTATTAAAATTATAAATTATCTCAGCATCTGCGCCATTTGAAGGATATGAACCTTCTGCAACAAGAAAACGTGTTCCATAAACAGGATTGTCAAGAAAATTCTCAAGATTTTTTTCATCTACTCCAAAAATAACCTGGTTATTTTTTAAAAATGATAATACAGAATCTTTTCGCAAATCACTGCCGCCGTTACCCGGAGCTGTAATAGTGATATATGCTTTCATATCATTTTCTTCTATTTTCAGCGAAATTGTGGAATCATTTGCAGGATTATGGGAAAATGAACCAATTTTTACTGCCATACCATCTGCAAGTTTTACAATTTTTGAAACAAGCGCTTTGTCAAAATCTGTTATATTTCTGGAATTTAATTTATGAAAAGCCTGGTCAGGCAAAACTTTTTTGCCCTTTCCTTCAGGAGGATATACTTTAAGAAAAACTTCTCCTTTAAAAAGATTGAGAATTACTTCTCCATCTTTGTCTTTTTCCGCTTCTCCTTCTACAAATTCATCAGTTCCAAATTCCTGCATATCGGAAATTTCTTCTTCTTTATCTTCTGATTTATAAACAACAAGTGTATAATTTTTCTTGCCTATTCCCAGAAAACCTTTCATGCCTTTTATTATTACTTCATATTCAAGGCGGGAAACTGTTGTGCCAAGTTCAATTGCAGCCTGGTCAAGGCATTCTTCAATTGAAGAAGCAGATACCTGCACTGATTTTATACTGCTATCTCTCTCAGCCATATTTTTCATATAATTTTTGAATTCAGCAAGCGTGAGAGTTTCTTTCATTATTTACATAATCCCTTTTTTAAGGCTTGTTAATTTTGCCCTAAGCCTAAGTATTGCTTTTGTATGGAGCTGTGAAATTCTGGATTCTGTTACATCAAGAACTTTTCCTATCTCTTTTAAGGTAAGGTCTTCGTAATAGTAAAGGACAAGCACTTTTTTTTCTTTATCAGGAAGTTCATTTATTGCCTGCACAATTACTTTTTTTATCTCTTCTTTTTCAACAATATTATCAGGATTAAGACTTTGAGGAGATTCAATACTATCTACAATTGAAACTTTATCGTTATCTTCGCCTGTATACCATAAATCATTTAATGAAAGTATTGAAGAAGTGCTTATCTTATGTATATTTTTATGAAGCTCTTCGATGGAAATTCCCATTTTTTCCGCAATTTCAGCATCGCTTGCAGACCTTCCTAGATTAGCCTCAAGGTGATAAACAATTTCTTCAATCTCCCTTGTTTTCTGCCTTACAGATCTTGGAACCCAGTCTATTGACCTTAGCTCATCATATATTGCGCCTCTTATCCTGGTTACAGCATAAGTTTTGAATTTTACATGTTTTTCAGGATCAAATTTTTCAATTGCATCAAATAGTCCAAAAACTCCAAAACCGACAAGATCATCAAATTCAACATTATAAGGCATTCCTATTGCAACTTTTCCTGCAACATATTTTACAAGCGGAGCATATTGTTTAACAAAATAATCTCTTTGTTCTGTTTTTTTCTCTTTTTTATATCTCAGCCAGAGTTCATGCTCGTCTGCTTCTAATATCTCTTTTTCTGCCATACCTTACCCTTTACTGTCTCTTGTAAGAACTGTTTTTATAGCTTTTGCCATTGTTTTTGCATTTGCATTATCGCCCAAAGAATTTAAGGCTTCATTTTCTCTTTTAGCAGATGGCGTAACATCTGCATCTCCAAACAGGTCTGTCTGCAAATCAATAGCCGGCAATGAACTGTTGCCGGAATCACCGCTATTTAAATTATCATTCATTACTTCAATAACTTCATTATCATTTTGCTTAATATCCAGAGAATTGATATCTCCGAGGCTATCTTCCTCAACTTCTTCAACAAGATCTTCTGCTGATGAATTTCCGGTAAACTGTCTGCTGTTTGATAAATCACTATTTTCAGAATCAGAAGCTAAACTATCTGTTTCATATGGATTTTCCCTATCAAGAACTATATCTAAATTATTTGATACAACGCCATTATTGCTATTTTCTTCATTTTGCTGCTGTCCATTATTTAATCCTGGAATTTCTGAAATAATTCTGTTTATTATAAAAAAAGCTCCGATTATCAATAAAGAAAGAAATAAAGCGCCTAAAATTGATCTTGCTAATATTGTAGAGAATGAATTACCGCCTATTATTCCCAACAGTGCCAGGAATAGAAATATTGAGGCAGAAATAATTATTAAATTCCTCAATTTAGGCAATAATCCCCTCCATAATAAGAGTATTTTAAAAAAGTATAGCAGTCAAGCATATTTGCTTTAGCTATTTTTTGAAACAAATTTTTTCAAAAAGTTTCCAACACCGCTTCCTTCACGGTATTCAATATTTTCAAGCCTGCTTACTATATGTTTTAAGCATATTGAAGCTTTACACTTTGGGTCAGATACAATAAAAGGCCGTTGCCTTAAAACTGCATTCTGCACAATAGGATCATCATAAACATATCCAAGATAGTCAATTTTTGTATTTAAAAACTGTCCTACAATATTTACAACCCTGTGTGCTACCTTTTTGGCTTCTGTTACTGATTTTACCCTGTTTACAACAAGTTTTATTCCAATTTTGCTATCCGCAAGCTCTGTAGATATAATTTTAATTGTTCCATAAGCATCTGTTATTGCAGTTGGTTCAGGTGTTGTTATTATTATAGCTTCATCTGCGGCTGCAATAAAACCAAGCACATTGTTTGAAATACCTGCGCTTGTATCAATTATTATTATATCAGCAAATGAAAGCCCGCTCATCTCGGAAATAACCCGTCCTCGTTCTTCATCATCAAGGTTTGCTATTTTTGAAAAGCCTGATGCTCCTGCAATCACAGATATGCCGAATTTTGTGTTAATTAAAATATCTTTCATTGATTTATTATTTTTAATAAGATTAAAAAGATTAAATTCAGGCACTATTCCAAGAATTACATTAACATTGGCAAGCCCAAGATCTGCATCAAGAAGCACAACTTTTTTGCCAATTTGTGCATAAGCTATTGCAAGATTTATTGCAAGATTTGTTTTTCCTACTCCGCCTTTTCCGCTTGATACAGTTATAACTCTTGTTTTTTGTTCTTTTTCTTCTTTTTTTTCAGTTTTAGTTGATTTTGATTTTCCAGATTTTTCCTGAACCATTAATCTTAAATTTTCAGCCTGGTCTGCCATTTTATTATTTTCCATAATACTTCCTTTTTAACTAATTAACTGTATTAAACTCACTAAGATGTTCAAGAAATAGTTCTTCTGTAGCATATTTAATATCATGAGGCACGCTTTGTCCTGTTGTAATGTAAGAAACAGGTTTACGCGCATCATAAAGAGCGCTTATAATATTTCCTGCGCGGCATGTTTCATCAAGTTTTGTCACAACAATAGAATTATATTTAAATGATTCAAACTGCTGCATTATTTCAAAAATATCAGAAACTTTTGTAATAGCGCTTATTGCAAGATGGAATTCTGCTGTTGTGCCGCATGCAGCAAGAAGTTCTTTCATTTCTGCAAGTTTTTTATAATCATGAGGGCTTTTTCCAATAGTATCAATAAGTATTAAATCAACGCCTCGGCTAAATAGCGCAATATTTTTTCTAAGCTGTTCAAAATTCTCGGCTGATACAACAGGCACGCTCATTATCTGGCCGTATTTTTCAATCTGTTCTTTTGCGCCTATTCTATAATTATCTATAGTAATAATTCTAACTGATAATGGTTTTGTCTGCATTCCAAGAGCATTTATTGCTGCAAGTTTTGCAATAGTAGTTGTCTTGCCTACTCCTGTTGGCCCTACAAGTATAAATATTTTAGGCGTTATAAGGGGCGGTTTATCAGGATAGATATTTATTGTTTCTCTTATCCACTCTCTCACCTTTTTAAGTATAAAGTTGAAATTATTAAGATCATCAAGAGATATATTTTTTTTAATTTTTTCTATTATGTATGTAATATAGGAAAAAGAAAAATCATTTTTCTGAAGTATTTTTTCAACTTTGGTTATGCTCTCATGCTGTTGTTCGTTTTGCGCAGGAGATTCATCAAGTTTAATTTTTATTTCATTTACAGCTTTGAGAACTTCATTTAATGTGTTATTTCCTTTTGCAGCCTGTATTATTTTCTCTTTTTCTTCTTCAAGCTTGGGATTTTTTTTCTGAAACGGGTCCTGCGATATATATCCGTCAATCTGCACTCCCTCTTTTTTAAAAAGGCCGAGAAAGCCTCCCAGCATTATTGATTTATGGCTTAAGATTCTTATATTTTCCCCATATTTTGCTTTTACTTTTTCTATAGCTTCACTATATGTAAGTCCTTGCTCTGAAAAATAATTCATTATTTTACCTGCTCCGTTTTATGAATTCTGAAATTCAAAATTAACCTCTCCCAAAACTTCAATTCCTATATCATCTGTTAGTTCTTTTGCAGAAATAACAGCTATTCCGGGAAGTTCTCTTTCTATAGATTTTCTTACAAGTATTCTTGATTCCTCAGAAGTGAGTATTACAATAGTCTTATTAATATCTCTTAATCCCATAAGAAGATTTGAAATAGCATTTATAAATGAAGATAGAAATTCCCGGTCAAGGACTGCAACATAACCATCAACAGTATCTACTTTTGATTCAATTATTTTTGTTTCAATTCCGGGATTTATTGTCACAACATTTAATTTTTTATCTTCATCAGCATATTGAAGACATATCTGTCTTCCCAATGCCTGGCGCGCTTTTTCTGTAAGAAATGTTATATCTTTGGAAACTGAAGAAAAATCCACAAGTGTTTCCAGTATTGCCACCATGTTTCTTATAGAGACCTGTTCTTTTAAAAGATTTTGCAGCACCTTCTGGATTTCTCCGACTGTAAGAGATTTTTTAATTTCATCAGTAATTGCAGAATATTTATCTGCAAGCGAGTCAATTATAGATCTTACTTCCTGTCTTCCAAGAATTTCAGCAGCATGTTTCTTTATTATTCCTGTAAGATGTGTTGCAATAATCGAAGGAGGATCAACTACAAGGTATCCTGCCTGTTCTGCTTTTTCCCTGTCTTTTTCATTTATCCAGAGCGCAGGAAGGCCAAATGCAGGATCTGTTGTTTTTTCTCCCTGAATTGGTTCATCTATTCCGCCTGAATTAATTGCAAGGTAGTGGTTTAGCCTTATTGTAGCTTTTCCTATTTCAACACCTTTAATTTTAAAACAGTATTCAGAAGGCTCAAGCTTCATATTATCGCGGACTCTTATTTTAGGAACAATCAATCCAAGCTCTGCTGCAGTTTCCCTTCTTATTCTTGTTATTCTTTCAAGAAGATCAGCTCCTTTTTCCTTATCAACAAGAGGTATGAGGCCGTATCCAAGTTCAAGAGAAAGAGGGTCAAGCGGCTCAATTCCCGGAATTTCAAACGAGGTTTCTTCTTTCTGTTTTTCTTCCTGTTTTTCTGCTTTTTTTGCCTCTGCTGCCATTTTTTTCCGCGAGATTCTGAAACCTGTAAATCCTGTTATAGCAGCCATTGGAATAAGAACATACCAGGGAAAGCCGGGGAGAAATGCCAGCAGTAAAAGAAAAACTGCTGCAATCCAGTAAATTTTGGATTCCTGGGAAAACTGATCTGTAACATCGCTTGCAAAGCTGCCGTCAGAGATAGATCTTGTAACAATTATACCTGTTGCAGTTGATATTAAAAGAGATGGGAACTGGGAAACAAGTCCATCGCCTATTGTTAATGAAATATAATTTACAAGAGCAAGGCTGAATGACTCCCCATGATAGATCATTCCTACAATCATACCGCCTATAACATTTATTATTGTTATAAGAATTCCTATCTTTACGTTACCGGAAACAAATTTGGAAGCACCATCCATTGCAGAATAGAAGTCAACTTCTTTCTGCAGCCTCCTTCTTTTTTTAATTGCTTCATCTTCTGTAAGAACTCCGCTTGCAAGTTCAGCATCGATTGACATCTGTTTCTGTACCATTCCGTCAAGTGTGAATCTTGCAGCAACTTCTGCAACTCTTGTTGCTCCTTTTGTTATAACAACATATTGCACAGCTATAAGAATTATAAATATTATAAATCCTATTACAAGTCCTTCCGATCCTGATGTTCCTACAACAAAACTTGAGAATGCTTTGATAAGCTTTCCATTAAAAGCAGGCCCCTGCGAAAGAATAAGCCTGGTTGATGAAATATTAAGGCCAAGGCTGAATACTGTAGAAATAAGAAGTAAAGTAGGAAATACAGAAAAATCTGTTGTATGTCTTGTAAAAAGCACAAGCAGTATAACCAAGAGGCTTAACAGCAGGTTGAATGACTGCAGCGTATCAAGAAGCACAGTTGGAAGAGGTATAAGCATCATTGCTATAACAACAATGACGCCGGCAGCAACAAAAATGTCGTTTCTATTCTGGAGGAATGAAGCTCTAATTATATTTCTGGAATCAGACATTTTTTATTTTTCTGCTCCTTATACTGCTGTTTTACCTGAAAGTTTATAAACTTCAGAAAGTATTATTGATACTGCTTCCCAATATTGCACAGGAATCTCATCTCCTACTGCAACTTCTGCATAAAGCGCTCTTGCAAGAGGTTTGTTTTCCATAATTGGAACACTATTTTCCTTTGCAATTTCCCTTATTCTTAATGCTGTTTCATCTTTTCCTTTTGCAGAAACAGATGGGGCATTCATTGTAAATCTATCATACATTATTGCTATAGAGTAGTGTGTAGGGTTTGTAATAACAACATCTGATAAAGGAACATTTTTTGAAATATTCTGGTTTAGGAGCTCTTTCATTCTCTCCATAAGCATACTTTTAACTTTTGGATCGCCTTCGAGCTGTTTCATTTCTTCCTTTATTTCCTGCTTGGACATTTTTAAAGATTCCCTGTGCTGCTTTCTCTGAAACATATAGTCAGGAAATGATAAAACCAAAAGAACAAATGCTGATTCCAATATAAGTTTAAATGATATAATTAAAATATATTTCAGGGAAAATTGTATAGTTTGTCCTGAAAGATTTATCAATTTGTCTGCTTCAAATCTAAGATTAAGAAAAACAATTGCTCCTATTGCAGCAATTTTAACCATTGTTTTTAAAAGATTAAAAAAAGCTTCTGTTGAAAAAATTGCTTTTTGAAAATATCTGGCAAAATTCGGAGCTATTCTATTAAAATCAGGTGTTATTGGTTTTGTGGAAAACAAAAATCCAACCTGCATTAAATTTCCTGCAAGAGAAGCAACAAATGCTATTATAGCTACAGGCAAAAACATTTTTATAAAAAAAGTAAAAAATATAGGCGTCATTGTATTGTCTGAAGTTATATCTACTTCAGAAGATATTGCAAAAAAATATTTAAGCATATCTATAAGAGTATTAAGCATATAGCGGGAGAGAAATGCTATTACAGTTGCTGAAAAAATAAGAACAAGGGCTGGCGCAAGTTCTGATGTTTTTGCAACTTTACCCTCTTCCCTGGCTTTTTTAATTTTATGTTCTGTAGGATCTTCTGTGCGCCCTTCATCTTCAGGAGCAAACCACTGGAGATGAATAAAAGGAATATTGGAATATTTTTCTTCATCCATGAGTAATATATCTTTTATATTATTATTCATACATATAATTTCTATCATGGATTTTCCTTATATAAAGAATACCAGTTTAAAATCTGGTAAAAACTGTCATCAAGCAGCGCTGAAAAAGCAGATACTAAATACGGCACTGATAAAAGTATTATAAAAAATGCAACTATTATGGCAACCGGAAATCCCATCATAAGGAGGTTCATCTGCGGAGCTGCTTTTGCAAGAAGGCCCATTGAAACAGAAACAAGAAAAAGAGAGCCAAGTATAGGCATTGATATTATAAGAGCCTGATAAAAAAGCATTCCAATAGCAGAGAATGCCATTGTATATATATGTTCTTTCTGGGAAAGAAACAGATGTGCATTTATTGTCTGAAAAGACCTGAAAACTCCCACATAAAAAAGTTTATAGAATCCGTTAGATGCCAGAAAAATAAACATTGCAAAATAGTTTAAAAATTGTCCTATAATAGGTATTTCTTCCTGTGCAACAGGATCAAAAACAACAGAAGCGCTAAAACCTATTTGTAATGAAAAAAACTGCCCTGCCATTAAAAAGACAGCATATATAAGCTGCAGGAAAAAACCTGTAAGAATACCTATAGCTATTTCTCCTATAAGCAGTCCTGCATACATAAGCCCTGATTCAGGAATTACATAACCTGCTGCATGAACCATTGGAAAAACAGCAACTGTTGTAAAAAGCGAGAGCGCTGCCCTTACAATGCTTGGAATTCCGGAAGATGATGTTATTGGAGCAACTGTAAGAAGAGAAAAAATTCTTGCAAAAATGAGAAGATAAAGCTGTGAATTTTCTGCAAGAGTTTGTAAAAACATTATCTTGCCACCTGCGGTATCATATCAATCATATTAATTGTAAATTCCGAGAGTGATGTAAGCATCCACGGGCCTAAAAAAATCAGGATTAAAAGTATTGCAATAATTTTTGGAACAAATGAAAGTGTCTGCTCCTGGAGAGATGTTGTTGCCTGAATAATTGATATTACAAGGCCTACCACCATTCCTATAAGAAGCGCAGGCATTGATAAAACAATTACCTGAAACACAGAAGTTCTGAATATATAAACAACTAAGCCTAAATCCATTTACTCCTCCTTACCCGAAACTTCTTACAAGATTGCTGGTTATAAGGCTCCACCCATCTACAAGAACAAATAGAATTAATTTAAACGGCATAGATATCATTACAGGAGGGAGCATTATCATACCCATTGACATAAGTATTGATGCAACAACCATATCAATTATTATAAAAGGAATAAAAAGCAATATTCCTATTTTAAATGCTGCGCTTAGCTCATTTAAAACAAATGCAGGAATAAGAACATAAGTTGGAACATCTGCAAGATTATTGGGTTTAGGCAGCCCGCTTAGCCTCATAAAAAGCCTGATATTATCAGGAGAGTTTTTCATCTGGTTATACATAAATATTCTAAGAGGTTTTTCAGCTTCCCTAAACATCTCTTCTGTTGAAAGATTGCCGTCTGCAAAAGGTTTAAATGAGTTATTGTAGATTGTATTAAAAGTCGGCCACATTATAAATAGTGTTAAAAACAGGGCAATTCCCAGAACAACCTGGTTTGGGGGGACCTGCTGCAGGGATAACGCCCGTTTTATAAAGTCAAAAACAATTGAAATTCTCAAAAAAGAGGTCATTAACAAAATAATTGAGGGAGATAAAGCAATAACGGAGAGCAGAAGAAGAAGTTGTATGGAAAAAGCTACTTCACGGTTGCTTTCAGGTTGTCTTACTGTTATATCTACAAAGGGAATAGTCAGCGGGTCGCCGGTATTTCTGTTTCGCTGTATCGGCTGGGACTGCTGAGAAAATCCCTGAAATGTTATTATTAATAATAGTGTGAAAAGCAGAAAATACCTTTTTTTCATTCCCCCCCCTATAAGAAATCAAGTTTTCTGTTTTAAAGAATAGTATCTAGTTATCTGTTTTTTGATTATTACAAATTACATTTTTCCTATACGGTCCCTCTGTTTTTTAAAATAATCAAAATTAATATTGTCTTTAAAACTTTTATCTTTTGTTTCTCCTTTTTTTCTAAAAATTGTATTTAGCAAATATTGCTGAAAACTGTTTTCAGAAGGTTTTTTTATTTCACCTTTGCGGAGTCTTATATTATCAATAGTTTCTTTATCTGTTATTTCAATAAGAGTTGAAATAGAATTGTCAGCAGCACCAATTACTATCATCTGATTGCCTACTTCAACAATGTGCAAGGTTTTGCCTGCTGAAATAGATTTGCTTGAGATAACATTTATTAAATCATCTTCTGCAAATTTTTGGGATCCTGCTTTTTTAAGAATAAAGAAAAGTCCATAGATACATGCTATTACAAATAGAAGAATCAATATCATTCTTAAGAAATCCCAGAATGTAAAAGTACTCAGATTTTTTTCAATACGGTTTTCCTGTTCCTGAGGAAGGGCTGGTGTTTCTTCATCAGCTATTTTTAATTCTGTTTCTTCCTGAATCGGCGGCTGATTCTGATTATTAGACTGCTGTGCATATAGTGGAGACAGTATTATTATATATGTGAGAAAAATTAGAAAAAATTGTTTTTTAAAAGTCATTCCCCCCCCATTTATGACTTTCTATGTCACATCATTCACACCTGTAGGATTTGAAACAATTTTGGTAACGCGGACACCGAAATTTTCATCAATAACAACAACCTCTCCATTTGCTATTAATTTATGATTTACCAATATATCAACAGGCTCGCCTGCAAGTTTATCAAGCTCTATTATTGTGCCTTCTCCCATACTAAGTATTTCTCGTATGGGTTTTTTTGTCCTTCCCAGCTCTACTGTCATTTCCATGTTGACATCCATGAGAAGGCTTATATTTCCCTGCTCTGAAGATAAACCGGAAGAACCCAGAGAAGGATACTGTATATTCTGAATATTTACAAATCCCTGATTTCCCATATTGCCGCCTGCTGCCATTCCTCCCATATTTCCGCTCATTGACATACCCATGCCGCTGCTTTGCGGCGCGCTGCTCTGGGGGCGGGCTGCTTTTGCTGCTCCCTGAGGCGCTGCTGCAGACTGGCCTCCAAAAGAATTTGCAGCTTTTCCTGCATTAGGTTTTGCTGCATTACTTGCTGTTATTGCTTTTATAATTGAAATATCAAAAAGCTCGTTAAAAACAGCAGGAGGATAATCATCTATTGTAATAGGAAAATTAAGTTTCACTAAAGCGCCGGAAGGAATATCAGCGCTTGCGGCATCCATAACTTCTGCAGATGCAGGTTCAGACATTATAGTAGAGCCTATTTTGTCTCCAAACACTGTCATCTCTGATCCGCCTATAGTATTTACAGCTTCGCTTACAGCAGAAAGAGCAGCTTCATCCAGATCTACCTGATCAAGGCCTGTAAGAAGCCCTGCAATTGCTTTTGAAATTTCATCAGGAAAAAGATATGCATGATAACCTGGAGCGCCGTCTGTAAAAGATGATTGTATTCTTACAAAGCTTCCGTCAAAGCTTGCAGATATATTTCCGCCATCGAGAATTTCTATAGATGGCGGAGATATTGTAACTGTTTTTCCCATCATGCCTGCAAGAGTTGCAGATTGTGTATCAATTATTGAATTTACAATAGCTAAAAATGACTGTTTTTCATTTTCTGATAAACTATCATCATTTGATGCAGCACTTCCAAAGTCAAAGCCTCCAGTAGAACTACCACTCATCAATGCATCAATTTCATCTTGTGACAATGCGCCGTCACTCATAGTTCATCTCCTTCAGCAGTTAATTCTTCAAATTCTTCCTTGCTAAAATCTTCAATTTTCTTTGTAATTTGCACTGCTATTTTATTTCCTACCAATCCTGGTCTGCATAGAAATTTTGGCTTATTGCCAAGTTTTAATTTCATATCATCATTTATTCTTACATTTTGAAGCCTGATTACATCGCCGACAGAAAGAGCTAACGCTTCTCTTACACTTATATTTATTTTTCCTATTTCAGCTACAATATCAACATCAACAGAAGCAAGTCTTTCTCTTAAAATATTGAGGTTTTCAGCTGTTGTTCCTCTTCTTACAGAAGAGTACCAATATTGTGCTGAAAGTTTTCCAATTATTGGCTCAATAGTTATATATGGAAT
>JAVBQS010000159.1:0-6807 GCA_031548835.1 Spirochaetia bacterium
AAAGATAAAAATAAAAGATAAAAAGATAAGAATAAATATTTTATTTTTCATAGTCCAAATTTAGTTTTTAATATAGAGATCGTCAATATTTTGTCTATTGTTTGGAGATTTTTTTGCCAAATATATTCTAAAAGTAACTGGTTTTGTTATTTTTATATACTTAAATAATAAAAATATAAAAAATTGACAAATAGAAAAAAGCAATGTACATTGTACATATGGAAATAATTGCAGATGCAAATGTTTTTCTATCAGTAATCCTAAATGAGCCAGATAGAGAAAAGATAATATCATATACAAAAGATTGTGAATTAGTATCTCCTGAAATATTACCTTATGAAATAGGCAATGCTTTATCAGCAATGATGAAGAGAAACAGGCTTAATAAAGAACAGGTATTACAAAGTTATACAATATTTGAATCAATACCTTTGCGTTTAGTAAAAGTAAATATAGATAAAGCGTTATCTATATCATGTAAATATAATCTCTATGCCTATGATGCATATTATCTTGAAGCAGCATATAGGTTAAAAATGCCGCTATTAACATTTGATAAAAAAATGAAAAGCAGCGGGATAGATTTAAATATAGAAACTATGGGGATATAGCTATGAAAATATATAAATATTCAGAAGCGCGCCAGAATTTTCTGGCAGTATTAAATATGTCATTAAAAGAAGAAGTAATAATAACAAGAAAAGATGGAACTAGATTTAAAATAATCCCAATTAAAGATAAGAAAAAAAAATCTCCTTTTGATGTTGAAGGAATAGATACAGATATAACAACACAGGAAATAGTTGATATAATAAGAGATGGGAGAGAAAATTCCAGACATAAATAATTCCAGCTTCCCCGTTAGCATGAATAATAAATCCTGATACAAGCAGGCAGATTACAATCCGCGCTGCAATAAATATAACACCTGTTTGCCAAATTATTTATATTTCTCTTGATTTTTAATTTTAGTGCTATCATAATTGGTATCTATGAAAGGCGTAATAATAGCAGCGGGATATGGGACAAGGTTTCTTCCTGTGACAAAAACAATACCAAAAGAGATGCTTCCTCTTATAAACAAACCTGCAATTGAATTTATAATTGATGAGTTTATAAAGTCAGGAATAAGGGAAATACTTATTATAACTTCAAGACGCAAAAAAGCAATGGATGATTATTTTGATACAGAAGTGGAACTTGAAACACTTTTCAGGTCTGAAAATAATCTAAAAAAACTTGATGCAGTAAAACCGCAGGATGCAGATATTTTTTTCAAGCGCCAGACAGAAATGCTTGGAACAGGGCATGCAATAATGCAGGCAGAAGCATTTGTAGGAAACCAGCCATTTGCAGTAGCTTATCCTGATGACCTTCATTTCGGCAAAGTTCCTCTTGCAAAACAGCTTATTAAAAAATATAACGAAACAGGATGCAGTGTAATGTCTGCGCTCCATAATCCGCCGCAGCTTGAACGTTATGGAGTTCTTGCTATTGCAAAAGATGGAATTCATGTGACAGATATTATTGAAAAGCCGGAAAAGGGAAAGGAGCCTAGCAAAGAAGCTTCAATAGGAAGATATCTTTTTACTCCTGATATTTTTAAATATCTTAAAGAAGGATGGAAAAAACATATTGAGTCTGGCAGCAAAGGCGAATATTTCCATGTCTATGCGCTTAAAAAGCTTATGGATAAAAAAAGAGTTGTTTTCCAGACAATAGAGGGAGAAAGGCTTGATATAGGCACTCCATCAGGCTTTTTGCAGGCAATAATAAAATATGCAAAAAAAGATAATGAACTTCTTGCTGTTCTCAAAGAAGAGACAAAAGATTTATGAAAGAAGAAAATAGAGTAACCTTGCCAGGCGTTCCTTCTCATGACAGGATAATAAAATGCGCTTTTATAGGTCTTGGAAGAATTGCAAGCCTTCTTGAAGATGATGCTCTGCGCGAAAAGCCATGCACTCATGCAGGAGCAGTAAAAGAAAATCCTGATGCTGTTATATCAGCAGGCTGCGATATAAAGGCTGAAAGAAGAAAACTGTTTTCCGAAAAATGGGGCTGCCCTGTTTTTGAAGATCCTGTAGAAATGATAAAAGAAGTAAATCCTGATATTGTTTTTATAGCAACGCATCCTGATACCCATCTTGAGATGGTGCAGAAAGCAATTATTCAGGGCGTAAAAGTTATTGTATGTGAAAAACCTCTTGCAGACAAACTTGGAAAGGCAAAAAAAATTGCTCTTTATCACAGAAAGGTGTTGGCAAAAATAATTACAAACCATGAAAGGCGTTATTCAAATAATTATATATTGGCAAAAAAAAGAATTGATGAAAAAACTTATGGAAAGCTTCTTTCAATATCTGCATTTCTTTACATGGGAAAAACAAAAAAAATTATAGACGTTATGTGGCATGACGGCACTCATCTTGCAGATATAATAATGTATCTGACAGAAGGAATTCTTAAAAAAAATAAAATAACAGGAAGTTCAGGAAGAAAAAAAGGTACTGTTTTTATTACATCATATACAAAAAGCAGAAAAACAGGCAAAATTCCTGTAATTATAGAGTGCGGAGCAGAAAGGGATTATCTAACTTTTAGTTTTGAACTTTCTTTTGAATCAGGATTGATAAAAATAGGCAATGGTATTTACGAAGAATGGAAGAGCGGAGAAAGTCCATATTATACTGGTTTTAATTCACTTAGTTTAACTGAAAAACAGATGTTTGAAAAAACAGGATATTTTGAAAATATGGTAAAAGATGCTGTTAAGGCAGTAAAAGAACCTGATTATATTCCTGTTTCAACTGCTGTTGACGGCTACAATGCTGTCAAATTTCTTTCTTCATTATAATAGTGTTTTAATATCTGCTTTAATGTATCTCTTTCCCTCAAGCTCATGCAAAGTCGCAGCGCCTCTGCGAAAGTATTAATTAATCTGTTGCGGCAAAATCAATTCATCCCCAGACAAATAGCTCATAACACATTTCCTGCAATATTTTCATATATAAGAACTTCCTCATTTTTACCCCGTTTTCTGCATCCTGCTGCATATATTCTGCATTTTTCAGAAAGAACTTTTTTTGCAATAACCATTTTATCATTTTTAAAAAAAGATTTTTCAATCAGATCTTTAAGAGCCTTTATTCTGAATATTTCTATCTGTCCATATTTTTCAGAAAGCTGTTCCCACCCGTCTGCCCTTTTGACAACAAGGGGCTGATCAATGTATGCAATACTGTTTTCAGCACTTATTCTAAGCCAGAATTCATAATCTTCTGCAATTTCAATATCTTCCCTAAATCCGCCATATTTTTCAAAAAGTTTTTTTTCCATTATTACTGTTGAAGGGCCTATTATACATTTAATAAGCGAATCTTCAAAAATATCACCTTCCCTTTTATGGCGCTGCGAAGCTTGAGAAACTGTTTTTTCTCCTCTTTGCCAGATTTCACGCGTGTGGCAGATCGAAATTTGTTTTGGAAAAATCTCTTTATTTTCTGCAATATTTGCACTGTCTGCATCTGCGGTATCTGGTTTTATTATTGTTTCTGAATTTTTACTTCCTGTATTTATAAGAGCTATCTGCTTTTCAAGTTTATCAGGAAGCCAGAGATCATCAGAATCTAGAAATGCAAGATATTTACCACCTGCTATTTTACAGCCGCAGTTTCTTACAAAACCCGGCATACCAGAATGTTTTTCAAGTCTAAGGTATTTTAAACTGATATTTTCTATTAAAGAAATATTTTTTACAGATTGCTCAAGTTTATCTTCAGAACAGTCATCTACTACTATAATCTCAAAATTGGTAAATTTCTGGCTTATGACAGATTCTACAGCCTCTTTTAGCAGTTTTTCACGGTTATAAACAGGAATTATCACAGAAATTAGAGGTTTTTCCATATATTTTCCGATAATACCATATAGTCTAAAAATAGACATTATTAAATATAAATAATATATTATAGATAGGATTTTAAGTGAAAATTAGATTATTTACTTTATTTATATTATTGCCTCCTATTTTTCTTGGAATACTGTTTTTTTCATGCTCAGGCTCTCCTCCCGATCTTTCTGAATATCAGGGTGTTGATTATATTGCAAATTACAGATTCAGCTCAGCAGTTTTAGGATGGCAGCTTCCTGATAATATAATTGCTCCAAACGGGCATTACTATATGGGCTTTAATTCAAATGAGTCAGGAGCAGCTGATATTCCGCCAAGAACAAATTTAACAGGACTTCCTTCTGATGCTGTAGCAGATGATATTTACAGGCTTGAAATTTTCAATCTTGTAAATGATGGCGGATTTGAATCAGGAACTGCACATAATTGGAATAAGAATAATGCACTAATTACACTTGATGGTTATAATCTGAATTCCAACAGAGTTCATTATGATGAAAGCGGAAATCATAGTTTATATTATCAGTTTGTTTCACCTAATGATTATGTATGGTATGATCTTAATTCAGTTAAGGATTTATTTATTGCAGACAGCAAATATATAATAAGACTTAATTTTGCAATATCAATAAAATATTTTGAGACTGAATTTATTTTTTCTGTTTTAAATAACAAGAATAATCCAGTAGCAAGATGGAAACCAAAAGCAAAAGTAAAATGGGGAGAAGGATATACACAATTTCCCAAAGATTCAGAACTTAATAGTGAAATACCTGCACAGCCCGCAAACAATACTTTTACTGTTTTATGGACACAGGACAGCCAGGAAGGTTATATAGATGATTTCCGCATAATAAGAAGCGATATTAATTATAATTTAAAATTTACAGTTCCATATTCAGAAGAGGGGCGTCCTAATCTTTATTCAGGTAAATACAGGTTTTCTGCATATTTTATGGCAGAAAGTAATACTGATATTTCTCCAAATGCAGACAGATTTCCTTCTCCCTGTGTTTCGTTAGGCATTAAAAAAACAGGAAGCGCGGGCGCAGTAAAAAGTTTTGATTCTTCATCATTTACAAATACAGGCTGGACAAAACTTACTATTGAAGAATCTATTCAGATAAATGAGGGCGATGTTATAGAACTTACAATATCTCCTGCTGATAATACAGGCGGCATTAATACACTTGATATAGGAAGTGTGCTTATTGCTTTTCCCGAATTTGATTATATTTCAGATTAAAAATAAGGGACTGTCCAATAAGAATAAGTTTTCGAATTATTTTGTATAAAAATTCAAATCTAGTTAACAATAACTTTTATTTTGTATTTTTATGTATAATAAACAATCCTGACATGGTTTACCATGTCAAGATAATAAAAACTATTCGAAAAACTTGTTTATCCTGTCATATTTATGACATGGTATTAGACAGGCCCTTGCAGATAAAATTTTAATCTTTTGCAACAATTACTTTTCTGTATTCATCAATGTCAGGGCCTACAACTCTTATAAAGTAGATTCCTCTTGCTACTTTTCTTCCTCCAGTATTTGTTCCATCCCAGGTAAAGTTATAGCTTCCTTTAGGCTGAGTTCCCTTAAACAGTGTTTTTACAACATCGCCCGAAAGGCTGAATATATTAATTGTAACAGTTCCTGTTTTTGGAAGATCATACATAAGTATTGTTTTTTCCCCGCGCGATACATTGATAACATTATTAAGAATAGTAACGCCGCCTCGCTGCTTTTTCACTCCTCTTATAGGAATTTTCCATGCAGTAATTGAAAGAGGATCTGTTGGGTCAGAAAGATATCCTGCATAAAGTCCGTCAACATTAAATATAAATTCAATATCTTTTCCTTCAGTAACTTCGCTGTCAGATCCTGGAATAATAAAATCCCTTAATGATTCACTTGAAAGAGCAGGATTTAACGAACGTGCAGAACTGTTTGCAATTTTATTATATCCATTTACAATAGTCGGAAGCCAAAAATTACCTACTTTTGCGATAGAAGAAATATCTGCATCATAGTATGCTGTAACAGAATGTACTGTATTTACTGTTTTTAAACTTGCTTCAAGAGTTATATCTGTAGCATGAAGTCTGTCTCTTCCTGTAAATTCACGGATTGATACTCCTCCAAATCCTGCTCCATCCTGATCATAATCATCAGATGCCCATACAGGTTCAACAACACCTGTTGCAAAATCACTTATGCGGTAAAGTTTATTATCATCCATTGCAAAGTTAAACATATTGCATACTGCATCTGTTTTAACTTTTATTCTTTCACTAAGAAGATCATCAGCAGTAAGAGGTTTATCAAGAATAAAATAGGCATCAAGAACTCCCACATCTCCGAATAAAGTTCTTGTTGTAATAGGAATAACAGAGGTAACAGTGTATGATCCGCTGTCTATAATAAAGTCTCCTGCCTGTACCGGAATAGTTTTATTTGCAAAATGGTATACATATTCCGAAAATTTAATATACACTTTATCAAGCCCGACTGCTGCAACTGTATAAAACATTGTCGGTCTTAAAGAACCTACAGTCATTTTAGATGAGACATCTATTAAAAGATTGCCTGCAAGATCTGTAATTTTTCCTACAGAAGAATTATAGGAATAAACATGGTCTGTAAGAGTATCAAGAGGAAGATTGGTATCAGTAAATGTAAGTGAAAAATAAGAGTCATTATTATTATTTATTTCAGGTAACAAAGGATTAAATATTGCATTATTTACAGTTGTTTCAAAAATAAATCCGCCAGGAGGAGTTACAGGAGCGCTTCCTTCAACATTTATTCCAAAAGCTGTTGTTGCACCTGGATTAACAAGAGATGAATCTCTTATTCCTTTTCCAGTAATATTTGTGCTGTCAGGATA
>JAVBQS010000040.1:0-11131 GCA_031548835.1 Spirochaetia bacterium
AAGCGAAAATGAATGTATATTTTATACTCTTGTGATATATTTTACTTGAAATATCTTTCAGAAAGGATGGATCAACAGGTATGAAAAAAGTGATGATTCTTGTAATTGATGGCTGCGCACCTGAATATTTAACAGAAAAAACAGCACCCCATATATTTCAGATTGCAAACAAGACTGGTTTTGCAAAAACAGTACAATGCGCAATGCCATCTGTAACAAATGTTAATCATGCTTGTATTTTATCAGGAAAATGGCCGGAAGAAACCAAAGTTATAGGTAACTATTTTTATAATCCGGAAACTGAACAGGAAGGTTTTATAGAAGAACGGGGATATATGAAAGCTCCGACAATTTTGCAGCGTTATCAAGAGTTGGGCGGAAAAACAGCTCTTTTGACTGTTAAAGGAAAAGTTCTCGGAGTATATGGCGATGGCGCTGAAGTTGGAATTAGCGCACAAAACCCGGACAGCAAACTGTTGGAAAGATATGGCCTTGAAATGCCGCCTCCCATAAATAGTGTAGAATCTACCCGCTGGATTATAAATGCTGCATATCAATGTATCAAGAAAGATGATCCTGATTTTATTTATTGCACAACAAACGACTATGTGTTTCATCATTTCGCTCCTGGAGAAAAAGAAGCTAACGAGCAGATTGCAGCAATTGATGAATATTTAGAAAAAATTTTTTCACTTGATCCTACAAGGCAAATTTATATCACAGCCGATCATGGAATGAACCAAAAGACAACTATTGTCAATTTTCCGTTAATTGCCAGTCATGCAGGATTTAATGTTTTTTGTTTACCGCCGTTAAAAGACCGCTATATTGAAAATCATATTTATCAGGAAGGAGGAATGCTTTATGTGTTTTTGAAAGATAAGACACAAGCATCTGCTTTTTATGATTTTGCAAAAAACCATCCATTAGTTGAACAAATTTTAACAAAAGAGGAAGCGGCAGAGATGTATCATCTTCCTTTGACACAAATAGGCGATTATGTGCTGCTATCAGGAAAAGAGAGCGCTTTTGGAGAAGCAGAAAGCGGGATAATCCATACAGAAGAGTCTCGGACACACGGCTCCTTATATGAAAGGGAAATCCCTCTTATTGCTTTTAATCCTGAACAAACAGCAGAAAACTATAAATATCACAAAGATGTTACAGTACATCTATTTAACTATTATAAATAAAATGTGTAAACAATAGCAAAACCCTGTTTCCTGCCGCTTCAAACACCCTTGCCATCCTGCCGCAGCGCCGGCAGAATGCATAACGCCTGCGCTTTAGCGGAAAGGCTGTGTGCCACAAAGAAGATCTTTTTAGCAGATTTATTTTGGGTATCGCAAAATTTGATGCTCTTTATTTAACCCCTATAATACGTTATAATTTTAAAACCTCAGAAATAAAAAGGAAGTATAAAATGAATGAAATGAAGCTGGAACAGGGCGACATAAATACATCAAGTGTGCGTAATATTTATTGGGAAAGAAATTTATCTTCTGATGCAAAAAAATTAATAGAGAGAGATGCCAAATGTTTTCTTCATCAGAATTTATCAACACCTGTCATGAATGTGCTTTCCAAAACTGACGGCATTTACATCTATGATACAGATGGAAAAAAATATATAGATATGCATGGTAACGGAGTGCATAATGCAGGATTTAATAATGATTATATTATTCAAAAAGTAATAGCAGCGCTTAAGGCTAAGACAACTTTTACACCCAGGCGTTATACAAATATCCAGGCAATTGAGTTTGCAGAAAAACTTGTTTCAATTGCACCGGAAGGACTTACACGCGTGCTTTTTGCGCCCGGAGGCTCAGAAGCTATTGAGATGGCAGTAATGCTGGCCAAGCAAGTAACTAAAAGATGGAAAACAATTTCTTTCTGGGATTCTTATCACGGCAATGGTTTTCAGGCTTCAAGCATTGGAGGGGAAGAGCTGTTTAAGGGGGGAAACGGACCAATGGTTCCAGGAGCCCTGCATGTGGAATTTCCAAATTATTACAGAAATCCCTGGGGATTTACAACACAGGAAGAAGTTGATAACGAAATTCTGCGGCAAATGGAAATTCTTTTTGAAAAAGAAGGAGAGATTGCCTGTGTCCTTGGAGAGCCTGTTACATCTACTCCTCTTATCCCAAGCAAAAACTTTTGGCAAAAAGTTAAACAAATGTGTGAAAAATATGGAGCTTTTCTTATTTTTGATGAAATTATAGAAGGATTTGGAAGGACAGGAAAATTTTTTGCATCACAGCATTATGTAACTCCTGATATTCTTGTTCTTGGCAAATCGTTTGGAGGCGGCCTTATTCCTTTTGCAGGGATAGTTACAAAAGAAGAATATAATGTGCTTCAAAACCGTTCTATCGGCCATTTTACTCATGAAAAAAACGGGCTTTGTTCTACAGCAGGGCTTGCTGCAATAGAATATCTTATGGAAAACAAACTTGTTGAAAGAGCAGCAGAAACAGGCAGGCAAGCGCTGGCTTATATGAAAGAAATGCAAAAGCAGCACAGATTAATTGGAAATGTTGATGGGCTTGGCCTGCATCTTGGCATTGAACTTGTAAAAGACAGGATAACAAAAGAAAAAGCTGTTGCAGAGGCTGAATCTATTATGTATATGGCAATGGAAAAAGGAATTGCTTTTAAAGTTATTGAATCAAATGTAATAACAATGCGGCCTTCATTGATGATAACTGCAAATGAAATGATTAAAGCTCTGGAAATTATAGATAGCTGTATTGGAGAAGTTGAAAAAGGCAATTCATACAGGTAAATAAACGATAAGGCAGATTGGCAGATTAAAATTATCTGCTTCTTTTTATTTTTATAAGACTGTATCTTTTTTATTTACTCTGCAGGTAAGAAATTAATTAAAAAATACAAAGATTGAAATAGGTATAATTTTATTTGAGGAGTCATAAGATAGTGAAAAAAATAATTTTAATATTTTTTACCAGTTTTTTATTAACTAATTTATGTTTTGCCAAATCATCTGTCTGGAAAATAAGTAAAGACGAAAATATTCTCTACATTGGCGGAAGCGTGCATATTTTAAGAGCAGAAGATTATCCTCTTCCTGAAGAATTTGAAACTGCTTTTACAGAATGCAGCATATTGGTTTTAGAAGCAGACATGGATCAATTATCAAAACCGGAAATAATACAATATATTTCAACTATAAATGTAAAATTACCGGATGGAGAAACTCTTAAAACAGTTTTGGATGAAGAAACCTACTTGTATCTTGCAGAAAAATGCAACGAACTGGGAATTCATTTGGAAGAAGCAAATACATTAAAGCCTTCTATAATTGTAAATTTATTAACTATGGTACAGATGCAGAAGCTTGGATTTCAGGTGCAGGGTGTTGATTTTTATTTCAGATCAAAAGCTAAAGAAGAATCCAAAGAAACAGGTTTTCTTGAAACAGTAGATTTCCAAATTGATCTTTTGTTCAATATTGGAGAAGGATTTGAAGATGAATATCTGCTCTATTCAATTAAAGATATGGATAATCTGGAAGAAGATTTACCTGCCATTGTTTCCGGCTGGAGAGATGGTAATGCTGGAAGACTGGAACAGGAAATGCTTGAAATGAAAGAAGATTTTCCCACAGTATATAAAAAAATATTTACAGACAGAAATGAAGCATGGATTCCATTAATTGAAAATTATTTAGCAGGGCAGGAAACAGCTTTTGTAATTGTCGGGGCAGCGCACCTTTATGGAAAAGAAGGGCTGCTGGAGCAGCTTAAAAATAAAGGATATCAGATAGAACAGTTAGAATAGCCTGTTTAAGATATTCCCGGAATAATAAATATCTATTAAAATATTTTATAAAATTAACCCTGGGAATAAATTACCGGGATTCTTGCAAAAAATTTAACAGGGATAATAGATGCAGCAAAAAGCAAATAATATAAAACTTTTAGCTCTTGATATTGATGGAGTTATCTCGGCCGGAAAAGGAACTTTTTTCAGCAATGCAATTGTAAGACTCCTTTCAGAAATGAATGATGCAGCAATGGCAGATAAAAAATACCCTCCTGTTACAGTTATAACAGGAAGGCCTGCAACATATATAGAAGCAGTCCTCCAAATGATACATGGTTTTGTCCCTGCTATTTATGAACATGGAACAGGAATATATAACCCCAAAGAACACACATTTAAACCGCACCCGCATCTTAAAGTCTTGAAAGAAATTGAAATTATAAAAGATATTATATGTGAAAATTTTGTAGAAAAAAATCTTGCAGAACTGGAAGGAGGCAAAAATTTTACAGTCGGGCTTTTTCCAAAAGACAAATCAATAAAATTCAAGGAAATAATTATTGAAAAAGTAGGTAACGGTATTGCTGAAAAATTTAATTTTATTTACTCACCTGAAAGCCTTAATATAATTCCTGCAGGATTTCACAAAGGAAAAGGGATAGAATTTTTATCTAAAGAAACAGGAATTGCGCTCCAAAATATTCTTGGAGTGGGAGACTCTCATGTAGACATTCCTTTTTTACAGAAAACAGGATTTAGCGCTGCGCCTTTAAATGCAGCTGCTGATGTGAAAAAAATAGTCCAATATGTTTCTGAAAAAGAATATGACAAAGGGCTTGAAGATATTTTATTTTACTTTAAATTAATTCCGCAAAATTAAAATTGTATTTTCAAAATTCATTTTTAAAAATCTCCATTTTCTCCAAAATCTCCAATATAAGAATTGTTGTTAAGTATAAAAGATAATTTTTTATAATAGACCTGTTCGATAAGCTTACCATGCCAAGGTTATAAAAAAACTTTTAAGATTATGAGCTATTAGTAAAAAAAATCATACATTGTGGCCGAATTAGTACTTATTTGATGTTCACAAAATGACTTTTAACAGAGTTATCAAACAGGTCTAATAAAATTTATTTTTTGATTGACTGCTGTTTTTAAGAGTTGTAAGGTTAAGAAAAGCTTGGGGTATTTTTTCAAAAGAGGGATAAAAAATGATAGAAGTCACAGCAAAGCAGGCAAGAAATAATATTTACAGTTTTCTTGATAAGTTTAATGAATACCTTGATTCGCTAAAAGGTAGATATGATCAAATGACAAACCCGCATCTCAGAGCACTGGTACTACAGATGAGAGATACACTTGCTGATGGGATGGTAAAGGAAGGAATAGATGGCAAGGCAAGTGATAATGTAGTTGAGATGCTTTATGGTAAATGCTACGACCTGCTTAATAGTTATGGAATAAAGAGTGGGGTGCCAAAAGATCATAATAGGATTAAAATTATTAGGGAAAATAATAATGATAATAAGATAATTGTAAATATTACATTATATGTTGTAAGGGATTGTGAAAGTTATAAGACAATAAATAAACAACATCCTGAACTTAAAGGAAAAGACTTTTTAGTAATTATTAATAATGATAAAAATGAATCCTTATGGATTCCTATAACATCAGTGCCAACAATGGAAGGCAGCAAGATAGATAATGCTATAGCTCCTGGTGATATAGAACTTACACTAGGCCCTGAGAATTCTAATGAATCTAAATATGCTCCTAATGTTTTAACTATTTCTGGCGGAACATTAATGTCTGGGGATAAGTTAAGAAGCGATGGAACAACAGAAAAAAATGAAATCCCATGGAGAGCTCATGATACATTATTTTTTAGTAGCGATGGGTGTCTTGTTGGTCAAACAGGAAATTCCAAAGGCTCTATTGTTAATGTTGTTGCAACTTTAAAATCTTGGGGTATTAAATATAATGATAAGATTTCCGGCAGATTAGTAGAAAGCAGTCCTTATTTTCAATAATAGAGAAATAAAATGTTAAATAAATATAAGTTTTTTTTTATGATTTTTTCTTTTTTTATCTGTCTAAATTGCAATACTCAAAATTTATATGATTTTGAAAACAATGAATATTACTTTGTTGCATATTATAATGATCTTATAAATCCACCATTCAAACTTTCTTTTATTAAATCAAAATTCTATTGTGATATACCAGAACTTGATTTAGCAAAATTAGAAGAAGGAGAATTTATAAAAGCTAATATTGAAGGCAACTACAAAATTGAAATGAAGGAAGGATTTACTTATTTTTTTGTAAATGAAAAAAAATATCTTGTATTATACTACAAAAGTCTAATATGTATTTTAATTGATTGTTCAAATAATGATGCATTTTTTGGAATAAATAAGAATTCTAAGTATATAACAACAGGCGAAGGGATACGTGATAATTCTATTGGAATATCTAAAGGCATGTGGAGTTATCAAAAAACAAGTAGTATTTTTACTGAAACTATTTCAGGAAAAAAAATAGAATACAATGGTAGTGGAAAGTATTATTTCCAAGTTACTTCACCATGGATAGAAGGTAAAAGTGACTATGGAATTGATGAATGGATAGAAAAAGAAATAATAAGCGAAACTGATGAAATTCTTTTTTTTAATGGTTTTATAAATCCAAATCGACCTGATTTATATTATGCTAATTCACGTGTAAAAAAAATTAAAATAACATGTAATAATAATAATTGGTCTTATATAATTGAAGATACAGCAAATCCCCAGATTATAAAGTTACCAGAAAAGATTAACGGAATTATTAGATTTACAATAGAAGATATTTATAAGGGAACTAAATATTCTGATACAACAATAGCAGGCATTTATTTCTTGAGAAAATTCAATAAATAATTAGAATAAATATAAATTCTTTTATGTTTACATCTCGGATAAAAGAGGTATGCATCAGCAGACGATGATTTAGTAAAACGAAATGGAAGATATGGGCAAGTTTATAATGCTTCCGAACAACAGATTAATCAGACCTATGCGCCATTTTCAACAAAAACAGAGCCAAAAAAACAGGCATATATAGACTGGAGTAAATTAGAAAGGAAAGAAGAAAATTGATATGAATACATCAAAAAAAATTTATCTATATCCTGTTCTCCCAAAAAAAATATAGATAAAAAAGAAGACAATATAATTTTTTACAATGGAATAACCACTATTTCTAAAGAAAATAATAGAATAGAATTTGATATAACTCACTATGAAATACTTGAGATTTCACTTGAACAATATTTACATAAAAAAACTTATAATTCTATAATACAAAAAGGATATAAAATTAAATTAGGAATTGTTAAAGAAAATCTAACAGATAAACAATCTCAAGAACTTGATGGAGAAACAGAATATATAAAAGAAATTGTTTACTTTCTTGAAAAAGACAATAAAATAATAGCTCTTTGAAAATTTTCAAAAGAAGCCGGGTTTTCAGATGCATTTGGAAATACAGATATATTCAATATAAGCAGCCAGGAATCTTTTCTAGAAAAGTCTTTTATTGGATTTCCTATGAACAGTTTAGCACATCCATTCTTTTTATATGGAATTGCAAAAATGAGCCACACAGAAAAATTATATAGAACTGAAGTTCTAATTACTTTTTATATAGACGATGCTACATTAAACTTAAAAGAACATGTTATTCAATTGGATTAATATATTAAGCACAAAATAACCATCCACCGCTACAATTGTATCTTAAACCCGTCATACCCTATCTCAATACCTTCATTATCAAATATCTTTGAAAGCTCGACAGGCGTAAGATTGCTATGATCAATATGTGAAATTATTATTCTCCCATCAAGAAACATATTTCTTAAACCTATAACACTTTCAATATCACCGTGATCCGACATTGCATCTGTTTTTTCATAAGTACAATCTATAATTATACAGTCAGGCCTTTTTCTTCTCATAAAACCAAGTGTTTCTTCAGGCAGCTTTTTTGCTGCTGCTGCAAAATAATAGAAATTTTTCCCTTTTTCACTTAAACAATAACCAAAAGAATCTCTTTTTTTTAGCAGCATGCCGGAAGATCTTATATTAAGATGGTCAGTTTCAAGAGCTGTTACTGATATGCTGCCAATATTAAATTCTTTATGTTCTTCAATAGTATTTAGTTTAATAACATCATCCAGGTTTTTTGTTTTTTCATCGCCTGCTGGAATTTTAAATATAGAAGTAATAGCCCTAAGAGTTTCTTTTCCCATATAAATATTTAGAGGCGAATCTATAACAGCGCCTTTTGATTTTTTAACAGAAAGAGCAAAAAACAGTCCAAGTATATGGTCTCCATGCCCATGTGTAAAAAGAATATTATCAATCTCGGTATCGTTTATTCCGCACTGTTCAAGCTGATTCATAAATTGAGGCGGTGTATCTATAAGAATTTTTTCGCCCCTGTTTCCAATAATTACAGCGCAGCTATTTTTTCTTTTCAGCTTTCTGTCATGGCTTTCCCGCGCCTGGGCACATACGCTGCAGACGCATCTAAAAGCAGGAATATTATTTCTGGCAGCTGTTCCTGCAAGAACTATCTCCATAAATTTTCCTCTTGTTAAAATAAATTGTAGTTTTCAATATTTGTAATATCAAGCTTTATTTTAACAGATGCTGTATATAATCCTGCAGCATGGGTAATAACAGGAGCTTCCTGAAAAATGAAACTTCCAGATATGCTTTTCGGTTTATTATGTATTTTTCCCCTCATATAATTTCTTACAGTTTCTTTTACAGCCTGTTCCATTGCTTCAATTCTTGATGCTGCTCCCTCGCCTGCAAAACTGGTTCCCGTTCCTCCTATAAGCGGAAAAATGCTGCTTTTCCAGTAATCTATCCAGTTCTGCTGATAATCTGTGCATCTGTATTCAATTCTTACAAATGTTTTTGCTTTTTCTCTTCTTGTTGACTTAACATTTAATGCAGGATCTCCATATTGTATAACAGCAGTCGGAACTATGACAAACTCTTCTTTTACACCTCTTTTAATATCGCTTGGAGTATAGGTAAAAGTAAAACCATAGATCATTCCTGAATAAACAAAAACAGCTTCATCAAGAAGATATTTTATTTTTTTTCTGACTTCTTCTTTTTGTTCTTCCTGATTTTTTTCAATAACAATTAGTGTTGGGCTATTTTCTTCAAAAAACCAGAATTCATTATTAAAAACAGGACAATCCCGCAGCTGTGCTTTGAGCGGAAAACAGAAAAGTATTAAATAAATTAGCAAAACTAAATATTTTTTTAAAGAAATCACAGATAAAAACCTTTTGTTTTCGGAATTATGGAATTTCAATTTCTTAATAATAAAAGACTGCAGCCTGTTTTTTATAGAAATAATATAGCTATATTATCGGATTATAAATAAAATCTGTTATCTTCTTCTAAAAAAAACATCTGCAGGATTAATCCCAAGCCTTATCCACATATAGAGGTATGCAAATGCAAAACCGGCAAGATGGGTAAGATGCGCAACTCCGGAAGATGGATTGCCAAGCTGTGAAAAAATCTCTATAGCTGTATATATTATCACAACCCAGGTGGCTTTTAACGGCAATATTCCCATTATAAAAATAACTGTATCAGGAAAGTATACTGCATATGCAAGAAGGACTGCATAAACAACGCCCGAAGCGCCAAGCAAAAATACATAAGGACTACCTGTTGTCTTATAAAAAAAATAGGAAAAAATGCCGGCAGCTATTCCGCAGAAAAAATAGAAAAGCAGAAACTCTCTGCTTCCCATTCTTCTTTCAACAGGAAACCCGAAAAAGAAAAGGCCCAGCATATTAAAAAATATGTGGGAAAAACCAGCATGTGTAAACATATATGTCACAAACTGCCAGTAGGTATGGTAATTATCCACATTGATAGGACGCATTGCAAAAAGATACATATACTGCGGTTTTAAATATGTTAAAAGAAAAACAAGAAAATTAATTGCAATAATAAATAAAACAGCATTACTATAACTATATCTAAATGGTTTTCTAATTATATTTCTCATCTATTTTTGCCTCATACTATAATTTATATAAGCTGCTTAAAAGAATCAAAGATAAAAAACAGAAGTTCTCTGGCAATAGAGTTCTCATATCTGTTTTCAATTGTTTTTCCTGATTTTTCTAATATATCCAGCGCTTTTATTTTAGCTTTTTCTATAGAATTATTTTTTTCAAGAAGATTAATTGCTTTTTCAACAGCTTTTTCCTTTTTTAAAACATCTGTTCCGGCTGCTTCGTTAAAATAGAGAGCAAGTTGCTCAACATTGCAGTTATCCTGGCTAAAAAGTATTACAGGAAGGCTTTTTTTGCCTTCGATAATGTCATCTCCCCTTTTTTTACCAGGATTGCCTTTTGTAAGATTTATTACATCATCAAGAATCTGAAATCCTACACCCATCTCTTCACAGGCATGTCCTACTTTATAAATTTCTTCATTGCTTCCGCCCGAAGCTGTAATAGCTATCTCTGCCGCAAGCCTTGAAAGAGCTCCTGTTTTAAACCTGCACATCTGGTAATATTCTTCTTCTTTTGGAAAAAACGAGTGATCTTTGTGCCACTGAATATCAAGCCCCTGCCCTATATGAAGCCGCTTCATTGCTTTTGCATAATAACGGTAAAATATAAATTTAAGATTATTTTCAAAATCAGAATTATCAATTGCATTAAAAGCAAGAAAATAGAGAAAATTTGCGCTGTTTATAGACATATCAATGCCATGAATTATATGAATAGCAGGCTTTCCTCTTCTTAAATCAGCATTATCTTCAATATCATCTACTATTAAACTTCCATTATGTGAAAATTCCACAAGAGGAGTTAATGGAATTATTTTTTCTGTGTTGGCATTTTTAATTTCATATAAAAGAAGCATAAGCATTGGACGCCATCTTTTACCGCCTCTTTTTAAAAGATCAATAAAAGGTATATTTATATTATATATATGTTCTAAAAAGCTTTTACTAAAACTATTTTCATGAATATCATCTATATCTGAAGCAAATGAGGCATTTTTCTGTTCTGTTATAATACTATAAATATGTTCTTCTATTTTTTTTAGCCTGCGGTTATAATCATTAATCATAAATATACTTTAGAGGGAAACCAGAATTAGTCAATATGGGTAAAAAAGATAATCCGCGGGCAGATGATTATTATGCTATCAAAGCAAAAAAAGAGGGATATCCTGCCAGGTCTGTATATAAACTGATGGAAATTCAGCAAAAATTCAAAATTTTAAATAAATCT